>NZ_CP087263.1:2561428-2881607 GCF_020923435.1 Brevibacillus humidisoli | reverse complement strand
CTATCACTACCTTTGAGATCCTGCCTGGCAACCAGAGCAAAAAGTGGCCGAAGGGCGTTTCAGGTGCAAGCAGTTTCCTCCGTTTGATGCGTGAACTCCACTCTATTATACCGTACATGTTTATGATTTTAAGTAACAAAATAGGACATTCGGCTGGAACGGCGAACGCCTGGTCTCTCTGCCTATTATTCTTCAAAAACCCGGAAAATGTCGATCACTTTGGGACATACTGGTAGGTGATGCCTAAAATCAATTCGAAAGCGAGGCGAATGCGATGCAACACCACCAGTACGGAGCACATGAAGTGATCGAACTCCATGAGGTTCTTGCCGCTTCGGTCGACGCCCTAAATCTGTTTCGGGTCTATCTGTCATACGTGCAGGATCCAGAGCTTGAACAGATCGTAAGTCACCAGCTTTCGTTTATGACGGATGAATACAATAGCCTGATTCACCTGATTCACGGCCGGGGGATGCCGGCAGCCAGTTCTTACAAGAAGGTTGCTGCCCCTGGGCAACAAGCCGGTATGCAGGGCGGAGAGCAGGTTGAGCGGCCCAATCGGGCTTTCGAGCTGATTGATGACCGCGATGTGGTATCCACTCTGCTTGGCACTCACAAAGCAGGTGCCAAACTGCGCATGGATGCCGCACTGGAGTGCGCCGATGCCCAGATACGAAGCGCACTCTTGCAAGCAGCCAACAACTGTGCGATGCAGGCCTTCGAGACATGGGGGTACATGAACAGACGTGGTTTCTACGAACTCTCGACGCTGCAGCCCACCGCCTCTGCACATGTTTTGGGTCGGTATCAGCCAACGACTGAACGGTCTGCCGCAGACGCTTCCCGCTTTCAGCCAACCGAACAGGTACAGGCGCCACCAGGACCTGTTTATCCAACCATGCCGTCTGCTCCGTCAAGCAGTACTGCCCGTGAGGACGTAGCCGGGAGCCATGCAGGAGGAGAACGGACATCACCAGTTTCCGGTCTCGGCTTTCCGTACCTGTCCGGAGCAGTAGATCACCAGACGAAAATGCAGCAGACGGATGAGGAATCAGAAGGTCCTGCATCCCGCCACTAATCTACGCCCACGCATGTTTCGCATGTATTCTCAGGAGGACTCTGAACGGCTTGTTTCCCCAGCTTGTACCCGTCATCGGCCGCCTCTGCCAATAGGCAGGGTCGGCTTTTTGTGTTAGGATGAAGGAGGAAATGAGGTATGAAGGAGGGCTCCTTTGTGATAGACGAAATCCTGAAGCGGGCGGTTGCCGGAGAGCGGCTGGGCCTGGAAGACGGCTTGGCCCTGTTTGAGAGCGACGAAATCGAAAAGATCGGGCATGCCGCCAACCAGGTGATGCTCAAGTGGCATCCGGATCCGATCACGACCTTTGTGATTGGACGCAATATCAACTACACCAATATCTGTGACAAATACTGCCGATTCTGCGCCTTTTACCGTCCCCCAGGTTCTGCCGAAGGGTATGTGCTGCCGACGGAGACGATTCTGGAGAAGATTCAGGAGACAGTAGACGTCGGGGGAACGGAGATTCTGATGCAAGGCGGGACCAATCCTGATCTGCCGTTGGAATACTATCTGGAGCTGCTGCGGACGATCAAGCGGCGGTTTCCGCAGATCACCATGCACTCCCTGTCGACGACGGAAGTGGAAAAGATGGCGGAGTTATCCGGCCTGTCGATCGAAGAAGTACTGCGTCAATTGAAGGAAGCCGGATTGGATTCGCTGCCGGGAGCAGGTGGAGAGATCCTCGACGACCGCACCCGTATGAAGATCTCCCGTGTGAAGGGTTCCTGGAAGCAGTGGATTGATGTACAAAGGGCCGCTCACCTAGTAGGGCTGCCTGGGACAGCTACGATGGTGATTGGCTTTGGCGAGCAATTGGAGGAGCGGGTTCTCTCCCTGATGCGGATTCGCGAGCTGCAAGACGAGACAAAGGGCTTCACCGCGTTCATCACCTGGACCTTTCAGCCGGAGAATACCAACCTGAAAGCAGTCAACAATACGCCGGAAGAGTATCTGAAGACGCTGGCGATCAGCCGTTTGATGCTGGACAATATTCCTAACTTTCAGTCCTCGTGGGTGACGGTCGGACCGGAGTATGGCAAGCTTTCGCTCTCTTACGGGGCCAACGACTTCGGTTCGACAATGATCGAAGAGAACGTCGTCTCCGCTGCCAAGTGCGCCTACAAGGTAAACACCAATACGATTTTGCAGATGATTCGCGAGGCAGGCAAAACCCCCGCGCAGCGCAATACCAAGTACGAAATCCTGCGTGTCTTCCACGAAGGGGAAATGGCCGAAAACGATTTTGTGATGCAGAACTAAGTCGGCATTTACCAACCGTTTAAAAGTATATCGCCACTCACAGGTCATATACTGAAAGTACAAGACGGTTGGGGGTGGAACCATGCAGACACTGTCCGTGTTTCTCGAGGCAGACAAGCCTTGGCACAGCGAAATGTTTCGGACGGCGATTCGCAAGATCGAGAGCAAAGTGGAGACAGGTTCCGTGACGATTGAGTACAAAGAAGAGATGCGTGGCACATATCATGTATTTCGCTTTGTCAGTTGGTCGTCTGAAGAATACACGCTGGAGACACGGGATGTGGTTCGCTCTTTTATCGCACTGGTTGCGGTCGAGTGGATTGTCCGGGTGATGGAACCGGATGTGATTCAAGGCGTATTGGCCAAAGAGTACGGTCCTGAACTGGCCCAGGAATGGGAAGCGGTGCTGCCCCATATCCAGCACGTGCTGCTTGATGCAGAGGCGGGACAAACCCGTGATGCCGCTACGGCACGTAAAGCCAGGATCTACCGCAAGATTCATGCCTACCTGCAGGACAACCATGAATTGGTGCTGGAAGGGTTTGTTCGGTTTCGGCTCAAGGAGTACTGGGACGAACTGGCTGAGGCCGTGGAGTGGGGCATCGAAGAGTATTTGCGGGAAAAAGAGTATCGTGAATTCGTCGAACTGCTTCGTTACTTCATCTCCCTGCAGGAAGCTCGGTACAGAATCGTTCATGTCGTGCCCCGCAACGGGAAGCCATACGGCCTGTTTGACGAGAAAGGGCAGGTGATCCGACTCGATCAGTTGGATGCGATGATCAGCCACTCGGAGCAGGAGTTTCGCGATGAGGATTACTTGGTTAGTGCCTTGGTGACCTTGGCACCTCTCAAGATTGTACTGCACCGATCGGAGGAAAAACCGGCACTGGCGGAAACCCTGCGCAGCATTTTTGGCGAGCGGCTCTCCTACTGTGGGGCCTGTGCCTATTGCCTCAGTCGGAATCGAACCAACCTTGACTTTCGCAAGCCGACTCACTATAATACATAAAGAAATGAGTTGGCCTATCGGTCAGAGACATACATGCGATGAGAAGGATATGGACGTTTCTTTCGCCGTCCTAGAGAGGCAGGCCATTGGCTGGAAGCCTGCCACGAGCGAGAAACGATCTACCCCCTTCGAGCAGCGGCTGGGAACCGTGCAGGGCACGCAGTAACGGCTCGCCGGGCATTTTGCCCGTTATCCGTAACGAGGGATAAACTTCTGCCTCACTGTCGCCAGAGGTTTGTCCGAATGAGGGTGGTACCACGAGAACGATGCGCTCGTCCCTTTCCGGGGATGTGCGCTTTTTTATTTTCCCAAAGGAGGAATCCAGACGTGGCAAAAGTAAATGTAACGCTGCCGGATGGTGCTGTACGCGAATACGATGCCGGGGTTACCATCGAGGATGTGGCGGCTTCCATCAGCCCAGGGCTGAAGAAGAAGGCGATCGCAGGCAAACTGAATGGTAAAGTAGTCGACCTATACACACCGATTACAGAGGATGCACAGGTGGAAGTAGTGACGCTTGATTCACCGGAAGGGCTCGAAGTGTACCGACACAGCGCGGCACACTTGCTGGCTCAGGCTGTCAAGCGGCTGTATGGCAAGGAGGTAAAGCTGGGGATTGGTCCGGTGATTGAAAATGGCTTTTATTACGATATGGATATCCCGGCCAGCTTGACTCCTGACGATCTTGGCAAGATTGAAGCGGAGATGGAGAAGATCGTCAAGGAAAACCTGCAGATTCGCCGTAAAGTGGTGGGCCGCGAGGAAGCTCTCCAGATTTATGAGGAGCTGGGCGATCATCTAAAGCTGGAACTGATCCGCGATCTGCCGGAAGATGCGGAGATTACCATTTACGAACAGGGCGAATTCTTCGATCTTTGCCGGGGGCCTCACCTGCCATCCACCGGCCTGATCAAAGCGTTCAAGCTGATGAGTGTGGCTGGCGCGTACTGGCGTGGTGACTCCGATAACCAGATGCTGCAGCGGGTGTATGGCACCGCATGGCCCAAAAAATCGGACCTGGACGAGTACCTGCACTTTATCGAAGAGGCCAAGAAGCGGGACCACCGTAAACTGGGCAAAGAGCTGGAACTGTTCATGTTTTCCGAAGAAGCGCCTGGCATGCCGTTCTTCCTGCCCAAGGGCTTCACCGTTCGCAACGAACTGGAGCAGTTCTCCCGCCGTTTGCAGGAACTGGCCCACTACACCGAGGTGCGCACGCCGTTTATGATGAATCAGCGCTTATGGGAACAGTCAGGTCACTGGGATCACTATCATGAAAACATGTACTTTTCCGAGGTGGACGATACCAAGTTTGCGCTGAAACCCATGAACTGCCCCGGACACATGCTGATCTACAAGAATAAAATCCACTCCTACCGTGATCTGCCGATCCGTTATTCAGAGTTCGGTCAGGTGCATCGTCACGAGTTTTCCGGCGCCTTGAATGGCATGCTGCGGGTACGGACGTTCTGTCAAGATGATGCCCACGTCTTCGTCCGCCCAGACCAGATCGAAGACGAGATCAAGCGGATGATCAATCTGATCGACAGCATTTACAAAGTGTTCGGCTTCCCTTACTCTGTGGAGCTGTCCACCCGTCCGGAAGATTCGATGGGCTCGGATGAACTGTGGGAAATCGCAGAAAGCTCGCTGAAAAACGTGCTGGACGAACTAGGCATTGAGTACGAAATCAATGAAGGGGACGGCGCGTTTTACGGGCCGAAGATCGACTTCCAGATTACCGATGCGCTGAAGCGGCGTCATCAGTGCGGAACGATCCAGTTGGACTTCCAGTTCCCGGAGAAGTTTGACCTCACCTATATCGGGCAGGACAACGAAAAGCATCGCCCGGTCGTGCTGCACCGTGCCATGTACGGCTCCATGGAGCGGTTTATCGGGATCCTGGTCGAACACTACGGAGGGGCTTTCCCTACCTGGCTGGCACCGGTGCAGGCCCGTCTGATGACGATCAACGAAGTACACGCTCCATTTGCCGAGGACGTATACAACAAGATGCTCCATGCTGGTATCCGGGTTGAACTGGATATCCGCAACGAGAAGATCGGCTACAAGATACGCGAAGCACAGGTGGCGAAAATCCCGTACATGCTGGTCATTGGTGAAAAGGAAGTGGCCGATCAAACCCTGTCTGTCCGCAAGCGGGGAGTAGGCGACCTGGGCGCCCAATCGGTGGATGAGTTTGTCGCGGCGATTCGTGAAGAAATCGAAGAAAAACGATAACCCTTGACAAGCGATTGAATGACATGTAAGATTGTATAGGTATCATATGTTCGAGAACGAAGCAGAAGCGCCCAGCTTCTCACCTGCATCGACGTCCACTTGGACAGTTGACGGGTCTCCTGATGTCAAAGCTTGACTCCTATTGCTAGGTGAGATCAGTGTGGGCGTTTAGCGCCCGCACTTTTCTTTATTTCCGTATTTGCTCTCGAAACATAACGGAGGTGGCACATTATTAGCAAGGACCAGATGTTAGTGAATGAGGCGATTCGAGCTCGTGAAGTCCGCCTGATTGGGCCAGACGGCAACCAAATGGGTGTTGTGCCGATCAGGGAAGCACTGCGCATTGCGCAAGACGCCAACCTGGATCTCGTCAACGTGGCCCCGACCGCGAAGCCTCCCGTATGTCGGATCATGGACTACGGCAAGTACAAGTACGAGCAGGCCAAGAAGGAGAAAGAAGCGCGACGCAACCAGAAGATCATCGAGTTAAAAGAAGTTCGCTTCTCATCCAACATCGAAGAACACGATTTCCAAACCAAACTTCGCAATGTGCGGAAGTTTTTGCAGGACGAAGACAAGGTGAAGTGCAGCATCCGCTTCCGCGGCCGTGAGATTACGCACGCCGAGATTGGGCAGCAAGTACTGGATCGCCTGGCAACGTTATGCGAAGACATCGCCGTCGTTGAACGCAGACCGAAAATCGATGGTCGCAGCATGATCATGATTTTGGCTCCGAAGTCGGACAACAAATAGATTGGAGGATCTACTCATGCCAAAAATGAAAACCCATCGCGGGGCAGCCAAACGTTTTAAAAAGACGGGAACCGGCAGACTGAAGCGCGATTCTGCGTACACCAGCCATCTGTTCGCCAATAAATCGACCAAAGCGAAGCGCCATCTGCGCAAAGGCGGCTACGTGTCGAAAGGCGATCAACAGCGGATTGCCCAGTTGATCACGTATCTGTAAACCATTTCTTCTTTGACAACAATCATTTGAGCATGTGCTCCGCAAGTGTCCCACAGTGGGACCGCCATGCTTGATATACCAGGAGGAATTGATTATGCCAAGAGTAAAAGGTGGCGCTGTAACACGCCGTCGTCATAAGAAAGTACTGAAGCTGGCGAAAGGATACTTCGGGTCCAAACACCGCTTGTTTAAGTCGGCTAACGCTCAGGTGATGAAATCCCTGCTCTACGCCTACCGCGACCGTCGCCAGAAAAAGCGCGACTTCCGCAAGCTGTGGATTACGCGGATCAATGCGCAGGCACGTGTGAACGGCCTCTCTTACAGCCGTCTGATGCACGGGCTGAAGGTAGCTGGCGTGGAAGTAAACCGCAAAATGCTGGCTGATCTGGCTGTTAACGACAAAGTGGCGTTTAACGAACTGGCGGCTCTGGCCAAAGGTAAGCTGAACGCGTAAAAACAGAAGCTCAGTTGACTACGGAGAGCTCATCCCATCACGTGGGATGAGCTTTTGCTATGCAAAGCATCTTGCTGCTCTGCTCCGATTAGCAGCCGCAGCCGCCCTCATCGTCGTCAACCGGTTGCCAGGTCGTCTCTTGACCAGAGACTGGGCAAGCGGCAAACGTTTCATCAGTCTCGTAACGTTTTGTCGTTCCGGTACCGCATACATAATCGCCAGCATTTGTTACTCGTTCCCCTGTCTTAAATGCGTTTCTTTGCTCTGCCACTGTTAGACACACCTCCTTCCCCGCTTTAGGATGCCCACCAGGGACAGGACGTACCGTGGCAACAATACCCGCCCGCAGACATGCCCCTCATCCATGAATTCGCCTCTACAAGCGGCGAATTTGCACCATCTTCCATCTGTCAAACAGTGAGCCTCTGCTGAACATAAGGCTCCAGACCTCTTTGTGCAAGCGGCCATCTTCCATGAACGTGACTTTGAGAGGAATCTCTGCCGTGAACAGATTCACTTCTGGCGAATGCTCTTTGTCCTTGACCCGTCTCGCATAGCTGATCTTCTCAGGAGAAAACGGCAAGCTCGCACCGTTTGTCAGCATCTCAAGGGTAACCCGGTCGTGTTCATGCAGGGAGGTCAGAAAGTAGTCAGCCAGCTGCTCTGGAGAGGACTGCATCACTGTTTCCAACAGCCGGCCGCTCGCTTTCAGGATCATCAGACTATGGCCGGGATCGGGCTCCCGCCTACGGTGTGTGGCACTGCCGAGAAAATGGATGCAAAAGTGGCCGGGAAACCCGTTGTCGGCAATTGCACCCGCTCCGTGCGGCATACCGTGCATGGAAGCTGCGTAGTGCTGACCGTCGATAGATACCAGGATCGCTCGACGTCGCCAACTCCACTTTCCCTCGTAGATTTGCTTCAGTGTGGCTGTGTCCTTCCGAGTCAGCGGCTGGACATCGGCATGGCGGCTACCCGCCCGCCGCTGTATGGCAAACTGTTTTCCCGTTTCCAGATCGGTAACAAACGCATAAGACATGCGGCGAAACTTTTTTTTCACGTCTTTCCAATGCAGCGGTTGTCCGAAGTGCGCCTGCTCGACATAACGAACCCAGAGGTCCAGGGTACGGCTGACGCCTGCAGAAATCAGCCTTTGTCGTCCGGATTGGTCATATAGCCGGGACAGCTCGTCATAGGTGAACTCCTGCTTGCCGATCTGGATGTATGCTCGGGGCAATTCAGGTTGTGTTTCCCACCTCACCGGTTTGCTCTTCAAGATTTGCTTGGCTACTTTATTACTGCTGCGAACCGTTAGTTCCGAGAAGAAAGACGATTGCGGCGATGTTTTTACGATGATGCGAATCGTTTTATCTGCTGGAGCTGCATGTGCGGGTGTGATCAGAAGCAGCAGGCTGATCAGCAACAGAATCGATTGTCTCACCAGCAAATCCTCCTTGATCTTGAAAGTGAAACAGTAATGTCTGTTATTATGTGCGGAAGCCTGCTGATTAGTCGCTTGCTTGCAGCGAGTCAGTTCCCAAAACGGAAGCAGCCCACCCAGCCGACTAACCTGATATAGACGTTTCATGCATGAAAAATCGAATGCAACTCATAATAGGGCTGAGATTATCACGCTGGGTGGGGTTCGCAAAACATGATCAAACACATGCTGGTCCACATCTTGCTATGCACAGCTCTCCTCTGTTTTAGCTCTCCAGTCGTAGCCGATGACGGGGCGGACGAGGTATACCTCTACATTAATTTATGGCAAAACAGAATCTACTTGAAAGATCAGGAGGACAATATCTTATACTCGTACCGAATTGCACCGGGAGCCAAGGATACACCATCTCCGGTAGGCATTTTTCGCGTGATTCACAAGTCAAGGGATTGGGGCGGCGGATTTGGTTCCCGATGGCTGGGGCTGAACGTGTCGTGGGGCACGTATGGAATTCATGGAACCAATCGTCCGGAGTCGATCGGCCGTTACGCCAGCCACGGTTGTTTTCGCATGCGCAACAGGGAGATCGAGAAATTGTACGAACACGTGCCTTTGGGAGCGACTGTGATCATTGATGGGCCCATTATGGGTCACGAAGATTTGACTTACCGCATACTGGTTCCAGGTTCAAAAGGGGCCCTCGTCCAGTTGGTTCAGAACCGGCTGCGTGCAGCAGGCTACTACGAAGGGAAAACGCACGGAATCTTCGATAGACAGATGGAGCGAGCCGTCATTCGTTTTCAAAAAGAGGAGGGGTTGGATGTAACGGGCCAGATTCATTGGGTCGACCTCCGGTATCTGGGCATTATCGAATGAGCGAGGTGAGAAGGGTTGCTGATCCGTGTACTTGCAGCCATATGGATTTATTTCGTAAGCTCTTTATTGTTTCCATCAATTGGGTACGCCGTCGCTCCCTTGCCGTCCGTCGATGTGCTAATCGATGCCGGGCACGGTGGAGTAGACAGTGGCGCGTTTTATCAGGATCTGTACGAAAAGGAGATTAATCTGCAGGTGGCGAAACGGCTGTACGATGAACTGGCAAAAAGGGGACGCAGTGTGGTCTTGAATCGGACAGGTGACTATGCGCTTAGTGATGAGAATCAATGGCTGAAGATCCGTTCCAGGCACGTGAAAGATCTGGCGCAGCGAGCTCAGCTCGCCCGACAGATCACCCCGAAAGTGATGATCAGCCTGCACGTCAACTGGTCTGGAAATCCGCGTGTTCGTGGACCGCTGATGATTTCGCAGCACAGCCAGCAGAGTACGGTACTGGCCCACCTGCTCCAACACTCTGTAAACGAACTGTACCAGTCACACGCAAAACCGGTACGCAGGAAGAGCTACTACCTGCTCAATCATTCTGGATGTCCCACTGTGATCGTCGAGATGGGGTATATTACCAATCATCAGGACCGACAGTTGCTGACCAATCCGAAGCATCAGAGTCGTATCGCCCAAGCGATTGCAGCAGCGATTGATGAGTATCTGATGATGTTTGGTCATCTGCAGCAGGAAGAAATCGATTAATTCCTCTTATTGACAACCAAGGGAATGTACGCTACGATAGGTTCAACAAATTGCATAGGATCTTCTTATCAAGAGCGGCTGAGGGACTGGCCCTATGACGCCCGGCAACCGACTCCCATTCGATTGGGAGAATACGGTGCTAATTCCTGCAGAGATTTTCTCTGAGAGATGAGAAGGAATGCTTACGTACATACGTATGAAAAGCCTTCTTCGCTCAGAAGTAGGCTTTTTCTTTTGTTCAAATCATCAAGCGTTGACGGAGAGATAGAAAGTATAGGCAGAGAGGAGATCACACATGAAAGTGGAGACCAGACTGGTGCAGATTGGGGTAGGACGTGACAAGACGACAGGAGCAATCAGCTATCCTGTCTATCAATCGACGGCGTATCGCCATCCGGCACTGGGGGAAAGCACGGGGTACGATTACACCCGGACAGCTAATCCCACACGTGATGTGTTGGAACAGGCGATCGCTTCACTGGAAGGCGGGGATGACGGATTTGCCTGCGCCTCCGGCATGGCTGCGATTCAGACGGTCATGGGTATTTTTTCACAAGGCGATCACTTGGTGGTATCGCTTGATTTGTACGGCGGCACGTATCGCTTGTTTGAACAGGTACTAACACGTTTTGGCTTGTCGTTTGATTATGTCGATCTGCGCGACCCGGTGTTGGTGAGAGAGGCGATCCGTCGAGAGACCAAAGCCATTCTCGTGGAGACCCCAACCAACCCGCTGATGCAGGTGACCGATCTCGCCGCCATGGCTGAGATCGCTTGGGAGTTTGATCTGCTGCTGATTGTTGACAATACGTTTTTATCCCCTTACTATCAGCGGCCGTTGGAACTGGGAGCGGACATTGTGATTCACAGCGCTACCAAATACTTGGGCGGTCACAATGATGTGATTGCTGGATTGATTGTCACCAAAGGGGGCGAATTGTCTGAGCGGATGCGCTTTTTGCACAACTCGATCGGGGCTGTGCTTGGTCCCCAGGACTGCTGGTTGTTGATCCGCGGGATGAAGACGCTGGCGCTGCGCATGGAGCGGCATCAGCAAAATGCCTATAACGTTGCCCGCTTTCTGAAAAATCATCCGGCGGTGACGGAGGTGTTTTATACCGGACTACCCGAGCATGAAGGGCATCAAGTACAGAGCCGGCAGGCTTCCGGATTTGGCGGCATGGTATCCTTCCGCATCCGACAGCCAGTGATGGTTGCCGCTTTTTTGCAGGAACTGCAGTTGATCTCGTTTGCGGAGAGTCTGGGGGGCGTGGAGTCGCTCTGTACGTACCCGGCTACCCAGACACATGCCGATATCCCGGTCGAGGTTCGAGAAAAGGTGGGCGTCTGCGATCGGCTGCTCCGCCTCTCGATCGGGATCGAACATACTGACGATCTGATTGCTGACCTGCAGCAGGCGCTGGACAAAGCACTTCAAACAGGAGGAGGGCGGGGATGATGAACTTTGCGACTCGAGTACTGCATGGCACCAGCAGCATCGACAGAGTGACCGGGGCTTCCAGCATCCCGATCTATCAGGCTTCCACCTTTCATCAGTTTGATATCGATCAGCCGGGCGAGTATGACTACGCCCGTTCCGGCAATCCCACACGCCAGGCGCTGGAGGAGATGATTGCCCATCTGGAGGGGGGGAAGTACGGCTTTGCTTTTGCATCTGGGATGGCGGCGGTATCCAGTGTGTTTTTACTTTTCTCTGCCGGTGATCACCTGGTTGTGGCTGAAGATGTATACGGCGGGACCTATCGTGTGCTGACCAATATACTCTCTCGGCTCGGGGTGCAGGTCACGTTTGTTGATACGACGGACCCGGAGGCCGTCCAGGCGGCGATTCAGTCCAACACTCGGGGACTCTACCTGGAAACACCGTCCAATCCGACGCTCAAGGTAACCGATCTCGCACTGCTGTGCAGTCTGGCACGCGATAAGGGATTGCTGACCATTGTGGACAATACATTCTTAACCCCGTATTACCAGCGCCCGCTGGAGTTGGGGGCAGATATCGTGGTTCACAGCGCGACCAAGTTTATCGGCGGTCACAGCGACGTAGTGGCTGGTTTGGTGGCAACACGTGATGAGCGATTGGGCAAACAGCTTTACGCCATCCAGAACGGTTTTGGATCCATTCTCGGAGTCCAGGATTGCTGGTTGGTCATGCGCGGATTGAAGACGTTGAAGACGCGGCTGGATGTCAGTTCACAGAGTGCCGCTGCTATCGCTCGTTGGCTCGATGCTCACCCGCTTGTGGATCGTGTATACTATACCGGATTGCCCGAACATCAGGGGCATTACCTGCAAACCCGCCAAGCCTCCGGGCACGGAGCGGTTCTTTCGTTCGATCTGGGCAGCAGAGAGCGGGTTAAGATTCTGCTCGACGCGGTGAAGCTGCCGTTGGTCGCAGTCAGTCTGGGAGCGGTAGAGAGTATTCTCTCTTATCCGGCACAGATGTCGCACGCCTCCATGCCGCCAGAGGAGCGGAGACAGCGAGGCATTACCGATGGCCTGTTGCGACTGTCGGTTGGCCTGGAGGATGTAGACGATCTGATTGCTGACCTGGAGCAGGCACTGGCTGCTACTGCCCGTTATGCATCGGCGAACAATACCTCGAGCAAGTCGTGCGGCAACTGGTGAGCGGTCGACCACTTTCACAAATGAGTACAAGATTTCGGACGTACGCGGGCAAAACAAAAGACCGTCAGGGTGACTTGGACTTACCCCTGACGGTCTTTCTCTTTTGCGATCATGACTCACGATGTACTTTCTACGCAGATGTTCAGAGATCCGTCGTTTGGATGACGTATCCCTTGCCCTTCTCCACGCGTTTTTTTTCCACCAACGAGATTTCCTGTATGGTCGGCGGGATGAGATGCTGTCGGTTAAGCTGGCTTTCCGCGTAGGAAAAGGCCTTTTCATCCGAGTCAGCAAGCACCACCGCTACAAAAGGACCGGCTGATTGGGTGATCACTTCCAGTTTGTAGAGAAACATGTGACCCTTCCTTTCGCTATTCTCGCTTCCCGCTTCCCGCTTCCCGCTATGCTGTCGTTGCCAGAATCTGATCAAGCTGGGTCTGCAGCACCTCGTGGCCAACCCGGCGGACGAACTGATGAAACTTCTCATCCGGCTGTCGGTTGGCTTTATAGTACTCGATCAGATGAGCGATGACCGGGGCCACGCGTTCGGCGGGAATCCGGCCTTTCAGCCGTTTATTGAAGGCAGGATCGGGCCCCAGACTGCCGCCAACATGAATGTCAAATGCCTCAATCATCCCCTGTTCCGTCTTGACCTTTGCGCCTTGCAGGCCGATATCGGCAATCTGCTGTTGTCCGCAGGAGTTGGGGCAGCCGTTGATGTGCAGGCGGATCGGCGTATCTAGCTCTACGTTCTCGTCCAGCCAGTTGGCGATGGCGAGCATTCGTGCCTTTGTCTCTACGATTGCCAGATTGCAGTATTCGATCCCGGTACAGGAGACGGCGTGACCGATAAACGTGCGGGGGTTTGGGGTCAGTTTATCCAGCAGCGGTTCCGTCAACAGACCGTCCAGCTTTTCGTCCGGCACGTTTGGGATCAGGATATTTTGCGAGTTGCAGGTGCGCAGCTCGCCGTTGCCGTACTGTTCGGCAAGACGAGCCAGTTCATCCAGATCGTCCGCCGAAATACGGCCGACAGGGAGCAGCAGGCCGACGTAATTTAGTCCCGGCTGCTTCTGTTTATGGACTCCGGTAAAGTAGCCGGCATTCCAGCCTACCGTCCGATCTGTTCCTTTTTTTGGCATCGGGCCGATCCGTTCGATCAGCTTTTCCAGAAACTTCTCAGCTCCCCAGTCTGCCACCAGGAACTTGAGTCGGGCGTGGTGGCGCTTTTCCCGGTATCCATAATCGCGGAATATCGTGGTTACGCCGGAGGCTACCTTGACCACTTCTTCGGGACGAACGAACAGATCAAGCTGTTGGGCCAGATACGGCTTTGCCGAGAGGCCGCCGCCCACCCAGACGTGAAACCCGATCACTTCTTCTCCCTCTATCTCTTTTGAGGCTGGGGTAAAGGCTAGATCGTTGATTTCTGCGTGACCGGTATTGTAGATATTGGACGAAACAGACGTCTTATACTTGCGCGGCAGGTTGGAATATTCCCGATTTAACAGAAAATGCTGTTCCAATTCACGCACGATCGGTCTGGTATCGATCAGTTCATCGGGATCGATGCCTGCCAGCGGATTGCCGACAATCGTTCGCGGGACATCACCACAAGCTTGATAAGAGAAGAGTCCGACCGCTTCCAGACGGTCAAACACATCAGGCAGGCACTCTGTTGGCAGCCAGTGAAACTGTACAGCCTGCCGCGTGGTGACATCCACCAGATCCCTGCCGTAATCGCGACTGATCGCAGCCAGCGCACGGGCCTGTTCTTTGTTCAATACACCCGAGGGAATCCGGACCCGCATCATGAACAGTCCGTTCCCTTTGGGACGTTGTTCATAGATGCCGGCCCATTTAAAAAAGCTCAAATCCTCCTCGCTAAATGCTCCGTA
Organism: Brevibacillus humidisoli; assembly: GCF_020923435.1. Classification (NCBI taxonomy): domain Bacteria; kingdom Bacillati; phylum Bacillota; class Bacilli; order Caryophanales; family Paenibacillaceae; genus Brevibacillus; species Brevibacillus humidisoli. The sequence goes on along the minus strand of NZ_CP087263.1, from coordinate 2,867,020 downwards.
ACCCTGATGGGCAAGCTTCCTGATCTTGTCGATGATATCTAGTCCGTCACGTTCCAGCTTTACCAATTCCAGTTTGTTCAACTTGTCCCGATCTGTTTCCCAGGGACGAATCTGCTGTTCAGACATTCCTTCCAGCCTCCTCCACAAAACCAATTAATTACGTAGGAATAGTTAGGTTTAAGTATACGACTGCCTCTCTGTACGGTCAATACCCAGTTTTCCTTTTCGCTAAAGGAGTGTAAACAGAGTTGACAAAGGTAGGGAGGGCGACTAATATGGGAAATAAATAACATTAATCCGATATAAAAAATCGGAATTGGCGAGGTGTAGTGACTTGGGTTAGGCAAGTATCCTTCACCAAGCTGCTCTCATAAGATGATAAGCGAGGTCTCACAAGGAGGGAAGTTGGGATGAGTAGTCATGTAAGTACATTATCCAAAGAGGAGATCACACTTTGGGCGTATCGGCTGGAGCACAAGCGACCCGAGGAAATATTGGCGTGGGCCGTCGAGACCTTCGGTGACCAGATTGTACTCGCCTCAAGCTTCGGCTCAGAGGACGTGGTGCTGATCGATATGCTTCATAAAGTGGCACCGCAAACATCGGTCTTCTACTTGGACACCAATAAGCACTTTAGCGAAACATACGAGACGCGAGATCGGTTGGCCGAGCGGTATGGCAAGCGGTTTATTCAGGTTCTGCCCAAATTGACTCTGGAGGAACAAGCGAACCAGTATGGCGACGAACTCTGGAAGCGGGATCCCAACCAGTGCTGTCAGATTCGCAAGGTAGAGCCGCTTACTGAGATCCTCTCGCGCTATCGGGCGTGGATTACCGGCATTCGACGCGATCAGGCACCCACACGGGCAAACGCACAAAAAATCGAGTGGGATAACAAGTTTCAACTGGTCAAGTTTAACCCGCTTGCCTCTTGGACATACGAGGATGTCTGGTCTTATATTCGAGCCAACGATGTACCGTACAACCCATTGCACGATCAGTATTACCCCAGCATAGGCTGTGACGTATGCACACGGCAGGTGAAGCCAGGTGAAGATCCACGAGCAGGCCGATGGTCCGGGTTTGCCAAGACAGAGTGCGGCTTGCACAAGTAGACGATGCGAGGAGGAGAAGATAGATGACGTACGAAAACCTGCCACATGGGGGAACACTGGTGAATCGCTTGCTGTTTGGCCCAGCACTTGATGAAACCAGGCAATTGGCCAAACATCTGCGGACGATCACGGTTGACAAGTGGGTCGTGTCTGACATCGATTGCATCGCGGTTGGTGCCTTTTCACCGCTGACCGGATTCCTGAACGAACAAGATTACGACTCCGTCGTAGAGACGATGCACCTGGCCGATGGGACGGTTTGGACGATTCCGGTTACGCTGGCAGTGGATGAACAGTACCAAGATCTGAAGCCGGGTGAGAAAGTTCTGCTTCGCGGCGAGGACGGAGTTGACTATGCGGTTCTCACAGTGGAGAGCATGTACCGTCCTGACAAACAGAAAGAGGCGCTGCACGTCTATCGAACAGCAGAGCAGCGCCATCCCGGGGTGAACAGGTTGTACGAACGTCCCCCTCTGTATCTGGGAGGTCCGATCGATGTCCTGCATCGTCCTGTGCCCCGCCTGTTCCCAGAGTACTACTTTACTCCGTCTGAGACCCGGGAAATCTTCAGGGAGCGCGCCTGGAGAACAGTAGTTGGCTTTCAGACGCGAAACCCGGTACATCGCGCACATGAGTACATTCAAAAATCAGCACTGGAGATGGTTGACGGATTGTTTCTCAATCCGCTCGTCGGAGAGACCAAATCGGATGATGTACCAGCCCATGTACGGATGGAGAGCTACCTCGTCCTGCTGGAAAACTATTATCCGCCAAACCGTGTGTTTCTCGGTGCCTTTCCAGCTGCGATGCGCTATGCGGGCCCGCGGGAAGCGGTGTTCCATGCCATGGTTCGCAAAAACTACGGTTGCACCCATTTCATCGTAGGTCGCGACCATGCGGGAGTGGGGGATTACTATGGGACGTACGACGCCCAACACATCTTTTCCGAGTTCAGCAGGGATGAGCTAGGGATCGAGCTGCTATTCTTTGAGCACAGCTTCTACTGCCGAAAGTGCGGCAGCATGGCAACCAGCAAAACCTGTCCGCATGACAAAGAAGAACATCTTACCCTCTCCGGAACGAAAGTGCGTCAGCTTTTGCGGGACGGACAGACGCCGCCGCCGGAGTTTACTCGTCCGGAAGTGGCCCGAGTACTGATTCGCGGTCTTTCCGAAAAAAAACCGGTCACTTCCTGATTATACCGCCGTCTCAGGATCAAAATCATGGAAGACGAATATCTTGTGTGTTTAAACCAATTGATCATCCGCTCACGGAAAAGATGCCTTTGGACAGAGGCGTCGGGGGAATTCGTGAGTGGATATTTTTTTTGATTTATCTGAATGCGCTTACATGCGTGACGCATCTTTGGGATCCGGATCTGGCTGAACGTTTGATCGGACAAAAGTTCAGTAAAAATAATTTGAAGTGATTGACACCCCTTATCCGCCTAGCTATAATCAGTCATAACTTGTTGATTTATTTTCTGACTACATTACAAGTTTTCAAATTTTTAGATTAATTTAACAAAACGTGTATGAACACACTGGCGTTGATGAGGACAACGTTAGACGCCTCTTCTTTCACAGAGAGCCCGGGGCGATGAGAACGGGTAGGAACGCGTCTGACAGCTCACCTCTGAGCCGCCTGCTGAAATCCATCCATCACAGGGTGGAGAGTAGGCAAGGCCGCCTGACACCCGTTAGCGTGTCGCAATCGTCACTCTATATGTAGACGGCTGCAAGAGGTCGGTCGCCGCAAGGCACCGATAAATTTGGGTGGTACCGCGAATCCTTTCGCCCCAATCAGACATGACAACATCGTGTCGGGGTGAAAGGTTTTTCATTTTTAATAGGAACAAATAGGAGATGGAGGAGGAAAAAACATGAGTGTGGAAGCCGCCGAGTTGACAAACAGAAAAAGTGCGCCGGATATCGGTTTTGGGGAAGAGTTGACCGGTGCGGAGGCACTATTGCGCTGTCTGATTTTGGAACAGGTGGAGTACGTGTTTGGCTATCCGGGCGGTGCGGTATTACCCATCTACGACTCGCTTTACAGCAGCTACCTGAAACACATCCTCACCCGCCACGAACAAGGAGCCATCCACGCGGCTGACGGGTATGCCCGAGCCACCGGCAAGCCAGGTGTAGTAATCGCCACTTCCGGTCCGGGTGCGACCAATCTGGTCACCGGTATTGCCACGGCCCAGATGGATTCGATTCCGCTCGTCTGCATCACGGGCAACGTCGCGCAGAATCTGATCGGTACCGATGCGTTCCAGGAAGCGAACATTACTGGTATCACCCTGCCGATTACCAAGCACAACTACATGGTGCGTGACATTCGCGATCTGCCGAGAATTGTGAAAGAGGCCTTTTACATTGCCACAACAGGCCGACCAGGACCTGTGCTGATCGATATTCCGAAAGACGTGAGCAACGCAAAAGCGCCTTTCTACTATCCAGATAAGGTGGAAGTGCGCGGCTACGAGCCAACCAGGGTCCCGACAGACGAAGAAGTACAAAAGTTTCTGGGGGCGATCCACACAGCGAAAAAACCGGTCATCCTGGCAGGCGGTGGTGTGATCGCATCCGGTGCCGACAGCGAACTGCTCGCTTTTGCCGAAAAGACACGTATCCCGGTGATCAATACCTTTATGGGTCTTGGCGGTTTTCCCGGCGTACATGAATTGGCGCTCAACATGCCCGGCATGCACGGCAGCTACGCAGCCAACCAGGCACTGCTGAACGCAGATTGTGTGATCGGCATCGGAGCCCGCTTTGATGACCGCATCACGATGGGTCGCACCAAGGAGTTCGCTCCAAATGCCAAGATCGTGCACATCGACATCGACCCTGCCGAACTAGGCAAAAATGTGGCCACGATGGTTGCAGTTGCCGGCGATGTGAAAAGTACACTGATCAAATCGCTGCCGCTGGCTCAGGAGTGCGATACAACAGATTGGTTGGCACAGATCAAATCTTGGCAGCAGGCTCATCCGTACCAATACAAAAAAACAGACGGGGAGCTCAAGCCGCAGGAAGTTATCGAAATGCTGTATGAAACGACGAACGGAGAAGCGATTGTCACGACCGATGTCGGTCAGCATCAGATGTGGGTGGCACAGTACTACAAGTTTAAGCGGACCCGCTCACTCGTCTCATCCGGTGGTCTGGGCACGATGGGCTTCGGGTTTCCGGCTGCGATCGGCGCCCAACTGGCCCACCCTGACCGCACGGTGATCTCCGTCGTAGGGGATGGCGGTTTCCAGATGACCAATCAGGAACTGGCCATTCTCAAGCAGTACAATATCCCGGTCAAGGTAGTCATCATCAATAACAGATGCCTAGGAATGGTTCGCCAATGGCAGGAGCTGTTCTACGACAACCGCTACAGCCAGATCGATCTTAGCTGCAGTCCGGATTTTGTCAAACTGGCCGAAGCCTACGGCGTGAAAGGGATGCGTGCCGCCACTCCAGAGGAGGCGCAAGCCGTCTGGAAAGAGGCGCTTGCACACGACGGTCCGGTAGTGATTGACTTCCAGGTCACGGCCGAGGAAAACGTTTATCCGATGGTAGCCGCCGGCAATACCTTGGATCAAATGGTTATGGGGGATGAATAATCGATGGAACGTCACACAATAGCTGTACTCGTAAACGATGAACCCGGTGTTCTCACCCGCGTCGCCAATCTTTTCGGTCAGCGTGGTTTCAATATTGACAGCATCACTGTCGGTGCATCCGAGGAAAAAGGACTTTCGCGGATGATTATTACCACCGGCGGGGATGAACAGCATTTGGATCAATTGATCAAACAGCTAAGCAAACTGATTGATGTGATCTCCGTCACCCACTTGAGCAAGGATCCGATGGTTACGCGCGAGCTTGCGCTGATCAAGGTAAATGCCGCGCCAAGCCAACTGGTCGAGCTGAATGGGATTGTAGAGCCGTTTCGCGCTTCCATCGTCGACATCGGTCCATCGTCTCTGATCATCCAGGTGACGGGCGACTCGGAAAAAATCGACGCCCTGCTGGTTCTGCTCGAACCATACGGGGTTCGCGAGCTGACCCGAACAGGCTCGATCGCCATGGCTCGCAGCATCGTTCCCGCTGCGGCTGCGGTATAAGAGGCAGGTAACACGTTTCTTCTACCATATACGAATACAAAATCGATACGCATTTCAAGGAGGAATTCCCATGGTAAAAATGTACTACGAATCTGATGTGAACAAAGCTGCCCTACAGGACAAAACGATCGCCGTCGTTGGTTATGGCAGCCAGGGACATGCACAGGCGCAAAACTTGCGAGACAGCGGCTATCAGGTCATCATCGGGCTGCGCCGCGGTAAATCGTGGGAGCAGGCTGAAAAAGACGGCTTTGAGGTGTATACCGTAGCAGAAGCAACCAAACGCGCTGATGTGATCCAGATTTTGATGCCGGATGAGCGGCAGGCTCAAGTATACAATGAGGAGATCGCACCAAATCTGAAACCCGGCTCTGCCCTTTTCTTCTCCCATGGTTTTAACATTCACTTTGGCCAAATCGTTCCTCCAGATGATGTAGATGTCGTCATGGTGGCACCGAAAGGACCAGGACATCTGGTTCGCCGTGTCTACACCGAAGGGTTTGGTGTTCCGGGACTGCTCGCTGTCCATCAGGACAATACCGGCAATGCCAAGGATCTCGGCCTTGCCTATGCCAGCGGAATCGGTGCAACCCGTGCAGGTGTGATTGAGACCACCTTCCGCGAAGAGACAGAAACGGATCTGTTTGGTGAGCAGGCAGTGCTTTGCGGTGGGGTCTCTGAATTGGTCAAAGCAGGTTTTGACACACTGGTAGAAGCGGGGTATCGTCCAGAGATCGCCTACTTCGAGTGTCTGCATGAGCTGAAGCTGATCGTTGACCTGATGTATGAAGGCGGCCTCGCCCGGATGCGCTACTCCATCAGTGACACCGCTGAATTCGGTGATTACAGCACAGGGAAGCGCATCGTGAATGAAGAGACGCGCAAAGAGATGAAAAAAGTGCTGGCAGAGATTCAAGATGGTACCTTTGCCCGCAACTGGATCTTGGAAAACCAATCGAACCGCGCTGCCTTTAACGCACGCCGCCGCATTGAAGCCGAACACGGCATTGAGCAAGTGGGTGGCAAACTTCGCGAAATGATGTCTTGGTTGAACAAATAAGATCGATTGCGAAGATGCCGAACCACTTATCACTTCGTTCGGCCACCAAATAGAGAGGATCACGGAGGAGGAGGAAAAGCGAGATGCGCACGATCGAGATTTTTGACACCACGCTGCGTGATGGTGAACAGTCTCCCGGGGTAAACTTGAGCACGAATGAAAAGGTAGAGATCGCCCTACAACTGGAAAAGTTGGGTGTGTCGCGGATTGAGGCTGGCTTTGCCGCTGCCTCCCCCGGTGATCTGCAGTCCGTGGCAGAAGTGGCCCGCCGCGTCAAGCAGGCAACGGTAGTCAGTCTGGCCCGATCCGTGCCAAACGATATCGACAAAGCGTACGAAGCGCTGCGTCATGCTGCCAATCCGTGTATCCACGTGTTTATTGCGACTTCTCCGATTCACCGTCAGTACAAACTGCGGATGAGCAAGGAAGAAGTGATCGAGCGAGCGGTAGCAGCGGTACGCCATGCCAAGAAATACGTCCAGGAAGTAGAATTCTCTGCCGAGGATGCCGGTCGTACGGAGATCCCGTTCCTGGCAGAAGTGGTTCAGGCCGCCATAGATGCTGGTGCTACGATTGTCAACATTCCCGATACGGTAGGATACATGACACCGCACGAATACGGCAACATCTTCCGCGAACTGACTCAGCGCGTAAACGGAATCGAAAGAATCAAGCTGAGCTGTCACTGCCATGATGATTTGGGTATGGCCGTCGCCAACAGCCTGGCCGCGATCGAGGGTGGGGCTACGCAAGTCGAAGGGACGATTAACGGCATTGGCGAACGTGCCGGGAACGCAGCTTTGGAAGAAGTAGCTCTGGCACTCGAGACGAGACAGGACTACTACCAGGCCAAAACCAATCTCAACTTGAAGGAGATCGCTCGGACCAGTCAGTTAATCAGCCGTCTCACCGGCATGATCGTCCCGGGAAATAAGGCTGTCGTCGGAGCAAATGCCTTTGCCCACGAGTCTGGCATCCATCAGGACGGTGTGCTGAAAGAGGTTACCACCTACGAGATCATCCGTCCCGAGACAGTTGGGTTCAAGTCCAACCGTCTGGTGCTTGGCAAGCATTCCGGCCGTCATGCCTTTAAAGACAAACTGGCGGAACTGGGCTATCACCTGCAGCCGGAAGAGATCGACGTCGCTTTTGCTTCGTTCAAGGAATTGTGCGACAAGAAAAAAGAAGTCAGTGATGATGACATCATCGCACTGATCGATACAAAAATGATGGCCGTCGCCGAGGCATACAAGCTGGAATCGGTACAGCTCTCCTACGGCAACCTGTCGATGCCGACAGCCAGCGTCCGCCTGATCCGTCAAGATGGGACGGTCGCGGAAGAGGCGGCATGCGGCAACGGATCTGTGGACTCGATCTACAAGGCGATCGACCGTGCTACAGGCGAAGAGGTGACGCTGGCCGACTACAAGATCGTTTCGGTTACACATGGCAAAGATGCACTGGGTGAAGTGTTTGTCCGCCTCCAGCAAGGGGAGATAACCGTGCAGGGACGCGGTGTAAGTACCGATGTGCTAGAAGCAAGCGCGCTAGCCTACGTACGTGCGATCAACAAACTAATTGAACGCCGCGGAGAAGTGCTGGTCGGCAGTGCACAGTAAGGAGAATCTGTTCGGACCGCTCGCCACGTGAGCGGTCCCATCGATCTTGATCGAAAATCCACAATCACAGGAATCGGATCGATAGGGTGATCCAACCCTCGAGAAGCATGGAAATATGGAAAGAACGGGGAACATTTGCATATGAAGAAATCATATAACATTGCCATTTTGCCTGGTGACGGGATTGGACCGGAAATTGTGGATGCTGCGGTAAAAGTGCTTACCCAGGTGTCGGAACAAACCGGCGTCACGTTTACCTACGCATACGGACGCATCGGAGGATGCGCGATTGATGAAGACGGTACACCGCTGCCGGAAGAGACGCTGCGGATCGCAAAAGAGGCAGATGCCGTATTATTGGGAGCGGTTGGCGGTCCAAAATGGGACCAGAATCCCGGGCATCTCCGTCCGGAAGCAGGTCTGCTAGGCATTCGCAAAGGACTCGGCTTGTTTGCCAATCTCCGTCCGGCTACCATGCATCCCAGTCTGGTCGATGCCTCTTCTCTGAAGCCGGAAGTGGTTGCCGGCGTTGATCTGATGGTGGTTCGTGAGCTCACCGGCGGGATTTACTTTGGTGAGAAAAAGCGGTATACCCAAGACGGGGTAGAGGTAGCGGAAGATCAGCTCATCTACAATGAGGCAGAAATCGAGCGGATCATTCGGATGTCGTTTGAGATCGCCCGCAAGCGGGACAAACGCCTCTGCTCGGTTGACAAGGCGAATGTATTGGAGAGTTCCCGCTTATGGCGCGGTGTAGCCGAACGTGTGGCCAAAGATTATCCAGATGTGGAGATGACCCACATGCTGGTTGATGCCTGCGCGATGCAGCTGGTTCGGGCCCCGAAACAGTTTGACGTCATCGTGACGGAGAATATGTTTGGCGATATCTTGAGCGACGAAGCGGCCATGTTGACTGGCTCGATCGGTATGCTGGCTTCGGCTAGTCTTGGCGAAGGAAGCTTTGGATTGTATGAACCGGTACATGGCTCTGCACCCGACATCGCAGGTCAAGGCGTTGCCAATCCGCTGGCTACCTTCCTCTCTGTTGCCTTATTGCTGCGCCATTCCCTATCGATGGATCAGGCTGCGGATGCCGTAGAGCAGGCTGTCTGGGCTGTGCTGGATAAAGGCCACCGTACGGCTGACATTGCGGTGGACAGGACGCAAGCAGTTGGTACGGAGCAGATGACAGCATACGTAGTGGAAGAGCTGTTGAAACAGTTGACACAGAAATAGAATATGCAGTTTGGAAAACATCCTTTCTCTTGGCAATGGGCCAAGGGGGAGGATGTTTTTCTCATTTTCTCTAAAATCGTTATAAATCGACTGGTTTAAGTGTCGTTTCATCGGGAACAAGCTCGCAATACAATGTAGCATCCTCACGTGAAAGGAGGGGAACTAATGTTTAAAAAGCAGAAGCGCAAGTTTAAAAAGGGGAAGTACTCGGCAGAATTTAAACAATTTGCAGCAGCAAAATCCGGAGTTGGAAACGCAGCCGCTATTAACCAGGCAACCGCCTTTGGTGAAAATGAAAAAAAATTCAAGAAGAAAACCGTTCACAAAAAAGAGGTCCACAAGAAAAAGGACTTCCACAAAAAGGACTTTCACAAGAAGGACTTTCACAAGAAGGACTTCCACAAGAAAAAGAAATTCGACTGGTAACACTATTACCCCCTGCCAACTTCCGGCAGGGTTTTTTTTGCCAAAAAATGAGCGAATCACCCTGTGCATTCGTCGTTACAGAAACACCTACTCCGTCATTATAATGGTACATACATGTATAGGGAGGTGCAGTTGATGCAACGAAACCTGGTGAAAACAAAAAAGTACAGAGTTGGCAAGAACACCTTTATTGTTATTAAGATTTTCCAACGGGCGAAGGCAAAAACGGATGAGGGCAATGCACTGGCTACCAACCAGGCAAACGTGAAAATTTTCAAAAAGAAAATCAAAGAAAAACGGTATTAGCTAGAACCGGGCGACGGCGGCGTAAAAAGCCGCCGTCTCTTTTTACTTGAAGAACGGAAAATCAGCTTGTAACTGGATTGATTCTTCTTTTATACTGAAACTATTCATGAAAGGGCTTCATCAGAAGCATCAGCATCGGGGGGAACGGTTTGATCGGTGGAGACTTGTTTGTTCCATTCACAGCAGTGTTGGCGCTTACTGTGTTCGTCGGGGTTGCAGCGAAACGATCCGTTCGCTCCGCAAAGGATTTTTCCAATGCAGGAAGCACTCTAAACTCCGGTATGGTGGCGGGAGCGTTGGTCGGCGGATTTGTTGGCGGCACGTCTGTTATCGGAACGGCTGAGCTGGCATTTCGTCACGGGTTGACTGCTCTCTGGTTTACGCTGGGAGGGGGGGTCTCGCTGATGCTGCTCGGTCTGTTTGCCGGTCGGTTGCGTCGTGTCGGGGTAGAGACACTGCCCGCTTTTGTCGGGCATTTGTACGGTGATGCTTCCCGACTGGGAGCCAGTCTGTTTTTATCGGTAGGGGTCTTCATTCAGGTAGTCGCCCAACTCCTGGCTGCCTTGCCTCTGCTATCGGTCCTTTGGCAGATGCCGCTGGAAGCGGCAGCAGCGGTCCCTGCGCTATTAATCCTGACTTATGTTTTTTTTGGCGGGTTTATGGGAGCCAGTCTCGTAGGTGTAGTAAAGACTTTCATGCTGCTCGGCTTGCTTCTGGGGATGGGCATTTGGCTGTTTGGCAGCCTACCGCTGTCCGCGTACCAGGTGTGGTGGGAAGCAGGTCGACTCTCGCTGTTTGCCGATGGTGTCTCCGCCGGTTGGGCGCAGGGGATGGCGATGGTGATTGGTATTTTTTCTACGCAAGCCTATTTGCAACCAGTCTTTGCTGGACGAGATGTGGCAGCGGCACGTATCGGCTCCACTACAGCCGGCATTGTGGTCATCTTGATTGGTCTGATCAGTGCCTGGGTAGGTCTGTTCATGCATGATATACACCCTGATATTGTCCCGCGTGAGGCAATCCCGCAGTTTTTTGTTCTCCATACACCAGCCTGGATCACAGGCGGAGCGATGGCCGTAATTCTGCTCTCGGTCGTCATGACGGGGGCGGCCCTTGTATTAAGCATCGGCACTATCGTCAATCAAGACGTGATCCAGCGCTTCACGACCCGTTTTTCCAGCGACCAGCAGCAGGTGATGCTCTCCCGTCTGTTGATCATGCTGTTCATTTGTTTGGCCTATTGGCTCGTTATCTCCCATACCGACTCTTACATTTTGGATTGGGCGTTTCTGTCGATGACACTGCGTGGTGTGACCGTCTTTTTCCCGGTGGTCCTGTACCTGCTCGGCTTCCAGCCTGTGAGCCGCCGCAGTGCGACAATCGCCGTCTGGGGAGGACCGATCACGGCCTTGCTGTGGGCCGCGATTGCGTATGCCAATACCGGCATTGATCCGTTATACGTAGGAGCAGCGGTCAGCTTATTGGCCCTGCTGGCGGATCGAAAACAGAAACCAAAAATGAACACCCCATCCCTTGGCCATGACATCCAGGGATGAGGTGTGCGGGTTAACCGATCAGAATTTTTCCTTTTGGATAGCGGTAGTACTCTTTTTGCCTGCGCTGAGCCAAGGCGATCGCGATGGTCAGCGGCCCGATCCGTCCAATGAACATGGTTACTGCGATGATTACCCGTCCGACCGGCGACAGATCCGGGGTTAGTCCGAGTGAGAGCCCGACCGTAGCAAAAGCCGACGTCGTTTCGAACAGGATCACGATAAACGGGACATCGCCTTCTGTTAAGGAGAGGATCGTTGATACGACGATTAAGAAAAACAAACCGCTCAGGGTTACCGTCAGCGATTTGTAGATGAAAACAGGCGAGATGCGCTGGCGAAAGAAAACGACGTCTTCTCTACCTTTGATCTGGGACCAGACTGCCCCGATCAAGGTAGCAAACGTAGTCACTTTGATCCCACCACCAGCAGAGCCGGGCGAGGCACCGATAAACATGAGTACGATGGTCAAGAAAATCGTCGCTTGCTGAAAGTCAGCTACATTTAGCGTAGTGGCGCCGCCTGAACGTGGCGTAATCGACTGAAAGAGGGAAGCCAGAAACTTGCCCATCACGGACAAGGGCTGCAGTGACCTGGGATTGTTCCATTCAATCAGTAAGATAATCCCCATTCCGACCAGTGTCAGGATCGATGTCGTCGCAAGCACAACTTTGGTGTGCAGGGATAATCGCCGCGTATGACGGTATTCGTAGAGCTCGCTCATCACGAGGAACCCGATGCCGCCGATAAAGATCAGCGATCCTATAACCAAACTGATGATCGGATCTTCCGGATAGCGGGTAAAGCTGTTAAAGTCGCCCATCAGATCAAATCCGGCGTTGTTAAAGTTTGCGATGGAGTGAAAGATGCCGTAATAGATAGCTTGACCAAGCGGCATGTCGATCGCAAAACGGGCTGCCAGGATCGCCCCCGCAACCAGTTCGATCACGACCGTAAAAATAAGGATCTGCAAAACCAGGCGGACAATCCCTTCGATTGAGTTCTGGTTGAGGGCCTGCTGCAAGACCAAACGATCCTTCAGGGAGATCCGTCTGCCCAAGAGAAAGGCAAAAAACGTGGCAAAGGTCATAAACCCGATCCCGCCGATTTGAATCAACGTCAAGATGACGATTTGACCAAACGTGGAGAATGTGGAGCCGGTATCTACTACGACCAGTCCTGTTACACATACCGCCGAGGTAGCTGTAAACAAAGCGTCAATCCAGGAGATGGGCTGCCCATCCACGGTTGCCAGCGGCAAGCGTAAGAGTGCGGTTCCAATCAAGATGATCGAAAGAAAGCCGAGCAACAGGACTTGGGGTGGGTTTACTTTTTGATGTTTTCCAGGTTTTCTAGCCATCCAAATCGCATCCTTTTTCCAAGACAAACGCTTTATGCCCAAGACAAACGCTTTATGCCCAAGATAAACGCTTATGTTGCTGATCCGCTCATGTTAGTATAGCGGATGAGGAGAAAAAATGGAACATTTCCCTTGTTGTTAGGAAGGAGGAAGAAGATGAGTACAGAGGAGCATAAGGCAGAAGCGCCAAAACGGATTGGCTGCATGATTATTACCGTCTCCGACACACGCACCACAGAGACGGATAAGAGCGGACAGGTGATGAAGCAGTATCTGGAAGATGCAGGCCACCAGATCGTGCTGTACCGGATTGTCAAGGATGAACGGACGGAGATTGTGGACGCGATCAATACCGGGGCCTGCCATCAGGATGTTGACGTGATTCTGCTCAATGGCGGAACAGGTATCGCGGCGCGCGACACCACCTACGAGGCAGTAAGCGAACTGTTGGAAAAAGAGATGCCGGGTTTTGGAGAATTGTTTCGGTTTCTAAGTTATACCGAGGATATCGGCTCTGCAGCGATTCTGAGCCGGGCGCTGGCGGGGACGTATCGGGGCAAGGCGGTTTTTTCTACACCGGGATCGTCCGGAGCGGTTCGACTGGCGATGGGGAGGTTGATTGTACCAGAGCTGGGCCACGTGGTGCGGGAACTACGGAAATAAGCTGCGGTACCAGCGTCTGTTTGCTTAGCTTCCGCATGGTTTGGTATAATGAAATGCTGGACGCACCCGACCCGCTGTCCGTATCGGCGCTGGGGGCGGAAGTCCTTTCTGCGGATGCGATGCAAAGGAGGGATGAACTGTTGAAAATCGTCCTGACCACACTAAATGCCAAATACATTCACTCTTCGTTGGCGCTGCGCTATCTGCGCAGCTACGTCAAACCGTCGTTTCCCGACGTTGAACTGGTGGAGTATACGATAAATGACGTGACGATGAACATCGTGGGTGATATTTTCAAGCGAAGCCCTGACCTCGTCGCGTTTTCCTGTTATATCTGGAACATACGAGAAACCCTCGATGTGATTTCAAACCTGAAAAAAGTGCTGCCGGAAGTGCCGATCGTACTTGGCGGTCCGGAAGTAACCTACGATGCCGACTACTGGTTGAAATCACACCCGGCGATCGATGTGATTGTGATCGGGGAAGGGGAAGAGACATTCCGCGAACTATGTGAAGCGTATCAGGAAGCTAGGCTGCGTGGAACGCAAACCGATCTACAGACGGTAAACGGGATTGCCTATCGCCATGAGGGACGAGTCCGTTACACCATGCCGCGTGAGCAGTTGAAAGACCTGAATCAGATCCCATCTCCTTACGAGGAGCATCTCGAGGAACTGGATAACCGGGTCGTCTATTTTGAAGCATCTCGCGGCTGCCCGTTTAAGTGTCAGTACTGTCTCTCGTCTATCGAGGATGGTGTGCGTTACTTCTCTATGGAGCGGGTGAAGCGGGACTTGCAGCGGCTGATTGAGCGTGAGGGTGTGAAAACGATCAAGTTCGTCGATCGCACCTTTAATATCCACAAGAAGTACGCCATGGAAATCTTTCAGTTTCTGATTGACAACCATAACGGTACCGTGTTCCAGTTTGAGATCACAGCCGATATCTTGAAGCCTGATGTCGTCGACTTTCTTGCGGACAACGCGCCGCCGGGAATCTTCCGCTTTGAGATTGGCGTGCAGTCGACCAATGATGAGACCAATCGTCTGGTACAGCGAATCCAGAACTTTGAAAAGTTGAGCTATACGGTTAAGCGGATCAAAGAGTCGGGGAAGATTGCCCAGCATCTCGATCTGATCGCCGGTCTTCCCGAGGAGGATTATGCCTCGTTTCGCAAGACGTTCAACGATGTCTTTGCACTCCGGCCGGAAGAACTGCAGTTAGGATTCCTAAAGATGCTGCGTGGTACGGGAGTTCGTGCACGGGCCGCCAATCACGGATACATCTACATGGAGGAAGCGCCGTACGAAATCTTGGGCAACGATATCCTCTCCTATACGGAGATCCTGCGGATCAAGCGAGTAGAGGACGTGTTGGAGAAGTACTGGAATGCCCATCGGGTGGACCGGACACTGGAGTGGATCTTGGGGCGGCATTTTGAGACACCGTACGACTTTTTTCAGGAGTTCGGCGATTACTGGGAAGAGCAAGGATGGGGCAGACTTGGCCACCAACTGGAAGATTTGTTTGTCCGGCTTTATCAGTTTTTGCAGGAACGAAGCAGAGAAGGACTTGAACATGTGCTCAGTTTGATGAAGTTCGATTATCTCTACAATCAAAAGCATCGACCGCGAAAACTGTGGTGGCCGGACCCCATGGAGAAGCGGGAGATGCAGGAGGTGTATCGACAACTACAGCAGCAGGAGCAGGACGGTTTGCTGCCGGGCGGCTTTATGCAAGACCTTGCTTCGGAAAAGGAGTACTTCAAACATACCGTTGTAACAAGTGTGTCGTTTGATATCCGGCGCTGGTTGGAGCATGGGGAGTTTAATCCCGGGACATTTGCTCTGGTTGTCTACTACCCCTATCGATCGGCGGTTTCCAACGCTTATGAGATCGTAGGAAGGCCGCTGCCCGTCACAAACTAACCAGTCCCGGATGGGAAAGCCCCCTCTGCCGTCGTGTGAAGCAAGCCGTTTACGCGACTGACAGCGGGGGCTTCTTGTGCTAACGCCGGTTTATTCCTCGTTGATCAATCGCTCCAATTCATCCAGCGTCTCTTCAAATACATCCATCGCCTGCTGGATCGGTTCGGCGGTGGACATGTCGACACCCGCAGCTTTCAGCACCTCGATCGGTGGAGCGGAGTTGCCCGCTGCCAGGAAGTGGTCCCGGATGCGGTTCACCGCTGGTTCTCCTTCGTCCAGCACCTGCTGGGCGAGAGCGACAGAGGCGGCGAAACTGGTGGAGTACTGGTAGACGTAGAAGTTGTAGTAGAAATGGGGGATGCGTGCCCATTCCATCGCAATCTCTTCGTCAGAAATCATGGCAGGCCCGTAGTATTTTTTGTTGATGTCCAGATAGATCTGCTTCAGTGTTTCGGCGTTCAGTGTTTCCCCTGCCGCTTCCCTCTCGTGGATCACCTTTTCGAATTCAGCGAACTGCGTCTGACGGAACAACGTGCCCCGGAAGTTCTCCAGATACTGATTCAACAGGTACATTTTTTCCTGTTTGGTCTTTGCGTTGGCGTACAAGCTCTTGAACAGCAATGTTTCATTCATCGTGGAGGCCACTTCCGCTGTAAAGGTCGGATAGTTGGAGGAGATATACGGCTGCGCTTCATTGGTGTAGAAGGTCTGCATCGCGTGGCCCATTTCGTGTGCTACGGTGAATACGTCGTCCATCGTACCTTGATAGTTGAGCAGGACATAGGGATGAGTGTCGTATGCTCCCCATTGATACGCGCCGGGTCGCTTGTCATCCGTGGAGTAGACGTCTACCCATCCGCCGTTGAAGCCCTCTGCCAACGTTTTCACATACTCGTCGCCAAGCGGCTTTAGACCATCCAGTACAATCTGCTTCGCTTCCTCATAAGGAATGTATCGGTCATCGGCCGGTGCAATCGGGGTGTAGATGTCGTACATGTGCAGTTCGTCCACGCCGAGCATTTGTTTCTTCAGCTCCATATAACGGTGCAGCAGCGGCAAATGGGCGTTGACTGTCTCGATCAACTGATCGTATACCTCGGGCGGCACGTTGTTGGGATGCAGACTGGCTTCTAGTGCAGAGTCGTATTTTCTCGTCGTCGCATAAAAGTTGTTTGCTTTTACTTCTGACGCGAGTGTCTGTGCAAACGTGTCCCGGAACTTGGCCAGGGTACGGTAGTATGCTTCAAATGCGGCTTTGCGCACATTGCGGTCTTTGCTGTCCATGTAGGAGATGAAGTTCGCCCGGGTCAGTTGTACGTCTTTCCCATCTTCATCTTTGATCGTCGGGAAGGTGACGTCCTTGGACAGCATGCCGTAGATGTTTTCCGCCGCGCCCGCGACAGGCGTTGCTTTCGCCAGCAGTTGTTCCATCTCGACTGACAGGCTGTGCGGTTTGGCCCGCAGCACATCTTCCAAGAAGCCTTTGTAAGCAGTCAGCTTCTCATCAGACAGATAGTGGTTTATCTTGTCATCTGCAATCTCGACGATCTCGGGGACCAGCCAAGACGTCTTTTCGCGGACCAATGTACTCAGGTTCTCAGCGCGATTGGCCAGTTCCTGAAGTTGTGGATTGGACATATTGGCATCCAGTCCCATATTAGCGTAGACGTATAGTTTGTCATGCAGACGGTTGAGGGCACTGTAGTCCTCCAGTGCTTTCAGCAGATTGGCCGCCGATTCACCCAGTTTGCCCTGATGCTTGACGAAATCGTTGGCCAATTGCTCCGCCTTCTTCACATCGGCTTCCCAAACCTCTTGGTTGGCATAGATATGCTCCAACTTCCACTTGTACTCTGCAGGGATTTCGGCGCGATTTTCGTACACTGGCAGCTGCTGCTCTGCAGCTACTGCCACCGCTTGATTGCTCAGCGGAACAAATGGCGCCGAGGTGGATCCGACAACCAATGCGACTGCGGTCAATGTGAGAAAGATCGGTTTTTTCATGAGCTAGGATTCCCCCTTTTGGATTATATAAAATTTTTTGACTATAAAAAGAAATTAAACAAAAGTGTAGTTTTTCCTTCCATTTTTTGAGGTAAGGAAGAGAATCTTGTACGACCGTCTCTTTTTGTTTACCATGGGGTTATGTTAAAAAAAGATACAGGGGTACAGAATGAAACGAAATCAGATGAAACAGCGCTTTCGCTTTAACCCTCCACAAGTGCTTGTCGCCGGTTTTGCCTTGATCATCGTGATCGGAGCATCGCTGCTTCGCTTGCCGATGGCGACGGAGGATGGTCTTGGCATGGATTGGCTGGACGCTTTTTTCACTGCCACTTCAGCCACTTGTGTAACCGGTCTGGTGGTGGTCGATACGGGCACCACGTTTAGTCTGTTTGGCGAACTGGTGATCCTCACCTTGATCCAGATAGGCGGCCTCGGGTTTATGACATTTGCAACGCTTTACGCCTTGTTTTTAGGGAAGCGAATCTCGTTGAAGGAACGCCTGCTTCTGCAGCAGTCGCTCAACCAGGTCTCGATGGAAGGAATTGTGCGATTGGTCCAACTGCTGCTGATCTTTACGGCGATCTGTGAAGTGGTCGGCGGTCTGCTGCTGGCAGCCCGTTTTGCATATGACATGCCAGTTGCTCAAGCCTTGTATTACGGCATCTTTCACGCGATCTCCAACTTTAACAATGCCGGATTTGACCTGATGGGGGAGTTTAGGAGTTTTACCGGCTATGTAACCGATCCTATGATGAATATCGTGCTGTATGCCTTGATTGTGCTCGGTGGGCTCGGATTTATGGTGATGGCCGAACTGTACGATTACCGCTACCGCCATCGTTTGTCCATGCACACCAAGGTGGTGCTGGCGACAACAGGCAGTTTGATTGCGCTAGGCACCGTGGTGATCTTTTTGCTGGAATTCAGCAATCCAAAGACGTTGCAGCCGCTCTCGATGTTCGGGAAGTTTCTCGCTTCGCTGTACCAGTCGATCACACCGCGCACAGCCGGCTCCAATACACTGGACATCACGCAAATGCATCATTCAACCTTATTCTTCATCATGTTTTTGATGTTTATCGGCGCGTCTCCAGGCTCAACCGGCGGCGGTATCAAGACAACGACGTTTGCCACGCTGATGGGTGCTGTTTGGTCGCAGATCAAAGGAAGAGAAGATATCGTCTTTTTCCGGCAGCGAATCATGCCGCACATGATTGCCAAGTCGCTCACTGTTATCGTCAGCAGCTTGTTCCTTATCGCTGTCACTACGATGGTGCTGACGATTACCGAGGGAAAGATAGAGTTCATTAAAATTCTGTTCGAGGCAGTCTCGGCCTCCTCTACAGTGGGTCTGTCGATGGGTCTTACCCCGGAATTGACTCCTTATGGCCGGATGATGTTGATCTTGACGATGTTTGCCGGACGGGTCGGTCCGCTGACCATCGCCTTTGCGCTGGCTCAGCGGAAGCAGAAAGAGTATTTCCGCTATCCACAGGGGAAAATCATGATTGGATAAGCAGCGGGAAACCTTTTGAGCGGTTGATGCGTATTTATACTAGGTAAATGCCCGGTCGAAATCAATGAGTGCCGGGCACACGCCCTGCATATGTAGACGCATACCAAAGGAGTGGAGAGAATAAGGACGGCGATGGAGTGCAAGAGCTTCAAACAGGGCCTCAGTACTTGTCCGTCTGACGGTTAGGAGAATCCCGTGATGGAAATCAACTTTGAGACACTGCTTACTTTTATTGAGCAATACGGCTATTTTGCTTTGTTTTTTTTGCTGTGGCTAGGCATCGTCGGACTGCCGATTCCTGATGAACTGGTCGTGGCTACCGGCGGATTAGTCGCTTCCCTTGGTTATCTGGATCCCGTTTACGCATTTGTGGTTGATTACATGGGAGTTGTCTCCGGATTGACGATCGGATATCTGTTGGGCAAGTGGTTCGGAAAGCCGATCCTCCGTTGGCTGTCGCGAAAGAAAAAGATGGAACGTTATATTGTCCGTTCCACCGCATTGATTGAAAAGTACGGGGCATACGCCCTCTGTCTCTGCTATCTCTTTCCGGTGGTGAGACACATCGTTCCCTATGTCGTAGCCATCGGGGGAATGAACTTTCGACGGTATGCGTTGTTTTCCTATACAACCGGACTAGTTTGGACTTTTTTCTTTTACATGGTTGGCTTTCTGTTTGGTCAGCACATGGATACGATCATAGAGATGTCCCGCAGGTATGGATATTACGGACTGGGGCTGCTGATCTTGCTGATCATCGCGGGATTGGGAATCCGCCGTCTGGTCTTGGCCAACCGCTCTTACAAACCGGAGAGGGAGTAACGTCGTGAAGCAGCAGCAGAAGCTTGCAGCCCATCGAAAGATGAGAAATGGAATATTAGCTTGCGGCTGGCTCGCGATGATCTATGGTTGGTACAGCGAACGGCTGCTGTTCCTGTTTGCTGGCTGGCTATTGATCAATCTCTACTCTTTTGGGTTGATGGCAGCTGACAAGCGATCGGCACGCCAGCATCGGCTGCGGATTCCCGAGAGCAGTCTGCTCATGCTGGCCGCTCTCGGCGGGGCGATGGGGACGGGAGTGGGTATGGTTACCTTCCGTCATAAAACGAGGCATTCGTGGTTTGTGCTTGGTGTACCGTTGCTGATCGTGCTTCATCTGCTGCTGTTCTTCCGTTTGGCGTGGTAAGCTGTAGCGAGTGGCCGATGTAAGCCGAACAATTCCTATATGTCCACCCTACACGTAGGACCGTCAGATTTTTTCTGGCGGTTTTTCTTATTTCATGCGAAAAGGGGAAATCCTAACATCGGCACACACTTTTTGGGCACACTAATATCTACCTGCGAGCTGTCGGGAAGGAGGCTGCCGATGAGTATACGAGAGCAGTGGAGACAGATGAAAAACAAAAAACGGCAGAAGGTGCATGAAGATCACTTTCATCAAACCATGCAGTCGGTTCCCGCCCGTCCTCTCACAACCGATCTGAAGGAGAACATCCAGATGATCAGTCAAATCCTCGGTTCCACCGACGACCTCGCGATCCGGCTGATCCGACTAAAGGAGAGCGGGAAATCTGCAGCTGTGCTCCATCTCAGTGGCATGGCCAAAAAAGAGGATATTAGCGAGTTTATTGTCAAGTACCTGACGACATCGATACACGAAAGCGAAGAACCGGCCATCCACGAGATAGAGCGGGGAGCCGACCTGCGCCATGTAATTCGAAGCATCCTCTCGGGGAATGCCATTCTGTTGATCGAGGGAAAAAGGGAGGCTTACATCGCCAGCACACCTGGCTGGGATCGGCGCGGCGTGGAGGAGCCGCGCGTAGAGGCGGTGGTACGTGGGCCGCGGGACGGTTTTACCGAGACCCTCACCGTTAATGCGGCACTGATTCGGTTTCGACTGAGAGACCCGAATCTGCGATTACGTCGGTTGGTGGTAGGTGAGCGGACACAGACTGCGGTCAACGTGATGTATCTGGACGGTCTGGCAGATCCGGGGATCGTCGATGAGGTGATCCAGCGTATCCAAAAGATCAGGGTGGACGGCGTTCTGGAAAGCGGCTATATCGAACAGTTTATTGAAGACCGCACTTGGTCGCCGTTTCCCCAGATCCAAAACACCGAACGGCCAGACAAGGTAGTGGCCAACCTGCTGGAGGGAAAAGTGGCCATTCTCGTGGAAGGGACACCGTTTGTGTTGGTTGCACCTGCTGTCTTCTCCCAGTTTTATCAGAGTCCGGAAGACTACTACGAACGCTTCTACATCAGTATTTTCATTCGGGTGATTCGATTTACCAGCATGATGATCGCGCTGTTTTTACCGTCTTTGTACATTGCCTTTAGCTCGTTTCATCCGGAGATGATCCCCTCGAAGCTGGTGATCGCGATGGCAGCTGGTCGTTCAACCGTGCCGTTTCCATCGATTGTGGAAGCCTTCATCATGGAGATCACGATTGAGATCTTGCGCGAGGCAAGTGTTCGACTGCCTGGACCGATTGGGCCTACGATTGGGATTGTCGGAGCACTGGTCGTCGGTGAGGCGGCGGTTACGGCAGGTCTGGCCAGCCCGATCATGGTGATCATTGTGGCGCTGACGACGATTGGCTCTTTTGCGACTCCCAGCTATAGTGCCGCTATCTCGATCCGCATGCTGCGCTTTCCGATGATGATTATGGCTGGCATATTTGGACTGTACGGGATCATGCTGTTCCTGATCTTGATCGTCATCCATCTCTCCTCCATCAAATCGTTTGGTGTTCCGTACATGTCGCCGTTAAGCCCGATCAAAATCCGCGACATGCGGGATTTACTCGTCCGTCTGCCGTTGTCTAGGATGCGGAGGCGGCCATCGCTGTTTAACCCGCTGGATGAGGTGCGGATGGAAAGGAGAGAAGGGCCGTGAGCAGAGGAAACGATCAGTTATTTGGCACTTTCTCCACCTGGCAGTTGACGACGCTGGTCACCAGTACGCTGATCGGAGTCGGAGTACTCACCTTGCCGCGAGCCACATCAACTGCGTTGGAGCAATCAGGATGGTTGGCACCGTTTATCGGCGGACTGATCAGCATCGCCGCCTGCTGGCTGATCGCCCAGCTTAGCCGTCTCTATCCGGGACGTACGATTGTGCGATACAGTCCGTTAGTGTGGGGAACGACCAAGTCGGTAAAAGTGGG
This sequence comes from Brevibacillus humidisoli, assembly GCF_020923435.1. NCBI lineage: Bacteria > Bacillati > Bacillota > Bacilli > Caryophanales > Paenibacillaceae > Brevibacillus > Brevibacillus humidisoli. The sequence goes on along the minus strand of NZ_CP087263.1, from coordinate 2,844,935 downwards.
CGTGTTGCTAAGCCTCCCTTTTGTCGTCAGCTTTCTGCTCTATTTATTTACCGTCACCGCCTTTACAGCACGTATCTTTGGTGAAGTGGTGGTCACGGCGGTGCTGCTGCAAACACCTCTGGAAGCGACCATTATCACCATGTTTTTGTTGGTGGTGGCTCTGTGTCAGTATGAACCTGAGGTGGTCGCCCGGGTCAATGAACTGCTTTTTCCGCTGATTATCCTGCCCATTTTGTTACTAGCCATCGCTTCTTTCCAGAAAGCAGATTGGAACAATCTGCTGCCGGTTCAGATCTCCTCCTGGGACAAGCTGGTGGACGGTTTAATGGAATCAACCATTTCATTTGAAGGATTTGAAGTGATGTTCATCTATTTTGCGTTTGCCCAGCAAGGGACATCGAGGAGGACGGCCAGCGTGGTCGGGATCACCATGGCGATCTTGGTCTACACCTTGATCGTGTTGGCCGGCATTGCTGTATTTGGTCCTAACGAATTACAGTTGCTAACCTGGCCGACACTGGAGTTGGTCAAAACCACACAGGTTCCAGGGCTTGTTTTGGAGCGGATCGAGTCAGCCTTTTTGGCGGTTTGGGTGGCAGCCGTCTTTACAACCGTCGGGAATGTTTACTACGCTTTCATCTATGGTCTGCGGCAGCTGCTTGGCAGGGGCATGGCATTTCAGCGGATCATGTCTGTTTTCCTGTTGATTCCGCTGTTCGCTGTCGCCCTTTTCCCACAGAATCTCGATGAACTGTTTCGCTATAGCAGTTACCTTGGCTATCTCGGTCTGGTTGTGAATCTAGTCTATCCGCTGCTTTATATCATTGTTTCGTATTTGCGAAAGCGACACCGGAAAGCAGTGCGGGGTGAGAGTGTTGACTAGGAGAAGAAGCAGGTGGTTATTGCTGCTGATCATAGTGACCGTCGTGACGACCGGCTGCTGGGATCGGCGTGAACTGGAAGAGCGGATCTCAGTCCTCGCCATCGGAATTGACCATATAAAAGGGAAAGAAGACCGATATCGAATCAGTGTGCAGATCCCGATCCCCATTAAAATTGCCGGCAGCGGCGGACGAGGGGGAGGGAGCAGCGGCGATGCCGTCAAAATAGTAACCACCACGGGCAAAACCGTTCAGGATGCGATGAACAACCTGCAGAAACGCCTGAATCAGCAGATCTTTGTCGGACACACCCGGGTTTTAGCGATCAGTGAGGACGTAGCCAGAGCAGGCATGAAAGCAGCCTTTGACGCCTACCGGCGTGATCCGACGATACGCCGGCTGCTCTGGCCGGTTATCGTAAAAGGTGAAGCGAGAACACTGCTTATGGCCAATCCCAAGCTGTCTCAAATCCCAGTGGTGTTTATCATGGACCTGATTGAGAACGGGGCGAGATCGGGCATGATTCCCGATCAGACCCTTGGCGATTTCTACAGCCAGACGTCCAATCAAGCGTTGCAGCCGATCATGAACTATGTGGAAGCTACGGAGGAAGATGTTGGCTGGAGAGGTGTCGCTGTGTTTCGTAATCATAAGATGGTCGGCACGCTTGAGGATGAACAAACTTGGGTGCTGCTGCAGCTGCGGGATCAGATGCAAGGAGGGGACGTGGTGGTTCCTCTGCCTGGGAACGAGGGGGATTACCTCACATTTCGTCCTCATTTCGTGGATACGCATCTCGAGATGAAGCATACGGGCGGATCGCACCATGCTCACTATACCTGCACTGTACAAGGGGATGTGATTGAAAATACGAAAGGACCTCAGATAAAAGGGGAACAAGGGGTAAACAAGCTGCAGGAAATCATTAAGAGAGAGATGGAGAAGCGGGCCGCAGAACTCTTGGTCAAGCTGCAAAAGGAGTATCGCAGTGATGTCCTCAAACTGGGCTTGTGGGTCAAGGGGCATCATCAGGACTACTGGAGCCGTCATGATTGGGAAACATCTTTTCCCGATCTTCCGATCAAAGTGACGTACGATATTCGGATTCGCCGGTTTGGGATGGAGATGCAATAAAACAGCGGCACCGAGTGTGCCGCTGTGACATTATATTGTGTCCATCTGCTAAGCAGACTCATGGTTGCGTACACAGGCGTACCTGCCTGCTTACACGGGCGTGCCTACCTGTTTGGGCAGGTGGTTGGCGATCTCGTCTGCCATTTCCTGCTGCTTGCTAGGATCGCTGTTTTTCCACAACACCTCAAACAGGACGCCTAATCCCGGTAGTGTTTTTTCCTGGCCGGTCGTTACGGCATCGTTGATTGTATCTTTTACGGCAGATGAGTCAGAACCCTGCATTTTATACATGATCGCTTGACGCAAGTTGAGCTGGTTGATGTTCACGCGAGTTGCTCCTTTCTTAAATAGTGCGCTTCACTTGAAATAGTATTTCTCTGAGCCGGGCAACTGATACGCTTTTGTTGCGGTTCGTTCTGTGTGGTATAATGCCTTGTAAAGTTCAACGGTATCGACGGTGGATAGAAAAGGAGTAGAGACAAATGTCCAAACAGTTTGCAATCATCGGGATGGGGCGGTTTGGTTCCAGTGTCGCCCGCACGCTGTACGAGATGGATTATGAAGTGATGGGGATTGATGAGGACGAAGAGAAGATTAATGAAAACATTCAGTATGTGACACATGCCGTTGCTGCTGATTCTACGGATGAGCGGGCGCTGAAAGAGATCGGCATCCGCAACTTCGACGTTGTCGTCGTCTCGATCGGTGCGGATATCCAGGCGAGCATCCTGACGACGCTGATCCTCAAGGAGATGGGTGTCAAAAAGATCGTAGCAAAAGCGCAGAACGAGCGGCACGGACAGGTGTTGTACAAAGTGGGGGCCGATCGTGTCGTCTTTCCGGAGCGTGACATGGGGGTTCGTGTCGCCCATAATCTGATTTCCGCCAACGTTCTTGATTTCATCGAGTTGGCTGAAGATTACAGTGTTGCCGAGGTAGTAGTCGCCCCGACAATGGTTGGCAAGGATTTGCGCCAGTTGGACGTGCGTGCTCGCTACGGAGTCAACGTCATCGCGATTAAAAGCGGAGAGCAGTTTAACATTTCGCCGCGTCCGGATGATGTGATTCAGCATAACGATGTCCTGGTTGTGATCGGTCACAATCGCGATTTAAAAGAGTTTGAGGAGAAGGCGTAACAGATGACTTTGGACGTGATTCATTCTCCCCACAATCAGCAGATCAAACGGCTGGCCAGCCTGCTTAGTCGAAAGGGCCGCACGGAGTCCGGTCGGTATCTGGTCGAAGGGGTACACCTGGTGGAGGAGGCCCTCAAGTCTGAGGCAGAGGTCACTACTGTTGTCTATGATGCCGAGCGCGGGATTCCCGAGGAGATTGCATCGATGCTGGCGGGCCGACCGGACGTTGCCTTGCTGCCTGTCTCCTCATCCATCTTCCATAAGTTGTCGGAAACCAAATCACCGCAGGGAATCCTCGCTGAGGTGGGCAAGCGGCAGCTCGACTGGAAGATGTGGTGGAACGGGCAGAGGAATCATGACAGGTTGCTATTGCTGCTCGATGAGATACAAGACCCCGGGAATCTAGGCACCATCCTGCGAACGGCTGAAGCGGCCGGCGTCGATGCGGTTGTCGTCGGTCGGGGGAGCGTTGATCTCTACAACGGAAAAGTGGTTCGTGCGACGATGGGTGCTCTGTTTCGGTTGGCTGTATTTGTTGAGGATCTGGTTCCGCTGATGGATGAGATCGCCCAGGCAGGGGGAAACCTGCTGGTCACCTCCCTGGAAGAAGCCAGTCAACCGTATGATGCCCCGCTGTATGCCGGGCATGTGGCAATCGTGATCGGTAACGAAGGGAGAGGAGTTTCCCCCCATGTACGGGAGCGGGCGACAGACTATGTCCATATTCCTCTCTACGGGAAGGCAGAATCTCTGAATGCCGCAGTGGCTGCGGGGATTATGCTATACGAAGCAAGACGGCAGCAAAAGAAAAGAGTGTAGCTGTCTCGCTCCTCATGAAGTACTCACGCTATGAAGTGGCATGCTGCTTTCGCTGCTCCGAGTGAGCTTGCCGAGCTAATGACCACTGCTCTTGAGCCATGTGGACGATCCCCGTCTCGATCGTTTCCCCTTTCATTTGAACCACTTTGGAAAAGTAGCGGACCGCATCATCCAGGCTGCCGATACGTCGCTTCAGTTCACCGATGAGGTAGAGCATCCGTACTTCTGACATTTCTTTGTCGCCGACCACATAGTCTGAGTGCTCATACGAGCGTTCGTATTCCTCTGCGGCAAACTGGATGAATCTCTGTTCCTCTGCTTCATCCTGCAGAAAGCGGTACAACCAACTAAGGCGCAGGCAGAGTCCTGCCTTGATGCTGTGCGGCTGATCGGTCAGCACTGCTGCATGGAGAGCCAGCTTGTAGGCGGCAGTGGCTGTCTTGATGCTCCGCAGGCTTCCGAACTGCTTTTTCTGCCATTTGGCGGCGATTTGCTGTTTCACCAGTTCACGCGCTTGTGGGGTCAGGGTTGTCGAAAAATGTTCGGTGAACGAGAAGCCGCATTGCGGACAGACACTTACCGTATACAAGATCGGATTGCACTGCTGTTCTTTGTAGTAGGTGCAGAAATCGGTGTCTCGGCTGATAGCGGCCTGCATGCCTTGCCGAACTTTCTTGGTCGGAAATGTGTGATCACAATAGAGGCAGGTTACCGTTTTATCGTACAGCAAATCCATTTTGTTCACGATGTCTTCCTCCTTAGATGTCAAACCTGACAACAGCGATTGTGGGATTTGCAAGCAGGGACGCTTTGCGGTATAATTTTTACACCAGTTTTCATCATGTGACAGTGCGATGAAGGAGCCTAGTACATGGAATCGTAGCCTTTCAGGGAGGAAATACCGCAGACTGAGAGTATTTCCAGTGCTACATCTATGGAATTCCCTCCTGAGCTGCCCTCTGAAACCACTTTCCGTGTTTAAGTAGGAGGCGTCCGGATCATCCCGTTATCGATGACGAGAGTGGGGCAGTATCTGGCTGCCTAAGATGGGTGGTACCGCGAGCAAACGGCTCGTCCCTTTGGGGACGGGTCTTTCTTATTTTCAAGAGGAAAAGGAGCGAACGATTGTGCAATCACGTCTTCAGGAATTGAAACAGGCCGCCATGTCGCGGCTTGGTGAAATCTCAGACACGCAGCAATTGCAAGAACTGCGGGTAAAGTACCTGGGCAAGAAAGGTGAATTGACGGAGATTTTGCGGGGCATGGGCAGCCTGTCCGCTGAAGAACGTCCGGTCGTAGGACAGTTGGTCAATGAAGTACGGGGCGAACTGGAAGCGGCAATCGCGGCGAAGCAAACCGCGTTGAATCAGGCCGCTGTCGAGGCAAAGCTGGCAGCTGAATCGCTTGACGTCACGCTGCCGGGTCGACCGTTGCCAAGTGGAACGATGCATCCCCTGTCGCGCATCATCGAGCAGGCCGAAGATATTTTCATCGGTCTTGGCTTTGAAGTGGCAGAGGGACCGGAGGTAGAACTGGATCACTTCAACTTTGAAATGCTCAACCTGCCAAAAGATCACCCGGCCCGCGATATGCAGGATTCGTTTTACATCACCGAGGAGATTCTGCTGCGGACCCAGACTTCGCCGGTACAGGCACGGACCATGTTGAGAAAAGAAGGAAAAACACCAGTAAAGATTATCTGTCCAGGGAAAGTGTACCGACGTGATGACGATGACGCGACCCACTCCCACCAGTTTACGCAGATCGAAGGACTGGTTGTGGACAGAGGAATCCGGATGAGTGATTTGAAGGGAACCTTGCTCACGTTTGCCCGGCAGATGTTTGGTGAAGACCAGCAGATCAGGCTGCGCCCCAGCTTCTTTCCGTTTACCGAACCAAGCGTGGAGGTAGACATCCAGTGCATTTTCTGCGGAGGAGATGGCTGTCGCACCTGCAAACAGACCGGCTGGATCGAAATCCTCGGGGCCGGTATGGTCCATCCGCGTGTGCTGGAGATGGGGGGCTATGATCCGCGTGAAGTGAGCGGTTTTGCCTTTGGAATGGGCGTGGAGCGAATCGCCATGCTCAAGTACGGGATTGAAGACATTCGCCATTTCTACACCAATGACGTCCGGTTCTTGCGTCAGTTCAATCGGGTATAGGGGAGGAGACTACAGATGAAGGTATCGTATCAGTGGCTGTCGGCATACGTCGATTTGTCCGGAATGACGCCGCACCGGTTGGCAGAATTGTTAACCAGCAGCGGGATTGAAGTGGATGCGGTAGAATCGCGCAATCAAGGCGTGGAGAATGTTGTGATCGGATACGTCAAGGAGCGGAGCCAGCATCCTGACGCCGACCGCTTAAGCGTCTGCGTAGTGGATGTTGGACAAGGAGAAGATTTGCAAATCGTCTGCGGCGCTAAAAATGTGGCGCAGGGACAAAAAGTACCGGTTGCGCTGCCGGGGGCCAAACTTCCGGGAGGCCTAAAGATCAAACGCTCCAAACTGCGTGGTGTGGAATCGCAGGGGATGATCTGTTCGGCCAAAGAATTGGGCCTCAATGATAAACTGCTCGCCAAAGACCAGCAGGAGGGGATCATGGTTCTGCCGGAAGAGGCGGAAGTGGGTGCTGATGCCGTTTCCTACCTGGGACTGGATGATTATGTGCTGGAGTTGGGGCTAACTCCAAACCGTTCGGATTGTTTGAGCATGCTGGGGGTGGCTTACGAAGTGGCGGCAATCCTCGGCCGCGACGTACAGATTCCACAGCTGGAACTGGTTGAAGATGGAGCGGATAATCCCTTGTCTGTCCGGATTGAGGCCAAAGATCACTGTCATCAATATCACGGCCGCCATTTTACCCGGGTGCGAATCGGTTCATCGCCGCAGTGGTTAAAGAACCGATTGATGGCGGCTGGGGTACGTCCGATCAACAATGTGGTCGACGTGACCAACTATGTGATGCTGGAGTACGGTCAACCGCTGCATGCCTTTGACGCAAACTGTGTCAGCAACCAGGCAATCGTTGTGCGTCTGGCCGAGCCAGGGGAAAAACTGGTAACGTTGGACGATCAGGAGCGGGCCTTGGATGAGCAGACATTGGTCATCGCCGATCCGCAAAAGGGATTGGCGATTGCCGGTATCATGGGCGGAGCCAACTCTGAGGTGACGGAGAAGACCGAGGAGATCATACTCGAATCAGCCTACTTTACGCCTCAGTCGATCCGTCGTTCGGCACGGATGCTGGAAATGCGGACAGAAGGCTGCGTCCGGTGGGAGAAGGGCGTCGATCCCAACCGTGTTCCATTGGCGGCCGATCGGGCTGCCGGACTGATCCAGCAATTGGCCGGAGCGGTCGTCTCCAAGGGGATAGCGGGTGAAGTGGTGGAACAGCGCCAACCGGTGGTCGTCTCGTTGACACTGCCCCATCTGAACCGCCATCTCGGCATGTCGCTAAGTCCAGAGGAAGTGTCGGCCATCTTTGGCCGTCTGCAGTTCGCTTACCAATACAGCGAGGAAACCTGGCATGTGCAGATCCCCACACGACGCAATGACATCACGCTAGCCGAAGATCTGATCGAAGAAGTAGCTCGTCTGTACGGTTATGACAAGATCCCGACTACGCTGCCGTTTGGAGAGACCACACAAGGCAGGCTGACGCGCGACCAGTCCCTTCGTCGTCGAGTGCGTCATCACTTGATTGGTGCCGGGTTGTCAGAGGCGATCGCCTATTCGCTGATCAATCCGGGGAGGCTGGATGACGTAGCGGGTCTACATGAGCAGAATCTCCACAGCTTGCGGTTGGCGATGCCGATGAGTGAAGAACATAGTGTCCTGCGGGTCAGCCTGCTGCCGGGACTCTTGCAGGTCGCCCAGTACAATAAAAACCGGCAAAATCACGATCTGGCCATCTTTGAATTAGGACATGTTTTCTTGAGTGAAGAGAGCACACCAAGCCAACTGCCGGAGGAGCGGCTCTATCTGGCCGGTCTGCTGGCTGGTCAGTGGCTGCCGCCCAACTGGAACAAAGAGAAGCAGCCGGTAGACTTTTACCTGCTCAAAGGGATCGTCGAGTCGCTCCTGGCGAGCCTTGGCGTCACAGATGTGGAGTGGCATCCAACAGCAGAGCGGGCAGGCATGCACCCGGGGCGAACAGCAGACATTGTCATTGCTGGAGAAGCAATTGGCTACCTCGGTCAACTGCACCCGGCTGTGGAAAAAACGTACGATCTGGAAGAGATATACGCATTCCAACTGGATACGCATAAGCTGTTTGCTCATGCGACGGATCTTGGTCTCTACCGTCTGCTGCCCAAGTTCCCGGCGATGAGCCGCGACCTAGCGTTTGTCGTCGAGCGCAGCGTGCAAGCCGACACGCTGACTTCTATGATTCGACAAGCGGCAGGCGACTGGCTGGAATCCGTGACGTTGTTTGATGTGTATACGGGTGAGCATGTTGCAGCTGACAAGAAGAGTGTAGCCTTCTCCCTTGTCTACCGACATCCGGAGCGAACGCTGCAGGACGAAGAGGTGCAGGAAAGCGTCAGCAGGATCGTACAACTGTTGACTGAGCAGTTGGGTGCGGAGCTGCGGAAGTAGCCGCTGATGCTTCCTTGTATTCAGCAAGCAGGCGACGGATTGAGCAGCCGTATCGGGAAAGCGGACGTGAAATCTTGACGAAGGTTGTCAGATTCAGTAAAATCACATCAAGAGTTTGTGTCATCCCACCCGACAGTTAGTGGTTATGGAGAATGCAGCTACACTACTTGGACGGCGCGTATCAAGGAGGAGGCCTTTGTGCAAGATGACGGGAAAAACCGCTTGACCGTGGATATCTTTGGACAACAGTATCGGCTCACTGGGAAGGCTAGCGTCAATCATATGCGCATGGTCGCTGGATACGTCGATGACAAGATGAACGAAATCAGTGAGGGCAACAATCGTCTGGACACGACAAAAATCGCCGTATTGGCTGCCGTAAACATTTCAGACGAATACTTCCGTCTACGCCGGGAATACGAGGAACTGCTGAGGATTTTGCAGGATGACGCGAGACGCCAAGTGAACAGCAGAAGCTGAAGAAGAGAGGTCGTACCGAAACTTGTTTCGGTACGACTGTTTTTTTGACGTTCGTCCAAAGCAAATGACTATCAGAGTTTTTTCCCTTGACAGTTTTTTTCAAAGAGAACAGGAGCCGCAGCTGGCTCCTTCTTTTTTGCCGCAAAATCCGCTTTGTCTGCTGGTCGTATGATGAATTTTCACATCCTGGTTATTTGCTGGATTTCGACGGAAAAAACGAATACATATACTACTCTAGGCAGCTTTTGATTGGAGGTTTTTTCATGCCCCATTCCCGTGAGGAACATACCCCCCCGGTTGGCTACTGTCGAACCACTGGGGAATGGTTCGCTTACCATCAAGCCCGGGGTAAGTCCATGGAAGAGCACTTCATGGAATTTTACTGTGACCACAGCAGCGAACATGTGATGCCCAGAGGACTGGAAGAAACCGTTCCATGGGAATTCGCCAACAGACCGTTCCGTCATCATCCCAGTCCATTTCTGGCCGTGATTTGCGATGGGAGGATTTGGGGAGCAAAAGGGGCTGTGATCACCCCTGACAATAAGCTGTTGTGGGATGTTTCCCTGGAGCATTCGGAACAAACCCCTGAACAGCATTCTGTCTTTCAGCAGGCCCACATGCCGTCGGTGGAGTACCATGCAGAAACGTTGGCTGTTCTGACCTATACGGCAAGCGAAAGTTATTTTCATTGGATGCTGGATGTGCTGCCCCGCATCGATTTGTTGAATAAAAGCGGCATAGCCATCGACAAGTTTGTCTTCAATACCAGTCCCTGCCTACCCTTTCAGCATCAGACGCTGACCGCCCTTGGCATTCCCCCTGACAGACGCATCGAAATCGAGGCAGCTTCCCATCTGAGAGCGAAGAAACTGGTCGTGCCTTCACTGATCGGGTACACCTCCCATTATCCCAAATGGGCCGTTGCTTTTCTGCGAACAGCGTTTTTCCAGTATACTCATCTATCAGACAGAGGAAAAAGGATTTACATCAGCAGGGCTGACGCCAAGCACCGGCAGCTTACCAATGAACAGCAGGTGTTGAAGCTGCTGGAACCATACCGTTTTCAAACCGTTACATTGAGCGAATACACAGTAGGCGATCAGATCGCGCTGTTTGCATCTGCCGACGTCATCGTTGCCCCGCATGGAGCAAACATGACCAATCTTCTCTTCTGCCATGCGGGCACCAAGGTGATCGAACTGTTTTCACCTGGCTATGTCAACCCGATCTATTGGGCCATAAGCAATCATGCAGGTCTTGATTATTATTATCTCATTGGCAAAGGCAGACGTTCACCGCAGAATGTGTATGAATTGTCGCGGGCAAAAGAGGACATAGAGGTTGATCTCGATCAGCTATCCAGAATGCTCAAGTTGGCAGGCATGTAGGTGGGGATCATGTACAGGGACGCCGTATGCAGAAAGTGGTGAGAACGATGAGAATTCTGTTTTCCACCTATTGGGGCATCCCCCAGGCGGGGAAGTTGAATACGTCTATTCATTTGCTCAAAAAAGAACTGGAGCGGCACGGCCATCAGGTCGATCTCTTGGCACACCACCCGGATATGCAGCAGATCTATCTGGTCAGTCGCCAGCCAAAAGGCGCGTTTACGAAGGTGATGAGCGGTCAATCCGTTGACAAGGCAAAAATCAAGCAAGTGATTTATAGCGAACTGTATCGGTACTATCAAAAATATTTACCGCATGTTCATCCATGGATTCGCTGGCGGGAGATTGAGCGTTACACTTTTGAATTAGCCGTTTCTTTGTTCCATTTGGACGGATACGACATGATTCACACCCATGATGTCATATCGACGAGAGCCTTATGGAGAGTGAAGCCGCGTCACATTCCGCTGATCTTTCAAAATCATGGTCTGTTGGCCAACGATCGTACCATCGCTGATCATATTGGGAACAAAGAGAGTTTGAAGTGGAAATACGTTGTAGCGGAAGAATACTACGGTGCGATTTCATGCAATCAAACGCTTGTCCCTGCGAAATGGCTGCTGGATCAATTAAACCACCATTACGGGGTCCCAAATGAACAATGCAAGATCATCCCGTATGGATTGGACTTGGACCAGTTCCTCGAATGGCTGCAATACGAGCCGTATCCTGTTGTGCAAAAGAAACCTGACCAATATGTCATCTCTTGTCCGGCGTCACTTGCGCCGCGGAACGGACATAAAATCCTGATCGAAGCATTATGTGTACTCGCTCAAAAGCGGAACGATTTCATCTGCTGGCTGATTGGCGACGGCGAGATGAGGCATGAGCTTGAGGAGCATTGTGCTAAACAGGGGATTGCTGACCGCGTCGTTTTTTTAGGGCACCGGGCGGATGTACCTTCCTTGTACAACAAGACAGATGTTATCGTCTTGCCTTCTTTGGAAGATCTTCAGCCATCCGCTATCATGGAAGCACAAATCGCCGGGAAAGTTATCATCGCTTCTGACAGCGGAGGAATACCAGAGATGATCAAACATGGGGATACCGGTTTGCTCTTTCCGGTCAGTGACAGCGAGCAGTTGGCCGAGAGACTGTCGGAAGTGATGAATGATTCTGATCTGCGGCAGCACCTAGAGAGAAACGCGAAGGAATGGGGAGTTCACCAGTGGCCCTCAAAGGTTTGGGGTGAGCGCGTGATCAATGTGTACGATCAGGTGCTGAAAGCGCTGCAATCTCCAGCCCCCAACACCCTTCAGCAGCCTCATCTTGGCATTCCACACGGTTTCACGAAAAAGAGGTCGCTGCGAAGGGATTCGGCAGCAAGCATGTTTATCTTTCGCGTCCAAAGCCAACTGCACGAAAAGGAGTGGGATGACATGTCAAGGAATCTCCCAGCACACTACTCAATCCCGGACTTGTCCTTTCTCAAGGTACTCACAGAGACAAATCACTTCGATTCATGAACCATCCACACACTCTCGTGCCCAGCTAGCGAGGGAGTTTAGCTCGGAGAGAGAGAAGAGAGGCAGAGTGCCTCTCTTCAGTCTGTAGACAAAGCCTCGGTACAGGCGGAGAGTAGCTCTTTTCCGGAAGGAGCAACTTTTGCCGACCAACCGAGCGGAGCCAGTCCGAAGCGGGGGCTTTCGGGCGCAACCCTGAGATACCTCGTAGCGATGACCACTTTTGCGACCGCCCGCTTCGGACTGGCGCAGCGGACAGTCCCGCATCCTCGCAGGTTGGCAACGGCGCGACTGGAGGAAAAGAGCTACTCTCCCTCGCGCCGCTCCACTTTGTCTGCAATCTGAAGAGAGGCAGAGCGCCTCTCTTTTTCTTCGTTGGTTGTCGCCATTGGTCACGTCTTGTGGGAGTAGCAAAACAAACCAAAACAGATGAACAAAAGGGCTGTACTAAACAACAGTAATCCTAGCGGCTGTCCGGCATGGGCTCCTAGCATCGGGCTCATCATACCGGTCATGGTGCCGCTTGACAGCCCCGCCAGCACGGTTTGCTGGTCACCCAGTGATCCGAACAAGGCGCCAACGGCTGCAGCGATGAAAGTGGTGGCAATGGCTGCAAAGGCATAAGACTCAGAAAACTGATAGCCGATCACAATGCCGCTGGTCGTGCCAAGCAGGGTGCTTGATGTCATCGCCAGGTTCATCGCAACGTGAAACCCGACAGATTGGCGATACCGGTAAAAGAAGAGGTAGCATACGGCTGTCGCACCAAAACAGCAGAGTAAAATGATCCACCAGAGCCAGTTCCCATTCACTCGTTAGACCACCTGCCAGTCGAGACAGTATCTGTTCCGTTTGCCTACTCCTGCACAGGACCTAGTCCCAGCCCGCCTCAGCGTAGTACAATGAAAGGCAAATGGTTTGTCTACGTCCAGCATATGCCCCTCGTCCTGCAGGTAGAAGCAGAGCCAGCTACCAGGCAATGTATTGAAGAGATCAGTCTTTTCTGCAAGCGTAGACGGCCGGGTAAAGCATGAGTCGACATGTACGGTGTTCCGTCAGGCGTGCGCATCGTGTGAGTGAAGGGTATAATAAGGAATGGTGACATGTCGGTTTGCAGCCAGAGACAGAATTGCTTCACATAGTAGGGAGGGCTTGAGAGATGACGATTCAGACGAAGGAACAGCTGATTGAAGCGGCCCAACGACTGTCGATTCGGGAGAAAGACGAACGGTTAGGTCAGCTTTTACGAGATATGGGTACGGTGTTGATTGCCTTTTCCGGAGGCGTGGACAGTACCTTTTTGCTAGCTCGCGCGGTACAGGAGCTAGGCGATCAGGCGATAGCGGTGACGGCCGCCTCCGAAACATTTCCCACCCGGGAGTTTGAAGCGGCCAAGCAGTTGGCGGGCCGTCTTGGCGCCCGTTTTGTGACCACACAAATCAGGGAGATGGAGAATCCGAACTTCGTCTCCAACCCGACCAACCGCTGTTTTTACTGCAAGGATGGATTGTATGAGCACCTTGCCACACTGGCCGAACAAAACGAATGGAATGCTGTGATCTGTGACGGAGCGAACATGGATGATCTGGGCGACTATCGCCCCGGGCGCATGGCTGCTGCCCAGCGTGGCGTGCGCAGTCCTCTCCAGGAAGCCGGATTGTACAAGGAAGAACTGCGACAGTTGTCAAAAGAGATGGACCTGTCCACTTGGAACAAACCATCATTTGCCTGCCTCTCTTCTCGGATCCCCTATGGGTCTGAGATTACACTAGAGAAGATTGATCAGATTGATCGAGCAGAAGGGTTTTTGCTCAGTCTCGGTTTTCATCAGGTCAGAGTGCGGCATCACGGACAAATCGCCCGCATCGAAGTGCTGCCGGCCGATTTTCCCAGACTGCTGGAACATCACCAGGAGATTGATGAGAAGCTGAAGCAGATCGGGTTTACCTACGTGACGCTTGACCTGTGGGGCTATCAGACAGGCAGTATGAACAACGTCTTGCGTACGGAAGTGAAGGACAGCCATGGTTGAAGTGGAGCGTATTCTAGAGCAGGTGAAAAATGGTCAATTGAGTGTGGCAGAGGCGAAGGAACGTCTCACCCAAGTCGGGGATCTTGGCTATGCCCAGCTTGATCTAAACCGTCAGGAGCGGACCGGGTTTCCCGAAGTCGTCTATGCAGCAGGAAAAACGGTTGAACAGGTAATCGGCATCTTCGAAAAGTTAAAGCAGACACAGGATGTCGTATTGGCTACAAGGGTCACATCCGAACAGGGAGAACAGCTGCAAAACAGAGTCCCGGGCGTGATCTATGATACGCAGGCCAGAGTGGCTGTCTGGAGCCGCTCTCCTCTTGAACCGCAGCGGAACGGTTACGTCTGCGTTGTTGCTGCCGGCACTTCCGACCTTCCAGTAGCGGAGGAGGCGGCGTGGACCTTACGCTGCTTCGGCAGTGAAGTACGCGTAATCGCTGATGTGGGCGTGGCTGGAATCCATCGATTGTTTCATCGTCTGGAAGAGATTCGCGGGGCATCAGTGATTGTCTGCGTTGCTGGGATGGAGGGTGCATTGACCAGCGTGGTTGCCGGGTTAGTAGATAAACCAGTCATTGCTGTGCCGACAAGTGTGGGCTACGGCTCGTCTTTCGGTGGACTCTCCGCTCTGTTGACGATGCTCAATTCTTGTGCGAGTGGTGTGGCTGTAGTCAATATCGACAACGGATTCGGTGCAGGGTACTTGGCGGGAATGATCCATAGACAGGCCGGCCTGGACCATTAAAAAAACAAGGGGAACGTAGGATTGCCCCTTGTTTTTGCTACATGCTGGTCGGCTCGATTAGGTCTCCTGCTTTCTGCCGGCGTCACCGTCACGCAGATTGAGATGCGTCTTGATCGGAATAAACAAGTCGATGATACCGATGACAAGAGCGGCCAACAAGGCACCGAGGATTGTAACGCGAAATCCGGCAACGACAAACTGCGTGAAGTATATCACGACCGCACTGACCAGAAATCCGATGATCCCTCGATTATACGGTGAGATCCGGTCGCCGAACATCGCTTCGATACCCCAGCCGATGGCTGCGATGACGACGGCTGCAAACAGGGCAGTCCAAAAGCTGTTGACGCTGAACCCGGGTACCAAAAAGCCAACGAACAACAAGACAATCGCTGCAACGATAAAGCGAACCACGTGACGTAAGATCGTCATGTTACCCCTCCATTTTTGATGCGTTCCTTTCCTTTTTCAGTATGAACATCCGGGGGCAAAACTATGTAACGGGCGAGGCGCTGATTGTCTAACGACAGATCGGCTGCCCGTCCTTAGCAGTTCTTTTTCCGGCGTGGTATAATCAGAGAATGAACGATTTGAGGAGGGCCTACGTGGAGCAGCGGGTTTTAAATACGTTGGAATACGATAAAGTAATCGCTATGCTAGTGGACAAGGCGAGCTCGACGCTTGGCAAAGAGCGGGCACAGGAGCTGGTCCCGTTTACAACGATAGAGGAAGTACAAGATGCGCAACAGGCGACGGAAGAGGCCAGCCTGGTGCTTCGCCTCAAGGGAAGCGTACCGTTGGGCGGGATACGTGACATCCGCCAATCTCTCCAGCGGGCGAGGCTGAGAGCGATGCTGTCGCCGGCTGATCTGCTGGATATTGCCAGTACGATCTACGCTGGCAGACGGCTGAAAACGTTTCTGCTCAATCTGGCCGAAGAGCAGGAACTGCCGATGTTGACAGGATGGGCAGAACAGATCGAAGGACTGCGTGATCTGGAAGAGGAGATCAAGCGATGTGTGGACGATCATGGTGACGTGGTTGATAGTGCCAGTGTGGAGCTTCGCCGTATCCGTCAGGAGATTCGCGGTCTGGAATCGCGCATACGTGACCGGCTGGAGCAGATGACACGCTCGTCCAGTTATCAGAAGATGTTAATGGAAAACATCATTACCATCCGCGGAGATCGTTATGTCATTCCTGTCAAGCAGGAGTATCGTCACGTGTTTGGCGGCATCGTTCATGATCAGTCCGCATCCGGAGCAACCCTGTTTATCGAACCGGAAGTCGTCGTCACGATGAATAATAAACTGCGTGAAACCCGTTTGAAAGAGGAACGGGAAGTGGAGCGGATTCTGATTCAGTTGACCGAGCAAGTGTCGGAAGTGGTCGAATCGCTGCAGATCAATATAGAGATGCTGGGTGAACTGGACTTTGCATTTGCGAAAGCGCAGTTTGGTACGAGCCTGAAAGCGACGATCCCCCGACTGAACGATAACGGGATCATTCGTTTTCGAAAAGCGCGGCATCCGCTGATCTCTGCAGAGGAAGTGGTGCCGATCGACGTGGAGTTGGGACGACAGTACAGAGCAATCGTGATTACCGGTCCCAACACGGGAGGAAAGACCGTTTCGATCAAGACAATCGGTCTGCTCTCCCTGATGGCTATGGCTGGCCTGCCTATCCCTGTGGAAGAAGAAAGCGAGGCAGCGGTCTTTTCGTCTGTATTTGCCGACATTGGCGATGAGCAGTCGATCGAACAGAGTTTGTCCACCTTTTCCAGTCATATGACCAACATTATCCACATTCTCAAGTCGATGGATGAGCGGAGTCTGGTCATCTTTGACGAATTGGGGGCAGGTACCGATCCGACAGAAGGGGCCGCACTGGCGATGGCCATTCTCGATCACGTCGTGGAGCGTGGCGCTCGCCTGCTGGCGACCACACACTACAGTGAACTGAAGGCGTACGCCTATGATCGCGAAGAGGTGATCAACGCCAGCGTCGAGTTTGACGTGCAGACGCTTCGGCCCACTTACCGGCTGTTGGTCGGGGTGCCGGGACGTTCCAATGCATTTGCCATCGCCAGACGCCTCGGTCTCTCAGAGCGGATCATCGAAGAAGCCCGCCGTACGATCAGCGAAGAAGAGAGTCAGGTGGAGACGATGATTGCTTCGTTGGAGCGGAATGCGCGGACGGCTGAACAGGAGCGGCAGCAGGCGGAAGCACTCCGGGCGGAAGCCGAACAACTGCGCCGCCAGCTGGAGGAGGAGCGCAACCGTTTTGCCGAAGAGAAGAACCGCCTCCTGGAGAAGGCCGAAGAAGAGGCGCGAATTGCAGTGCAGCTGGCCAAGGAGGAAGCTGACACCATCATTCGCGAACTGCGCGAACTGCGGGCAGAAGGGGCGGAAATCAAGGAACACCGGTTGATTGAGGCCAAGAAACGGCTGGGTGAAGCCGTCATGGAGCTAGAGAAAGAAAAGGTGAAACAACAGCGTCCCAAGGCGGTGCGAGCAGCACAGCCGAAGGTAGGTGACGAAGTGATGGTGCACAGCTTCGGCCAACGCGGCACAGTATTGGAAAAAGCATCAGATGACGAGTATCTGGTGCAGATCGGGATCATGAAGATGAAAGTAAAGCAAAGTGATCTCAGTGTGCACAAGGAGGCGAAGGCTCAACCCGCTGCTCAATACACGGCGGTTAAATCTAGAAAAGGCAGCGTCAAGATGGAACTTGATCTGCGCGGCTGCCGTGTAGAGGAAGGTCTGCAGGAAGTGGATCGTTATCTGGACGAGGTTCTGCTCGCCGGTTTGCACTCTGTCTCGATCATTCACGGTCACGGTACGGGTGCACTTCGTAAGGCTGTGCACGATTTTCTGCGCGGTCACCGCAGCGTCAAGTCGTTTCGCCTAGGCGGCCAGGGGGAAGGCGGGGTTGGCGCGACCATTGTGGAACTGAGGTAACGAACCAAGTTCTCACACAGATGGCCGAGGCCGTCTGACTGGATCGGATCGGCCGCACAGGGGGGGGAGTATGGAAAACTTGTTAAGCAATCCGTATTTTGCGACTGCCGCTTACTATGCCGTGACGGGACTGGGGATGATCCTGTTTCTGATCGTGTTTGAACTGGTGACACGGTATCGGGTATGGGAGGAGATGAAAAAAGGAAATATTGCTGTGGCAATGGCTACAGGTGGCAAGGTGTTCGGGGTTGCCAACATTTTCCGTTTCTCGATCGAGCAGCATGACAGCATCGGGCAGGCACTGATCTGGGGCTCGTTTGGTTATTTGCTGTTGCTGATCAGCTATTTCATCTTTGAGTTCATGACCCCCAGCTTTCAGGTGGATGTGGAAATCGAGCGGGGCAATCGCGCCGTAGGTTTTTTGGCCATGGTCATATCAGTCGGCTTTTCGTATGTGATCGGGGCCAGTTTGACACTGTGATCAATCTGAGGGAGGGTCATACATGTCAGTCGAACGGTCAGCGGACCGGATCACCGTTACCATCATTCAACATGGCGTCCGCCATCAATTGCATGTGAAGCGGGGAGATAATCTGTTGATGGCGATGGTAAGAGCGAAGTTTCCGGTGGAGTATATGTGCACGACGGGAAAATGTACCACCTGCAGGATGCTGATGGAGGTACCGCCCGAATCAGCGGCCCCAGCCAGTGAGACAGAGCGTTACCGGCTGGGCGCACCCGCCGTAGAACAGGGGTATCGGCTGGCCTGTCAGTTGTACGTTGAGGGGCCGCTGACTGTCTGTCTGCCAGATCAGCCGAATTGATCGTGCTGTCGTCTGATTTGCCTGCCAATCAAGTACGACGCCAGGACCTGACACCGTACTGTTTGCATGCTCTGATACTTTCTGCTCTATCCATTTGTTCGAAACACAGGTATAATAACGTCTGGTTGCAAAGCGTAGTATGGGGAAGCGCGTTTTGCACTGAAGGAGGATTCACCTTGGAGACACTGTACAAGGTGCTGCTCGTTGTCTGTCTGTTATTTTTGATCGCAGGCGTGATTTACGTAACCTATTACCTGCCGTAGATTCCCTCCTCACTGACTGGATAAGTCTATCCACGAGGAGTCCAGACTGCAGCATCGCTCTGCAGATGACAGCGAGTTGCCGAAAAGACAGGGGAAAAGAGGAGATTTGTGATGACAACGGATCCCGTCCGCGTAGCGGTTGTCGGACTTGGTTTTGTCGGATTGCCGCTCGCACTCACCTATGCGATGAAAGGAGCGACCGTAATCGGCGTTGATGCGTTGCCGAGCGTGGTCGAGGAAATAAACGCGGGGCGTTCCCATCATTTGGAGGCGTACGAGGGGAAGACGCTGCCGGAGATTTTGCGCGAACAGCTGGCCGCCGGTCGGTTTTACGCGACCAGTTCCTATGAGGAAGCGGCAGCCTCTGTGGATCATTATATCGTAACCGTTGGACTGCCCGTACATAACGGCGATCCAGACCTCGGACCGCTGAAGAGCTGTGCCCATACGCTGGGCAGTGTCATAAAGCAGGGAGATACCGTGATGCTTCGCAGTACAGTGGTACCGGGTACGACAGAAGAAGTGGTTCTGCCGATATTGGAACAAGTGAGTGGGCTTGTTGCAGGAAAAGATTTCTATTTGACCTACTGTTCAGAACGAATTGCCGAAGGGCGCGCATTTGAAGAGTTTATACACATGCCGCTTGTGCTTGGCGGTGTCAACCAGGAGAGCGCGGACAAAGGGAAGGAACTGCTCGCCTTTATCAGCGAGGCGGATGTGACCATATCCGACATCCGCGTCGTGGAGACCGCAAAAGTGATCGAAAATATCCAACGCGACGTCAACATTGCGATGGTGCAAGAGTTTGCCCGTTTCGCAGAGGCGTATCAGATCGACACGTTTGAACTGATCAAAGTGGCCAACACCCACAAACGGGTCCAACTGCTCACGCCGGGACCAGGAGTGGGCGGCTACTGTCTGCCCAACGCGCTCTACTACCTGCTGCCAAAAGCAAAGGAACTGGGCGTTCCGATCACGCTGCTGCAAAATGCTCGTCAGATCAATGACAGTGTGCCAAAGGTTTTGGTCGAGATGCTGGAAAGAGAACTGCGCGCGGTGAACAAAAACCTGGCAGGCGGTCGAATTGCCATATTAGGTCTTGCGATGAAAGACTTCTCCAACGACGACCGAGTAAGCCCTGTCCACGATTTGATCAGCCTGCTGCAGGCGGCCGGAGCGGAAGTTGTTTCCTACGACCCAGCCGTTCCTAGTCGGTATGAGCATAAACGGGACACGCTGGAAGAGGCGGTACGTGGTGCCGATGCACTCATGCTGACTGCTGTCCAGCAGGCGTTCGTCGAGATCGACTGGAAGATCCTTGCCCGGGAAATGGCATCTGAGCCCATTTTGTTCGACACCAAAAACCGCATTCCACGGGAGTTGGACAAAGAGATACGGGTCGTGCGGGTATAGTGAAGAAGACGAACCAATCTTATGAAGCGGCTGTGCCCTCGAGGCGCAGCTGTTTTGTTACTTTTGATCCCGCTCTTTCTTTCGTCCTTGGCCATTCTGCTGATTGCCGGGAAAAACGACCCTTTCCCATTTGGTAAGAAAGTAACAGACTAGCAGTGTGATCAGTACAACGGCCAGTGTGAGCAGCAATTCATGCATATAGCAGCCCTCCTTTTCTGTTTGTGTCTGTTCATACGAATGAAAAGTGCGGGGGTTTCTTGCGAAGGAGAGGTTTCTAGAAAACAAAAAAGCAGCCCCTGTGAAGAGCCGCATACATCATTCTGTCTGCTTTGCAGGGGCTGTCTGGATTCTGCCATTTTCGTCGATTCGTACATTGACGGAGATCGACTCCACTCGGCCGCGTAGTTTCGCACCATCTTGCTCCAGTAGCGGAACGGCTCGGCCAAGTTCTGTGTAGTACGGCAGCATGGTTAGTTCACAGGCGGCTTCCTTGGTGCATTCCGCCTGAAGAATCATCGTTTCCCATGTTTTGGGTTGGGTGGAGCGGGTGAAGATAAAGTTACCCAGGCTGTAAGCGATCCAGCCGTTTTGATACCGTTCAAATCCTTGCAGCACATGGGGGTGACCGCCAATCACCAGATCAGCTCCTGCTTCAATATAGGCATGGGCCAATGTTTTCTGATGGTCGACGGGGTAATCTACCTTCTCTTCTCCCCAGTGGGCAATCACCACGACAAGGTCTGCGTTTTCCTCTGCGAGCCGGATCGCCGCTACCGCTTTTTTTGGATCATAGCTGGCAGCCACCCCTGGTTTTTCCTTTCCGGCGTACCAGCTAACATGTGGAACCACCCGACTAAACCCCAGGAACGCCATGTTGATACCGTTTCGTTCAACATAAACAGGGGCGTAGGCGCGGCGCTCGTCCACTCCTGCACCAACGTACTCAATCCCATTTTCACGCAGTACCTGGAAGGTATCCAACAAGCCGCTTTCTCCCTGATCCAGGGAATGGTTATTGGCCAGGTTGACCAGATCCACTCCAGCTTCTTTTAACGGCGGAACCGCGTCCGGTGATGATTTGTACACGTACGCTTTATCGGCTGCAGGTGTGCCTTGTCTGGTTACAGGCGTTTCCAGATTGGCGATCGTGTAATCATCTTGCTGAAACATATCGCTTACATAGGTATACGGATAGCTGTACCCTTTCTCATGAAGCAGCGTTTCTACACGTCCGGCCATCATCACGTCGCCCACAAACGTGAGCACAACGGTCTCGTCAACAGGGGCGCTCCTGCGAGGCTCTTGCTCTTGCGCGCTCTTCCCGCCGGTTGGAGGGGGGCTGCCCGTGGTGTTGGTTACGATGTCAGCGCTCAAAAACAAGTAAATGACACCTGTGATGATGAGCATTGTCAGGAATACCGTCAACATGGTGAAGCGGCGGCGTCTGGCTTGCCGACGTTCCGTTTTGATCCGGTTGGTTCTGGATTGATACATGTTTCTCCCTCTGGTTCTTCCTACGCGGACTGGAGATCGACGATCCCTTTAGTACCGGGGAAGAAAGTCATTTACGTCCAGCATAACAGAAGCAGGGAGTAGAGAAAACATCAATAAGACCCATCCTGACGCATGTTTCCCTTCTCATGCATCTCTCCATATTTGATTGAATCTCGGTCCTCTGTCAGCAAAGGATGGGATGACTCGATTACTCGTCTGCTGCCGGCATGTTTTCAGCAAACTGTTGGTTTAAGCGTTGATAGCTCTCAGGAAACTCTGCCTGATAACGGAGAAAAGCGGGGATTGGATAGCGGATGCCCCCTTTGTGAGTGCCTTCCAGGCCAACGATTAACTCCTCCGCATCGGCAAACCGGAAGCTAAACGCCATCTCGGTGTCCTGCGTCTGGGCAAACAGGCGATCGCCATAGCAGGGGAGAATCACTTGTGGCTCTCCGGTTTGCAGGGTCTTAATCGCGATGTCGGCGCAGTCGGCGCGGGAGGAGAAGCTGGACGTAATAGAGCCGCCTCGCCTGTAGAGCATACCGGCTACCAGCCGCATCACCTGTGCTGCGTTGCCGTAGATGACGACGACGTCTGGCTCAAATGGTGCCCGATTGAGCGGAAAGGAGACATAATATCCACTATCTTCTGCAGCTAACTTGGGTACATCTTGTTCTGTCCGTCTGGCAGCGTCAAGTGTTTCCGTGTACATGCCGCAGGCCAGATGCCCCTCGCTGTAGTAGGGGAGGGCAGGCTGGTAGCCAAAGGCCACTTGGGCGATCGGACAGGAGAGATCTTCACCGTTCATCGCGATCGACCATCCGTAGCGGCGAGAAAAGCCCACAGCCTGACAGATCGTGATCTCGTAACCGAAGTCGCGCTTTGGACGTTTCGCCTTTGTCGGCAGAGCGCTTTTCTCCTTGACGATTTTGATGCCTACCGGGAACATATCTGGCCGGATGTGTTTCATCAACGATTCATCAAGTTGTTGGGGTTTCATGGGATACCTCCCTCTCATTTTTTACACGTGATTTGCGGCAGGCTGAGACATCGTGAACTGGTAAATCACAGTGCAACGGAGAGTAGCTCTTTTCCTCCAGTCGCGCCGTTGCCAACCTGCGAGGATGCGGGACTGTCCGCTGCGCCAGTCCGAAGCGGGCGGTCGCAAAAGTGGTCATCGCTACGAGGTATCTCAGGGTTGCGCCCGAAAGCCGCCGCTTGCGTACCGGTTCCGCTCGGTTGGTTGGCAAAAGTTGCTCCTTCCGGAAAAGAGCTACTCTCCGCCTGTACTGAGGATTTGTCTACAGATTTATAAAATAGTTAGACTATTTTATAAATTTGCACTTGAACAAAAAAACTTTTTTCTTTATAGTATATTACAAAAATGGACAGTCTGCCCATCCGATTTATCCAGAAGGAATATGTCCCTGTCGACTAACTTCCACAAGTTAAACTGTAACCGATGCCATAGTAAGCTGAACAACTCATTCCCAGTGCTTCTGTGTCCTTCCGGCAGTTTGCTCTCCACCACTTATCCAACAAGACTCCCAACGTGCGTTAGCGCGGTGCGACCACACACCATCATCTTGCCATCTCTCACAAACAAGGGGAGACGCCCCTCACGATGTTAGAACATTCGCAATTCCCTTTACATAGTGTATCACAGAAATCATTCCAGTCTCTCCAGAGGAATCGCTGCAGCATCCAACAATAATCGTCATAGGGAGAGTGCAGAGGCAATAGAGTGAAAGTAATGAATGGCATGTTATGAGACAAGGTTTTGCCTCAAGAAAACCGCGTCTTATCATTGCTGTGAAGGAGTGATCGTGAAATGTTGCACATTGTGGCCTGTATCAAACAGGTGCCGGACACGAAAGTGATCAAGATGAATCCCAAAACCAACACCATGGATCGGTCCAGTGCACCGGCGATATTAAATCCCTATGACGCGCATGCGGTGGAGGAAGCGGTACGTCTCAAGCAGCGCTACGGGGGGAGCGTGTCTGTGTTGACGATGGGCCCCCCGCCGGCAGTAAAAGCGATACGCAAGTGTGTGGAGATCGGTGCTGATGAGGGATACATGATCAGTGACCGCGCGTTTGCCGGGGCGGATACCCTGGCGACCAGCTACGCCCTGACCAAGGCCCTGCAAAAGATAGAAAAGATTCAGCCGATCGATCTGATCATCTGCGGCAAAATGACGATCGATGGTGATACCGGACAAGTCGGCCCGGGGATTGCCAGACGATTGGACATCCCCCCGCTGACCAATGTCAAGAAAGTGGTTGAAGTGAACAAGGAAAAGGGGTACGCCTTGATTCACCGCAAGCTGGAAGATGGATACGAGGTGGTTCAGTCATCGCTTCCGTGTCTGTTTTCCGTGGAAAAAGAGATTAACGAAGTACCGTATGCTCCACTGCCCAACATGCTCAAAGCCGCTCGTTATCAGCCAATCATCTGGTCGGTGGACGATCTGGATGATGTCGACCGCACCCAACTCGGCTTGAAGGGCTCTCCGACGATCGTGGCCAAAGTATGGCCGCCGGAAAAACCGAAAGGGGGAGAGATGTTGGAGGGCAGTCCGGCAGAACAGGTGGACCGGCTGATGGAAGTCCTGCTTGCCAAAAAAGAGTTGTTCCGTGTGAAGGAGGTGCGCTGATGAACCTTGAAGAATACCGCGGTGTCTGGGTATTTCTCGAGCACAAGGAAGGATCGATCGTACCCGTCTCGCTTGAGCTGTTAGGAGCGGGGCGAGCGCTGGCCGACAAGCGCGGGGTGCCGCTGGCCGGCCTGTTGATCGGCGACCAAGTCAGGCCCCTGGCGCAGACGGCGATCCAGTACGGTGCTGACATCGTCTACGTGTATGATGACCCTATTTTTCACGACTACCGTACGGAGTCGTACATGAAAGCAGTAATCGCCTGCTGTGAAAAGCACAAACCAGAAATTTTCCTCTATGGAGCAACGTCGACCGGCAAAGATTTGGCCAGTGCGGTGGCCACCGATTTGGCTACCGGTTTAACCGCTGATACCACCATGCTGGACGTAGATGTTGATACAGGTCTGCTGCAGGCTAGCCGTCCGGCGTTTGGCGGCAACATCATGGCCACGATCCTCTGCAAGAAACACCGTCCACAGATGGCAACGGTCCGTCCAAAGGTGATGAAGGCTTTGGACCCCGACCAGTCGCGAAGCGGAGAAATAGTGGAAGAACATGCGACGATGAGGGAAGAAGATCTGCGCACCAAGGTGCTCAAGATCGTTCGCGAAGCCAAAAACACCATCCGGATCGATGAAGCGGACGTGATTGTCGCCGGTGGAAAAGGACTGGGCAGTAAAGAGGGCTTTCAGTTGATTCACCGGTTTGCGGAGACGATCGGAGCGTCGGTTGGCGCCAGCCGCGATGCCGTGGAGGCAGGCTGGATCGATCATCCGCATCAGGTGGGGCAGACAGGTGTGACCGTCACTCCCAAGATTTACTTTGCGATTGGCATCTCCGGAGCGATCCAGCATCTGGTCGGCATGCAAAATGCAGGACTGATCATTGCGATCAACAAAGATCCCCATGCAGCCATCTTTCAGCACTGCCACTATGGGATTGTCGGCGATGCGTTTGAGATTGTGCCCATGTTGATGGAAGCATTTCCAAAAGCCGTACTTGGAGAGGTGCAATATGGCGGAAAAGTTTGATGTGATTGTAGTAGGGGCGGGGCCAGCTGGGACCTCCTGTGCCTATACATTGGCCAAAGCGGGCGTCAATGTGCTGATGATCGAGCGGGGGGAGTATCCCGGTTCCAAAAACGTGATGGGCGGGGTCTTGTACCGCAAGATGATGGAGGATTTGATCCCCGAGTTTTACAAGGAGGCTCCTGTCGAACGACCGATTGTGGAGCAGCGGTTTATGATGCTGGACCAAGAATCGGCGCTGACGTTCGGTTACAAAGGGCTGGAGTGGGGGAGAGAGCCATACAACAACTTTACGGTACTCAGAGCCAAGTTTGACCAATGGTTCGCCGATAAAGCGGTAGAGGCTGGGGCTCTGCTGATCAATGAGACGGTTGTGCTGGAGTGTATCGTCGAAGGCGGCAAGGTAGTTGGGGTGCGAACCGACCGACCGGATGGCGATGTCTATGCCGACGTGGTCGTCCTCGCCGATGGGGTTAATTCCCTGCTGGCCAAATCGTTGGGCTTCCACAAGGAGTTCCGCCCTGACGAAGTGGCTCTGGCCGTGATGGAAGTACTAAAACTGGACAAAAAGATCATCGAGGACCGCTTTAACCTGGAAGCCAATCAGGGCTGTACGATCGAGATTTTTGGTGACGCGACCAAAGGGATTCTGGGCACCGCTTGGCTCTATACCAATAAGGAAAGTCTCAACATCGGCGTCGGCACGATGCTGTCAGGGCTGATCAAGCACAAGCTGAAACCGTATGAGCTGCTGGAATACGTCAAACAGCATCCGATGATTCGCCCCTATATCCAGGGGAGCGAACAGCAAGAATACCTGGCCCACCTGATCCCCGAGGGCGGGTACCGCTCGATGCCCCGGATTGTGGGTGACGGAGTGTTGGTGACAGGAGATGCCGCACAGCTGGTCAATGCGATTCACCGCGAAGGTTCCAACATGGCGATGACGTCGGGTGTGTTGGCAGCAGAAGCGATTATGGCAGCGAGAGAAGCGGACGATTTTACGGAGAAAACGTTGGACAGCTATCGCGTCAAGCTGATGAACAGCTTTGTCGGCCATGATCTGCAGAAATACAAAGATGCTACCCACCACTTTGAAAAGTATCCGCATTATTTCGAACAGTACATCCCGCTGATGAACCGTGCAGCCAGCCAGATGTTTACGGTGGACGGCACGCCAAAGCGGGAGAAACAGAAAAAAATCTGGCGTGATCTCGGCTCCACCGGGCAAAAGTTCAAGATCGCCCGCGACTTGTACAACGCATGGAAGGTGATGAAGTGATGAGTGATCAACCGAAGGGACAATCGATTGAAGAGAAGCAGTACCTCGTCCGGTTTAAGGCGGACACCCGCTCCCACCTCCACGTGCTCGATTACGATATTTGTGCCACCAAGTGTCCCGACAAAATCTGTACGATTTTCTGTCCGGCGGAAGTCTACAAATGGGAGGACGTCCGCATGCATGTCGGTTACGAGGGATGTCATGAGTGCGGCAGCTGCCGGATCGGATGCCCGCACCAAAATATCAAGTGGGAGTACCCTAAAGGTGGTCACGGGATCATCTTTAGGCTGGCTTAGGTTATGTTGGCTGCCATGTTTGCCGTGGGTGACTATGTCAAGTTTGCACGGGATGGTGCAGTAGGACTGGTCATCACCATTCGTGAGGATCGCTGTCAGGTGATGTGGGAAGACCACTTTGTCAGTTGGGAAAAAGTCGAATTGCTGCAGAAAGTAGAAGCAGATGCAAAAGGGTAAAAAGATAGACAAAAGCTCCAGGTTCCCGGAGCTTTTTTTATTTGGAAAAAAATTTTCTCAAAAAGTGCAGGGCGAAATCTCCTTTCATTCGTCATCTATAAAGAGAGCAGAAAGGAGGGGGAGGAAGATAGAAGATGAGCTGATCGTCCAGCAAGTGCTGGCGGGAGACGATGATGCGTTTCGCCTGCTGATTGACAGGTACCGCCCGCACCTCTACCGGATTGCTTATTCCATTCTCCGTCACGCCAAAGATGCGGAAGACGTCACCCAAGAAACGTTCGTACAAATCTACTATTCTCTCCCCCGCTACCAATCAAAAGGGTTGAAAGCGTGGATCAATCGCATTGTCGTCAACAAGGCGATCGATTGCAAACGAAAACGTCAGCGACAGCGGCTGGAATTGACGGATTCACCGGAGGAGGATGCCGTATCGCTGATCGCTGCCGATGCCAAAAGCAATGTAGAACTACTACTGCTGCAGAAAGAGCAGGAGGAAGCGCTGCGCAAACGTTTTAAAGAACTGCCTGCCAACTATCAGGATGTGATATATGCCTACTATTTCGAGCAAAAAACGTACAGCGAGATCGCAGCCGAACAAGGAATAGAGGTAAAGAGTGTGGAGTCCAAGCTCTACCGGGCTCGAAACTGGATACGTCGAAACTGGGGGGGAGAAGAATGGACAGGAGCCACTACCGCCAAACGGAATGGTTAGCCTATCTCCAGGGTGAGCTGACCTCAAAACGAGAGGAACAGTTGGAAAGACACCTGTATGCTTGTGACCAGTGTCTGGAGGTCTATCTCGCAGCACTTGAGCAGACAGCCCCTGTTGAGCTGGCGGCAAACGGATCGACAGACCGTGACGATCAACGATTCGCGGAGCAGGTGATGGCGGCCATCAAGCAGGGCAAGCAAGAAATGGCAGAAACGGTCGATCGAGAACGATCCGATCGAGAATTATCCGATCCGTCCCCTGCTGTGAAACCGAAGGTGACGTCAACCCATGATCGAGCGTTATACCGGCATCCACTGTTCCACTACGCGATTGCAGCAATGGCAACCATCTGTTTGATGACCGCCGGTATTTTCCAGGAAGTAGTAGCACGGGCATCGCAGTGGAACGATCGACCCGTGGTCGAAGAAGAACGTTTTTCCCAGCAATTGATGCAGAAAGCTGTGCTCCTGCTGGACTCCATTCATCTATCAGAAAAGAGAGGGGATTTACGTGAATAGACCAAGTGCACTCGTTGCTTTTTGGCTCGGTTTTATTCCTGGACTCGGTCATTTTTATTGGAACCGGGCGATTCGAGCCGTCCTTTATGCGCTTTGCTTTTTTGGCCCGCTCGCGCTCGGTTTTCTGCTTGCCGTTGTCACTTCAGATGACGATCCGTTGATCATTTGTCTGATCTCTATCCCGGTTTGGATGATCAGCATCCTGGATCTGTTGGTCACCCTGCTGCGCCATCCGGCAGCACAGCATCTCCAATCGGATCCTACAGAAACAGGCAGCGGCAAAAGGGAGCCGGTCGATTCCAACGAACGGTTTTTTACGATCATATTGTCCTTCATTCCCGGCTTGGGCCATTTCCAACTGGGGCTGATGAACCGAGGGATTGCTTTTCTCGCCGCTTTCTTTGGCGCTGTAATCATGATTGGCTTTGTCATCGTGTTGACGGGAAATGAAGGGTTTTTCGTTTTCCTGGGCGTTCTGCCGATTATTTGGCTGTACAGCATGTTTGATGCGATCCAGCTGTTGAACCGCAAACAACGGGGGGAACAGCTGGTTGACCGTTCCATTTTTGAAGAACTGGAAGAAAGCCGTGAAACAGGCAGGCGAAGCAGGATTTTGGCGACTTTGCTGGCTGTCTTCCCTGGAGCCGGTCACATGTATCTCGGATTGCAGCGACGGGGCCTGCAGTTGATGGCTGCTTTCTTGTTCACGATCTATGTGCTGGATCTGCTGTACCTCTCGTTCTTTTTATTTTTGATCCCGTTGATCTGGTTTTTCAGCTTCTTTGATGCGCTGCAGCAGATTTCCCGCGAAGGCAAGGGAGAGTTGCGGGACGAGCCGATTGTCGACTGGCTGGCCAATCACCAGAAGTGGTTGGGCGTTGGTTTGCTGGCTCTTGGGGCCTTTTATCTGTTTGATCAGGTCGTGCTGCGTGTCATCGAGGAACTATTGCCAACATGGAACATCTCCTACTGGTTTCACCGCTATTTTCAGACGACGGTGGTTTCCATCCTGCTGATCGGCGGTGGTCTCAAACTGGTTTGGGGTACGAGACGAAGCAGTGGGGAGGATTCAGAATGAAACAGTGGCGCGTAGGTACGGTTTCCATGGGCGTTTCCATGATCTGCTTGGGAGTGGTTCTCTTTTTGACCCAAGTAAAAGGAGTAGAGCTGCTCAACTCCTTGCTATCCTGGTGGCCAATCATTGTCATTTTGCTCGGTTTGGAGATCCTGCTGTACAGTATCTTCGCCAGGAAAGAAAACCTGGCAATCAAATACGATGTAGTCAGCATCTTGCTGGTAGGGTTCCTCGGAACGGTCTGTATCGGGATGACGCTGTTGACCTCATTTGGGCTTGTCGCCGAAGTACGCCACGCTCTCTCGGCGGTGGAACGGACGTATCCGCTTCCTTCGTTTTCCCAGCAGCTGCCGCCGGAAGTGGAACGGATTGTTGTCCAAGCGCAGGGGCTGCCCATCACACTGGATAGCGGCGATGATCGTCAGGTACGGATCTTTGGCAGCTACCGCACAACCACGATTGGCGATGGCGAGTCAGCAGAATGGCAGGCAGCTGATTTTTCTTCGATTGAGACGGTCGGCCATACGATGTATGTGACGCTTCACCAACTGCCGGAGAAGCACGGGTTGTACAGCTACTCTCCACGGACAGAGATTACCCTGGTTCTGCCGCAGCAGGTACCGGTAGAGGTGCGGGGAGACGATCACGACATCCAACTCAATCTGAGCGCGTTGAGCAGTAATTGGACAGTAAAAAACGCCGCTCACGTAGCGATCAGCCTACCGAAGAGCGGCGACCTCAAACTGTTGACGGTGACGGAGCAGCCGCCGCAACAGACAGATGCTAAGTGGAGAACAATGGGCAGGACGGAGTCGCCACTGTCAGACGGACAGGAGGGGGAATCCATGGAGAAGATGTACAAGGGGGAACTCATCCTGGGTGAGGGAACGCATGAACTGCGTGTGGTCAACTCTTTTGAGGTAACAGTCAACACCTTATAGAACTATAGATAAGGAGCAGCAAATGATGCAAAACGCAAAACGCTTCGGTTTTCACGGGTGAAGCCATGTGACATCACCCGGAACCGAAGCGTTTTGCTTTACGCTGTCCCTATGCTGTTGGATCGATCTGCTGCTGCCGTGCCTTTTCTTTCTGCAGATTACGCAATGGCATCGGCGGACAAATGTTGCGGGTCAGATAGGAAACTATGAAGATGGTAATCAAGCCGGATACCATCGCCAAGGTCCGGAACGGAAACAGGACCACGCCGTCTTCGATCATCGGATAAGGAATCATCACAGGGATCCCCAGTATCGGTTCACCGCCACCGATCCGTAGGACCAGCGAAACGATAAACCCGGCAATGGCACCGTATTTGTTGGCACCTTTGTAAAACAGGGCGGTCGTCAATTGCGGAAAGAGGATGCAATAGACCAGATCGGCGCAAAGATACCAGAGCGCATAGATGCTTTTTACATTTAAGGCGATCAACGTTGCCGATACGCCGATGAGAATGATGATCCGTTTCATCACTTTTTGCAATTGTTCACCGCTGGCTTTTGGCCGGATCAGCGGACGATAGATGTTCCATGCTGCCATCGAGGAAGCAGACAGAATGGAAGAGTCAATCGAGGACATGACGGCGGCTGCGAGAGCTCCCAATCCAATCGCAGACACAATCTCGGGAGTCAGGTATTGGAATACATAAGGCAGCACCATCGAAGCGTTTTCAGGAGTGGAAGCTCCCACGGAGGACCAATCGACACTGTATCCGATCATACCGATCAATACAGCAGGAATGGCAGCTACAATGCAGAGTACCCCGGCAATAATCGATAACCACATGGCTGTTTTTTCATCTTTCGCAGAGAGGACACGCTGGAAATAGACCTGCCATGGAATTCCGCCAAAGATCAGCAGCAGAGCGTAATCCCACCAATTCCAGTAGTAATTACCCCAGTCAGGATCTGTCCAGCCCATTAACGGAGGGAACAGGTTGGCATAACTGCCCATGCCATCTTGAAATGCAGTGACAGTACTCTCCAGTCCGCCAACTTTTGCAAAGGCAAATGGCAACACGAGGAATAGACCGACAAACACGATCAGAAGCTGCAATACATCTGTAAAGGCGACTGACCACATTCCGCCAACAACCGTATAAGCGATGGCAATGGCCGCGGATAGAATGATGGATACTTGAAAGTCTAATCCCAGCAGGGTTCCGAATAAGGTTCCCAACGCTACCAGGATCGCGCCGCTCCAGAACAGTTCACCCAATAACGCAGGGATGTAGAGAATTCCGGCCATTCTTTTTCCATAGCGAGCCTCCAAAGGATCCAGCATGGTTAAGAACTCATAACGGCGCATGATTCGCGCATAGAAGATTCCGCCAATAATCAAGCTGAGTGCATATCCCCACGGTGCTTGCGCCCACACCAATCCCGAAGAGTAGGTGGACTCTGCTGTGCCGGAGATATAACCGCCACCAACCCATGTGGCCGTCATGGTAAAGATGGCTACCCATAATGGAATTGCTCTTCCAGCCACCATCATATCGCCGATGGTATTCCTTCCTTTCTTTCCGGCAGCGATGGCTCCAATGTAATACACGGCTGCGTAAAAGACCAGCATGGAGAGTAAGCCTCCCCAATGTACATCGCTCCCGGAAAAAAGGACATAGCCCGTTACGATTCCAAAAAAGAGCAGCAGCCCCAAAATGGTAGATACAAGCGGAGAGCCCAAAGCAAAGTTCCCATTGTCACGATTGCGTACCAGTGTCTCGTCATTGTGTTTGGAAGTTTTATTAAAACTTTCCATTCCTTCACATCATCCCTTCTTGGTTTCAATAATAGTCGGAATAATCAGTAAATTATTGGAAGGATTACCCCCTTCCCGCTAAATATTGTATATCAAGCCCAATTAACGAGGTTAATTGGGCGGATTTTCTTCGAGCAAACGGAAGATTTCTTTGTTTTCAAAGGATGCGATCAACTTTTCAAGCCATTGATAGTATTTTTTGGACCAGTCCAGCAATTCCATGTCTGCTTTGGCTTTCTTGTAGATGCCTACCGGTGCGCTGGGATCGTCCAAGATCATCTTTAGCTTCTCTTCCGCTTTTTTGATCGCTTCCATGTTCACCTCGATCTCCCTGTTCCATTTTTTGCAGAAAAAGGAGATGAAGGATTTGAAAAAATCTTTTTCAGCGGAATAAAGATCTTTTCGCACTCCTTTTTGCCAAACTTTATGCACCATGTCGATCTGCTGCAAAGCACGAATCGAGGTGCTCATGCTGGGTTTGCTCATCCCCATCTTGGAGCTCATCTGATCCAGGGTCAGCGGCTCATCTGTGAAGTACATCACCCCGTACAGCCTGCCGATCGAAGGGGTAACCCCGTACAAATCCATGGTTTCGGAAATGGCGTCAATCACCAGTTCCTCAGCTTCCGCCAAAATGTTTTCGTGCTTTTTTTCGGGTTCCTCCACTTTTCATCCCTTCCATCCACGTGATTTGTTAAATTTGTTTTGAATTCTTTTTCATAATACCAGAAAGATCTGCATTGTCAAATTTAAGAGTCGGCATTTTTCAACGCATTTGACAGATAGACGGATCGGATGATACGATTTAGTAAATTCAATTTGTTAATAATTTATTTAACAAAAAACAAATTTTGGTGGTGATGAGATGAAGAAAATGTATATAAACGGGAAGTGGGTAAAAGCCCGTTCCGGTGATATACGGGAGATTATCAACCCGTATAATCAGGAGGTGATCGCACAGGTTGCCGAGGGAGGAGAGCAAGACGCCAAAGCGGCCATTCAAGCAGCCAGAGATGCTTTTGACAAAGGCGAGTGGCGACAATGGAATGCCACTCAGCGTGCAGATCTCCTGTACCAGGTTGCAGAAAAAATCAAACAGTATCAGCGGGAGCTGGCAGAACTGGAAACCTTGAATACTGGAAAAACCGTAGTTGAAAGTGAAGCCGATATGGAAGGGATTGCTGCGGTCTTTCAGTACTATGCCGGTCTGGCCGACAAAGATGGGGGGGTCGTCATCCAATCTCCCAATCCGGATACGAGAAGTTGTCTCGTGCGGGAACCGGTAGGGGTGTGCGGACAAATCACACCATGGAATTACCCGCTGTTGCAGGCATCCTGGAAGCTGGCGCCTGCATTGGCAGCCGGGAACACCGTCGTGCTGAAACCAAGCGAGATTACGCCGCTCACGACGATCCGCATCGCCGAAATCTTTGAGGAAGTGGGATTTCCTCCTGGGGTTGTCAATATCGTCTTAGGTCCCGGGGCCACAGTAGGGGCTGAGTTGGCTGAAAACCATGATGTGGATCTGATCTCGTTTACGGGCGGCGGCGTCACGGGGCGAAAAATCATGCAGGCAGCGGCTGGCAACTTCAAAAAGCTGTCGCTTGAACTAGGCGGCAAGAATCCCAACATTGTGTTTGCTGATGCCGATTTTGACACAGCCGTCGACTATGCCTTGAATGCTGTCTTTTTCCATGCTGGGCAGGTCTGCTCGGCAGGTGCCAGACTGCTGGTAGAGGAATCGATCCATGATTCGTTTGTGGAGGCAGTGGTGGAAAAAGCGAAGCAGATTCGCATGGGCAGTGGATTTGATGAAAAGACGCAGATGGGGCCTGTCATGTCCAAGGAACATCTAGCCAAGATTGAAGGCTACATTCGACTGGGGATAGAAGAAGGGGCGAGATTGGTCTTGGGCGGTAAACGACCGGATGATCCTGAATTGCAGAACGGATTCTTTATCGAGCCGACGATATTCACCAACTGCCGGACGCACATGCGGATTGTGCAGGAAGAGGTGTTCGGCCCTGTGCTGACGGTGGAAACCTTTCAAACCGAAGAGGAAGCGATTCGCTTGGCCAACGATAGCCTCTACGGTCTGGCGGGAGCAGTCTGGACGCAAGAGATGAATCGGGCTCAAAGAGTGGCCAGCGAGCTGCGAATGGGTACTGTTTGGATTAATGATTACCACCCGTACTTCCCGCAGGCTCCATGGGGAGGATACAAGCAATCCGGGATCGGTCGGGAGTTGGGATTGATCGGGTTGGAAGAGTACACGGAGACGAAGCACGTATACCAAAACATCAATCCGCAGCCGATGAAATGGTTTGATTGAGCCATAGATAGCTGAGCCATAAACAGGATGAGAGAGGAGAAATGAATGATGAACATGCGTTTTGAACGGATGGAGAGATTAAAAGGATTTGAGATGCCGACGGTTGTCAAGCATGGGATCGGTGTGATCCAGTATGCAGGGGAAGAAGTGAAACAGCTTGGCGTGACCAAGGTACTGTTGGTGACCGATCCGGGCGTGAAAAAAGTAGGCCTGATCGATCCGGTGGCAGAAAGCCTGATAGCAGCCGGCATGGAAGTCGTCCTCTTTGACAAGGTAGAACCCAACCCATCGATCAACGTAGTCGCTGAAGGAACAGCTCTTTATCAAGCAGAAGGCTGCGATGGACTGGTTGCGGTCGGCGGCGGCAGCTCGATGGACACGGCCAAAGCGATCGGGGTAGAGGTGGTCCACGGTGAGCCGGTCTTGAACTATGAAGCGGCGGAAGGCAAAAAACCGCTGGAAAAACGGATTCCACCGTTGACGACGATTCCGACGACAGCCGGGACAGGAAGTGAAGTGACACAGTGGGCGGTCATCACCGACCCGCAGCGCCAGTTTAAGTTTAATACGGGAGGGCCGCTGATTGCCGCTCACCTGACGATCATCGATCCGAAGATGCATGTCTCGATGCCTCCTCACATTACTGCAGCGACAGGTATCGATGCCTTGTCCCATGCGATTGAATGCTACACCTGCCACTATGCACAGCCGATCACAGATGCCGTCGCTCTGCTTGCGATTGAGTATGTAGCCAAGTACCTGCGTCGAGCGGTGGCCAACGGGCATGACATCGAAGCGCGGTACGGGATGGCGCAAGCTGCGATGCTGGCCGGCCTTTCCTATGGAAGCGAATCTGCAGGTGCGGCACATGCGATGGCCCAGACCTTGGGCGGCATCATTCCGGTTGCTCACGGTCCATGCGTAGCCGCGATGCTCGGTCCGGTGATGGAATACAACTGGATGGGCGAGCCTGAAAAATTTGCGCGGATCGCACAAGCGATGGGTGTCAATACGCATGGGATGAGCCTGGAAGAAGCAGCCAAGGCCGCAGTCAAAGCGGTTTATGAATTGGTAGAAGATGTGGGAATTCCGACCCTGGATGAACAGGGAGTACCGGCCGATATGATCCCTCGCCTGGCACAGGAAGCGATGAACGATCCGCAAACCGTCGGCAACCCACGGGATATGAGTGTCAAAGGCTATGAATGGATCTATCGCCGCTGCTACAACCTGGAGCCGTCCACGTTGTAGAACGGTTAAAAAGAAAATCACATGCGTAATGCAGCCAACTTTGTCAGTTGGCTGCATTAGTCTGTAGGTAAAGGGGAGCGGCGCGGGGAGAGTGGCTCTTTTCCTCCAGTCGCTCCGTTGCCAACCTGCAGGGAAGCGGGGACTGTCCGCTGCGCCAATCCGAAGCGGGCGGTCGCAAAAGGAGTACAGCTACGAAGTATCGCAGGGTTGCGCCCGAAAGCCCCCGCTTGCGTATTGGCTCCGCTAGGCTGGTTGGCAAAAGTCGCTCCTTCCGGAAAAGAGCGACTCTCCTCCTGGACCAAGGCTTTGTCTCCCACGCTAATGCAGCCAACTTGGCAAGTTGGCTGCATTTTTTTAACGAAATGGATAAGTGATGGCATAGGTAGGAGACCAAGATTCCCGACGTTCTCGGCTAATGCCAACGTTGCGAGGCGAAAGAGAAAAACAGATGAGCGAAAGCCTTGTCAGTGCCCACAGAGTCGGAGCGGAAACAAAGCGGTACACGCTTGGCGGCCGACTGCTTCCCTGAGATGCATTCGCCCCTTGAGGGCTTTTGGCCGCCGTACCGTTTTGTTGGAGCGGAGACGGTCATCCCGGCTTCCCCGCGGCTCTGGCACGAGCGGAGCGAATCTGTTTTTCTCTTTCGCCCTCCACTTATGCTCGTCCAAAGCAAAGAACCGTCAGGGGACTTCACTTTTCCCCTGGGGGTTTTTCCAATTCGTACCCTTCCCACGTGGCAGCAAGCCCTTGGCGAAGCGTATAGCGCGGCTCCCACGCAAGCTGTTGCTTCATTTTTTCATTGGACAGACAACTGTGCCGGATATCGCCGGGACGCGGCGGTCCGTACTCGCGGGCTACTCGGGTCCGGGCAACCTGCTCCAGTTCATCGATCAGTTGATTGATTGAGGTAGGCAATCCGGTACTGAGATTAAGCACCTGGTTGTCGGCCTTGTCGAAAGCTCTGATCATCGCATCGGTTACATCACCGACGAAGATGAAATCGCGGGTTTGCTCGCCGTCTCCGTTGATCGTAAGCGTTTTGCCATAACGAATCAGTTCCGTAAAGATCGCCACCACTCCGCCATCCGATTTGGCCAGCTGTCGCGGTCCGTACACGTTGGCAAAGCGAAAGGCTGTGTAAGCTATGCCGTACAGATGATGATACGCTGCAAGGTACCCTTCGCCAGCGTATTTGCTGACCGCGTAGGGAGACAGCAGATGGCCGGCCATCTCCTCGACGATCGGCACGCTGGCGGGCTCACCGTAGACAGCTGCGGTAGAAGCGTAGATCACTTTGCGAACCTGCTGCTGTCGGGCTGCTTCCAACAATCCAATCAATCCCTGGATATTGATTTGGGCGTCTAATGCAGGATCGCGTACCGAGACCGGGACGACACTTTGTGCCGCCAGATGGACGATGATCTCCGGCTTCTCCTCTTTGATTACATCGCGCAGGCGCTCATCACAGATGTCGAGGTTGTAATAGATCGCATCAGCAGGGACATACTGCCGCAGGCCGCTGCTTTCGTTGTCGACGACGATTGTCCGATGCCCTGCTGCAAGCAGCTTTTCAACAAGATGGGAGCCGATAAAACCGGCTCCCCCTGTAACCAGTACATTCATGGATTCACGCTCCTGTCCGGCTTCTTTTTGGCCAGCGAGTGGTAGAGATCGACGGTCTGTGCCGTCATCTGTTCAATCGTATACGACTGCAGCAGTTTGCGGAACGCTGCTGCTGACAGGCGGGCGCGAAGGGCGGGATCCTCAGCGAAGCGCAGCATCGCCTGGGCCAATTCGCTGACCGATGCGGATGGAACCAAAAGACCTGTCTCTTCGTCATCAACAAACTCTTTGATGCCCCCAACCGCCGTGGCTACCACCGGCACCTCCGAGGCGACCGCCTCCAGGATCGTGTAGGCCAAGCCCTCATGAAGTGATGACATCACAAACGTATCAAAGGCATGCAGGCAGGCAGGGATATCATTGCGGAAACCGGTGAACACCACCTGGTCGCCCACGCCAAGTCGCTGTGCTGTCTCTTCCAACAGTTGACGCTCTGGCCCGTCACCGACCATCACCAGATGGCAGGGAGCAGGGGCGAGCCGTTTGGCGGTTTCGGCAAACGCTTCAATCATATAGGTCAACCCTTTAACCGGGACAAAACGGGCGACCGTGCCATAGACCAGGGTATCGGGCGGCAGGCCCCATTCACTCAGCAACCGGGCCCGGTCGGTGTCGCGCTGCTCCGTTTGGCGAAATGGCGCAATCTGAATTCCGTTGTAGATCAAACTGATCTTCTCGTCCTGTATGCCTTCTTTATGTAAAATGTTCCGAATCGCGGCGCTAACCGCGATGTAGTAATCATTAAGCGGGCGAGTCGCCTTTTCCAGGATCGAGACGATCAGGAAGGCGAGCGGATGGACATAGTCATAACGCAGGTAGCTGTGGACCGTGGTCAGGATGGCCGGCACCTTGCGGATGGAGGCCAGCCGTGCAAAAAGGTTGGCTTTTACCCCGTGCGAATGGACAATGTCCGGCTGGTACTTGCGGATCACCTGGGAGAGTCCGCCCAGCAGCCGCACGTCAAAACGTCCGTATTGGCTCAGCGCAACCACAGGAATCCCTGCCTCACGCAGTTTGCCGGCAAAGACGGAATCATAGAAACAGACCACCTGGGCCTCAATTTCGTCTCCGGGAACGGACGATAGAAGGTTGAGAATATGCTGTTCGGCTCCTCCAAATTCTCCTCCGCCGATCACGTGGAGGACGCGCGTTTTGTTGTTCATTTGATCCACCGAACCTTTCCAACAAACCATTTTCACTATAGCAGATGGTCAGGGGATTCGCAATAAAGTGAGACTTGTGGTATGGTAATAGCGGTTATTTTACTGGATGAGGAAGATACGATGACGAGAAACAAACATGTGCTGATGATCGCATACGCTTTTCCGCCGATTGGCGGCGGCGGAGTGCCAAGACCGCTGAAGATGGCTAAGTATCTGGGCGAGTTTGGCTGGAACGTCCACGTATTGACGGTCGATCCCAGTTATCATGCGACGCTGGATCGCTCCCTGCTTGCTGAAGTTCCGGAACAGGTGAAGATTTATCGGGCCAAAGAGATCCCGCTGCTGCCCAAACCGGCGCCAGCGCAGGCGACGGACGCCGGGAGGCCATCTGGCAGCCATCCGTCCTTGACTGAACGGATCAAACAGCAGGTGGTCTCTGTATTAAAGAAAGCAAAGCCTTACCTGCTAATACCCGACGAAAACATACTCTGGTACCCTGCCGCGGTCAGACTGGGGCGGGAGATCATGCGCCGAGAGAAAATCGATGTGATCTTCTCCACTTCCGGCCCCGCTACCGACCATCTCGTCGCGCTGAAACTGGCGGAGTCGTTTCCTTGTAAGTGGATCGTCGATTTCCGCGACCCCTGGACACAGAACATGCACCGCTCCGGGATTCTCTGGCGCGAGCGGCTGGAAGAGCGGATGGAAGCCCGGGTGATGGAGCGTGCCGATGCGCTGACAACGGTGACCGCTACCTTTGCGGAGAACTTTCGCCAAAAGTATGGATCGCTGATCAAGCGGTTGGAGTTGATCTACAACGGGTTTGACCGCGCTGACTTTGCCCATTTGGGGGAGGTGCCGAGAACTGACGAGAAGTTCAGGGCGGTCTATGCCGGAATCTTCTATCAGAAGCGAAATCCCCGGCTCCTGTTGGAAGCGGTCAAAGAATTGATCGACGAAGGACGGGTTCAGCGCGACGAGATCCTGCTGTCGTTTGCCGGTGTGTTTGATTATCCCGGTTATTCGGACAACGTCGACTGTGTGAAACGTCTGGGGTTGAGCGACGTCGTAGAAGTATTGGGCAATCTGCCGCACAAAGAGGCGCTCGGCCTGATGAAGAGCGCCGATACGCTGCTGCTGGTCAGCGATGTATCCCCAGACGCAGGCGCCTATATTCCTGGCAAGCTGTATGAATATATGGGCGTCGGCAAGCCGATTTTGGCGCTCAACATGCCGGGAGAAGCGACAGAGATTATCGAGCGCTTTGGACTGGGGCAGGTGGCTGATCCTACGGACAAGGCCGCGATCAAACAGGCCTATTTGCAGCTATATGAAGCATGGCGGCGTGAGCGGCAGTCGTCAGCCAGCATCACGGATATCCGTCTGCCGGCTGACGATATGGCTGAGCGAGTCAAGCCTTATGAACGACGGGAGCAGGCGAGGCAGTTGGCCCGATTGATGGATGAATTGATTGAGGCTCAGGACTAGGGATTCCTGTGTTCACAATGAGCAGGTTGCTTCAGCAGTTGGTGTGACCCATCCATGCACAGAAAAAAGACTGTTGCTGGCATGTCGTGGCAACAGTCTTCTTTTACGCCCGCATTAGCCTGGCGATCGGTCCGCCGGGGTTGACGATGTCGCGGAACAGCGTGTAGGGCATGGCAAATAGAGGGAACCCGTAAGCATACGGGGTGTACTCATAGAGTTGAAAGTAGATGACAAGGGCATGTTGCGTCAGGTAGAACGGCTGATCGCTGCCTATTCCGCGAAAAGGGGCAATCAGCGGGATGTTTTGGGCCTCGATCTGCCGTCTGATATAGGCATCGATCCGTCTCTTCCAGTCGCTGCCGGGCAGGAACAGGTCAGCCAACTGATAGATTCTTCCAGTCCGCAAGCTAAAGGTGAGCGATCGTTTGTACTGCATGCCGTGGGCGCCTCCGGAATAGCTGTCCGTATCAAACACCACGCTTAGTACGCCCCTCCGATTGACGGGAAGCATGTACGTACCGGTTAGATACTGCAGCCCTGGGACGTTCTGCTGGCGAATCATGGAGAGGACAAGCTGCTGGATGGCTGCGTTGATGCGCCGTTCTACAGCGCTAGCAGGCAGCCCTGCGACCCGCGGATAGCGAAAGGTGATCGGTGGCCTCCTGATGACCTGTTCGGTGATGCTGGCGACAAGTCCGTTATATCTCAATGGACCACGCTCCTTTTTCTCTATGCTATGATTGGCGGACCGTCGATTCTACACCCATTCTCCCTTTTGTCGGGGGTTCGGGTGGAGAAGTTGCATATTTAGACGTGATTTGTCAGCATCAGACAAAAAGGGTGATTTTTCTTTCGAGATTTGTCCTTTGGCTGGATTTTCTTTCGGCTACAGATATGGTATGGTAAACAAGTGAGTTTTTCGGAAATGTTGGTAAATGAACCGTTCTTAAAGGAGGAAACAAGATGCGCCTGATTGACAACCAAGGCCGACTCTTCGGAAAAGTAAACCTAATCGATTTTCTGCTGATTCTCGTTGTCTTGGGGGCGGTGGCGTTTGGCGCCTATAAAATGACCCAGGGGGAAGTGGTGATCAATGCCCCTGAGAAAAACGTATCCGTACAATTTTATGGAAATGCGCTGTATCCGTTTGTAATTGAGAATATAAAGGAAGGCGACACGATTCGCTCACTCGATACCAACGACGTCATCGGCAAGATTGTAGACATTCAGGTCAACGATGCCATCAACCTTGTTTCCACCGCTGACGGACGAACCGTAATCAGCAAGATTCCCGACAAGTTCAGCGTCTACATTACGGTAGAGGGGAAAGCCAGCCTGGTCAACAACATTCCGCATGCCGGCAATACACCGCTATTGGCTGGGCACGAACTAAAGATCAAAGGGACAAGCTTTACGATGTTTAGCGTCATCTCCAAGGTGCAACAAAAGTAACGAGAGGGTGAAGAGCCCATGCAAAAGTCGATCCGGATTCGACCTGCCCGGTTGGTTCTGATTATTTTGTTGGTTATCGTGCTCGGTTGGGTGACAGGGGAAAAATTGGCAATTCGCTCCGAGTTGGGAGAAGGCCCTCGTCAAACGCTCATCACCGTCTCGGCGGAGGGTGTGGAGAAGTTCATCGCTGATGCCGTACTCGTCGGTGATCACGTCTTTAAAAAAAATGACATCAATCAATTGTTCGGCAAGATCGTCGATGTTGAGGCCAAACCGGCCAAGATGCCTGCAGTCGATCAGGCTACTGGTAGGACCAAGATCGGCACAGCACCTGAACATTACGACGTGTTTGTCACGATTGAAGCAACCACGTCCCGTTCGCCGTACGGCAATGTCCTGATCCACAACGGTGTCGTCGAACTAAACCAATACCTTCCTCTATGGACCAATCACGCTTCGATCAAAACGCGGGTTATTGGGATTGAGGACAAGAAGGAGGGGAACGGCTGATGATCGAATGGATTGAGCAAGTCATTCGCACATCCTGGCAGCAGCGGCTGCAGGCATTGCTGGCCGCCCATCCGTATTGGGCATTTGTCAGTATTGTCGCCTTTGTCACCACCTTGATACACATGATCGTTCAGTTGATGTTTGAGGGATATATCTTCTCCCTTTTGTTTACCATTGGCTCCGTCGTAGCGGGCAGTATCCTGTTCGTGGTGAAGTATTACAACAAGCAGGGATGGTTGACCGGCAGTTGGCCCGTCCGCATCTGTATCGAACTATGGAACCATGATGAAGACGAGGAGTAAAGGGTATGTATAACTGGAAAATCGTTTTACCCGCCCTGCTGTTGATTGCCTTTGGGGTTGTCCAGGGGAAAGTGGAGTTTACGATGGAGCTTACCCTGTACGCTGCCTTTTATCTCGCAGGGATATATAAAAAGGAATATGCCTTGTACCTGTTCGCCCTTTCGTTTCCCTTCATGACCTACCGTCCGCTGATGTTCTTCCTGCTGGTGCTGATTTTTTTGCTCCTGCTGGATGGAGTGGATAAGCAGCGGTTGAAGCAGGTACTGACCAGCAAAGTGTTTTTCGCCTCCGCCTTCTTCATCCTAGCGGTCGGAATCACTGCGGTTACGTCAGTGAATCTGCGGGAAAGTCTCGGGGAATACGTGCTGTACTACATCCCCAGTCTGATCTTGCTGGTGGTGATGATGCTGATGATCGGATCGAAGCAGGTGCTGTATCGCTTCCTGCTTTGTTTTGTCATCTCCGGTGCATTGATCTCTGTGTACGGATTGGCGCAGTATTTCCTGTTGGACTCGATGCCAGGCAAGTGGGTGGACCGGGAAACCAACCCGCTGTTGGATAAACGGGTGTATGCCACATTCGGCAACCCTAACATTTTTTCTCAGTTTTTGCTGTTGGTCATGCCATTGGCGTTTGTGCTGATCTACTATGTGCGTGACTTTAAGCAGAAATGTCTGGTCGCTGTGCTGTTTGGATTGACAGCACTGGCGCTGCTGCTCACCTTTTCGCGAGGGGCCTGGCTGGCAGCGGCTATTGCGTTCGTGCTGATCCTGCTCAAGATCGACCGGAAACTGATCCTGACCGGTATGCTTCTCTTGGTCGTTGCCGTTTTGTTTGATCTGATCCCGGATGTGATCAAGCAGCGGATCGCATCGATCGCCGATCCGTTTGAGGATACCTCCGGCCAGTGGCGACTGCAGGCATGGTTGTCTGCTCTAGCCATTATCCGCGACTATTGGGTCACAGGGATCGGCATGGACACGACAACCTTTAACCGAGTCTATGTCGACTATCAGATGCCGCAGGTAAACGTGTTCCACTTTCATAATATCTGGATTCAGTCGTTCGTTACCGGCGGGATTTTGGGAATCGGCTCACTCCTATTCCTGTTTTATCAATTAGTGAAGACTA
The DNA here is from genome assembly GCF_020923435.1 of Brevibacillus humidisoli. Classification (NCBI taxonomy): domain Bacteria; kingdom Bacillati; phylum Bacillota; class Bacilli; order Caryophanales; family Paenibacillaceae; genus Brevibacillus; species Brevibacillus humidisoli. The sequence continues at coordinate 2,801,480 of NZ_CP087263.1, read as the reverse complement.
GCTTTGCGGTGGCGGCCAACCGGCTGCAAAAACGCCTTTCCATCTGGGGGATCGGATTGTTTGCCAGTTTGATCGGGCTGGCAGCCGCCGGCATGACCGAGGATGTGTTCCACGATTACCGGGTGATGATGGCGTTTTGGCTGATCGCTGCCGCAATTGGCGCGATTGAGATCATTCTGCGACAGGAGCGTCGGGAGAATGAAACAGCGTAAACTGGCTCAGGTGGGTGTCTACCCGCCGCCGGTAGGGGGGATATCCGTTCACATCCAACGCCTCTGTCGGGCTTTGGACGCGCGGGGTATCCCCGTTACCATCTATGACAACACAACGGGTGAAAAAGATCGGGACGTGAAGTATACCGGCAAGATTGAAACATGGGCGCTCCGCTATCTGTTTGGCTGCCGGGAAGATGTGATTCACGTCCATTTTCTGCGCTGGCAGGTGAGACTGCTGCTATCCTTATTGGCACTGCGCGGCAAACGGGTGATCTTCACCGTCCACAACATGCGCGGCGAAGAGCAGCCGCTCTCCTGGATAAAGCGGTTGATCGTGAAGGTGACCAGCCGACTGGCATACCGCTTTATTGTGGTCAATCCAGAGTTTGTGGACCGGCTGGCGGCCTGTGGAGTTGATCCTGAGAAGATCGTCTTCATCCCACCGTTCATTCATGGACAGCAGGATGAGATTCCCATCTCCCCTGAGGTAGCGTCGTTTCTGGCCAGTTCGGATACCAAGCTGCTGTTGGCCAATGGTGCAGTCGGCACCTACCACAAGGGTGTCGACTTGTACGGAATCGATCTGATCGTCGATCTGGCAGAGCGGCTCGCCGGGATGCGTCGCGATGTGCGGATCATTTACTGCGTGACCCATGTCGCCGATCCAGTATACTACGAAAAGCTGCAGCAGCAAGTATCGGAACGCGGACTGACAGAAGTGTTTTGTTTTTTGCATGCACCGCCGGAGTATCAAACGCTGCTAAAGCGCTCAGCGGTCTTTTTGCGGCCGACAAACAGTGACAGCTACGGCATTTCCGTGTACGAGGCCCTGCATTCGGGCGTACCGGTGGTGGCCAGCGATGCTGACATTCGACCGCCGCAGACGGTATTGTTTGCCGATCGCGACCTTGACGATTTTCTGGCCAAGACCGTTTCCGTGCTCGACGGCGAACGTGCTCTCCACGAGCAGGGAGACCCGGTTCCTGACTATGCCGAGCAGATTATCGCCTTATATGGCCTTGCGGAGAGAGCGCGATGAGCCGATTCCAACAAATTGTTGCGATGGTGTTCGTTCTCTCCCTGCTTGGTCGCGTCCTCGGGTTTGTCCGTAATCTGTTTGTATCTTCCACCTATGGGACGAGTATCGAGGCGAGCGCCTACTACGCTGCCGTCGTCATACCGATGACGCTCTGGATTATCTTTCCGACGGTGGTGAACTCTCTCTACATCCCGACGATGAAGGGATTGATGACTGCTGGAGAGGAACAGCGGGGCCATGATCTGTACAGCAAGCTGTTCACGTTGACGATTCTCATCGGAGGCGGCGTCAGCCTGTTTGGATGGCTGTTGAACGGTCCGGTCACCAACCTGCTGGTACCGGGTTTCTCCGCAGCAGGGCAGCAGTTGGTTGCGACACAGTTGGGCTGGATGTGGCCGTCGGTTCTGTTTATCGCGCTGCTCAGCCTCTGGTCCAGTTTGCTTAATGCCCGTGATCGCTTCTTTGCCTCGTCGCTCAGTACAGTGGTCAATGCCGCGGTGACGATTCTCTGCTTTTACCTGCTTGTCCCGATGCTAGGATCAACGGGATTGGCGATCGCGACTACGATCGGTTTTGCTTTGGCGGCGGCGACGCTTCTTCCTTCCGTTCTTTCCATGGGAATGCCGTTTCGCCTCAACTTCCGCTGGCGCGGCGATCCGCTCTTGCACAGCATGGGAGAACGCTTTATTCCGATCCTATTCGCGCTCATCCTAGGACAAATCACGGTCTTCTTTGAAAAAATGATCGGTTCCGGATTAGGGGAAGCGAAAATTTCTGCTCTCGCCTATGCGATGACGATCGTGCAGCTGCCGATGATGGTGGTCGGGGCAGCTACCGTTCCCTTGTTCCCACTGCTCTCAGAATATGTAAAGCAGCAAAATCTGCAGGAGATGAACCGCGTGCTCACCTTGGGGCTGCGCTACCTGCTGGTCCTGCTGGTACCGATCAGCGTTGGCTTCTTTCTGTTGGGCAAACCGCTGATTGAGATGCTGTATCAGAATAACAACTTTGGCCCGGAGGATACTGCGCTTACCTACTGGGCGCTGATCTTCTACGGGATCGGACTGTTCGCGATTGCTGCCCGCGACTTGTTTACCCGCGCTTTTTATGCTCTGGAAAACACGCGCACTCCGGTGATATTCGCCGCAGTCAACGTAGCATTGTTCATCTCGCTAGGCTTGCTGTTGGTTCCCTGGCTGGACCACGGCGGGATTGCCTTGGCCATGTCCCTGTCGGCGTTTCTCAACATTGCCCTGCTCGCCGTGGCGTTAAGACGTCGGGTCGGCCCGTTTCTATCATCCGATCTGTTCAAGACAGCCGGCAAGACGACGATGGCTGTCTTGGTGATGACGGCGGCAGTGATGCTGCTGAAATATCTTGTACCTCTGCCGTATGCGTGGCTTCGGTTTTTCCTGTATACGGGCTCTGGTGCCCTCGTCTACGCATGTATACTGTATCTGGTGAAAGAACCACTGCTGGCGGAAATCTTGGGCAAAGTCTGGAAGAAAGCGGCGAGGCGAGGCCAGTAACAGGTGTTCTCTATTGGGAATGCCTGTTTGTCGATTGATTCGGACGTGCGTGATATGACTTCTTGCCCTTGTCTAACGGCATCGTTTACGGTAGTATGATTAGGATTATCTGCAGTTCATACCGGTTATTCCAAAGGAGCACATACATGTTTGCAAAAAGTCACTTTCTCAGCGGTGCGCTGATTCTGGCTTTGGCCGGTGTCTTGTCCAAAGTGATCGGCATGTTCTACCGCATTCCACTGCAGGAGATTGTCGGCAATAACGGGCTCGGTCTGTATCAAGAGGTATATCCGCTTTATCTAACCTTTCTCATCCTGGCTACGGCCGGTGTGCCCGTAGCGCTGTCGCGCATGATTGCCGAAGCGCTGGCCGAAGGTCGTCCTGAATTGGTAAACCAGATCCTGGCCCGCAGCATGCTGATGATGGGCGTGATCGGACTGCTGCTGTTTGTACTGCTCTATCTCAGTTCGCCGCTGATCGCGATCCTGATGGGCAATCCTCACTTGACGCAGCCGATCCGAGCGATTTCGTCATCGCTCTTGTTTGTTCCGTTGATTGCGGTGCTGCGCGGTTTTTTCTACGGTCATCAAAAGATGCTTTACGTCGGCGTCTCTCAAGTGGTGGAGCAGACCCTGCGTGTGGCTTTCATTTTATGTTTTTCTCTCTATCTGGTATCGCTGGGCAAAGACACCGACACGGTGATCACCGGGGTAAACATCGGAACGATGCTGAGCACCGTCCTGAGCCTCGCTGTGCTGCTGTTATTTCTCTGGCTGCAAAGCCGCAAGCAAAAAGGCCAACGGGTGAAATATGAATGGCGCAGCCTGCAATGGTGGGGAGATCGCCAGTTTTATCTGACGATGTGGCGCATCTCCTGGCCGATCTGTGTCAGTGCGCTGGTTATCCCGATCTTTAGCCTGGTCGACTCCTTCTTTGCGATTAATATCTTCCGCTATATCTGGCACGTGGATGGCTGGACGGCAGACAGCTGGTTCGGCATTTACAGCAGAGGGGGACCGCTGCTGCAGTTGGCCAGTTTGTTTGGCTCCTCGATCGCGCTGTCAATCGTGCCGGCGATTGCGGAAGCGCGACGGCAAGGTGATGAAGAGCGGGTCACGATGTTGATCCGGCTTTCTTATCGATTCGCCTGGTTGATTGGTCTCCCCGCTGGTCTGGGCATTACGGCTGTGGCAGAGGGAGCCAATCTAGCCCTGTACGGAGATGCGGAGGGGACGCGAGCGATGGCGATCCTGGGGGTAAGCGCTGTTCCCTTGTCACTGCTTTTGGCAACGAACGGCATTCTGCAAGGATTAGGGAGAGAGAAACAGCCGGCTATTCACCTCGCCTGGGGAGTCGCGATAAAAGCAGTTGCCACGATTGTGTTCACCTCCTGGATGGGAATAGACGGATTAGCGCTGTCCTGGCTGCTCTCCACTGCGGTTGTCTGCTACCTCAATCACCGCGTGCTCAGCCGACTGGTGACGGTGGAATTGAAATGGCGGTTAGACATGGTGCTGCCGTTGGTTACGGCCAATGTCATGTTGCTGCTGGCTTGGGGTACGACGGAGACGGTTTCCTTTCTGCTGGCATCTGCTCCACTCAGCCCTCGGCTGTTAGGAGCTCTAGAGACGACTGCCGGTATCGCCATCGGCGCATCTATCTACCTGGGATTGTTGTTGGCCATACCGCTGATCGAGCGGAGAGAGCTAGAGTGGATACCGGGCGGTGCTCGACTGCAGCAGTGGCTGGATACAATCGAAAAACGGACAATTGGATTGCGTCGGTAACGTTTCGATGCAACCACCGATGGACAAGCTCCTGTTCGCAGAACGGGAGCGCTTTTTTTCACATAGGGATGTCAATGGAGGTAATACTAAGAAAAACTGGGGGGTACAGGTATGAGACTCCTCTCCGTTTATCAAACCTGGAGCTTGATCCTGCTTTTCCAGATCGGCAGTAATGTGGTCTTTGGTTTTGCGGCAGTGGCGAAGCAGGACGCTTGGATTGCTGCAGGGCTGAGTGGTGTGCTGGGTATGCTGCTGCTCTACCTGTACAGCAAGCTCTACGAATGGCATCCCACAGCGAATTGGGGTGGCTTAGTGACACATGTATTTGGAAAATGGCGGGAGGAGCTCTCTCCCTGGTTTACATCGTGATCATGCTTTACGTCGCTGGGCGGGTATTGCGGGATTTTGGCGAATTGATCGACTCTTTTCTGCTGCCTAAGACACCGACAGGCTTTTCCATGTTTGTTTTTTTACTACTTGTAGGCTATGCCTGTTTTGCTGGCATTGAGCGGATGGCCCGGCTAGGGGAGATGTTCATTCCGTTGGTCCTCTTGCTGCTCGTTTTGCAGGTGATCTTTTTGTCATATCGGATGTAATGGAATTCCGCTGGTTGTATCCGGTAGCAGCTGATTGGAGCAGGATCGCTGCAACGATATTTCCTCTTGGGGTAACCGTTCCGTATGGTGAGACAACCGCCTTTGCGATGTTTTGGCATCTGACTGTTCAACCCCGGGGATTTCGACGGGCCGCACTATGGGCGAGTGGACTGTTTACCCTGATCATCACGGTATTGGATTTGCTAGGCGTGGCAACATTAGGAGCGGAAATCTTTTCGCGAGCGATTTATCCATTGCTGTCTACGTTTCAGATGACAGCTGTCAGCCAGTTTGTGGACAATGTAGACCCGTTGATTGTGATCAACTACATGATCGTCGGCATTTTTAAAGTTCTCATCTTCACTTATGCAGCTTGTGCCGGGATTGCCACACAATGGAAGCTAAGCAACTACCGGGCTGTAATTCTGCCGGTCTGTCTGCTCGTCTGTCTGCTTGCCACCTATATGGCACCTAATCTTTCCAGTCATATTTTTACGGGTCTCAAGTGGGTTCCATGGGTCATGTGGGTTCCATGGGTCATGTGGGTTCCATTGTTTCTCGTCATTCCGCTGTTGCTTTTCCTGGGACTTGGGGTGAAACGGGTGCTCGGTTCAAACAAACCGAACGAAAAGGAAGGGTAGTATGCAACAGAGATCAGAGCATGTAGATTTGCGAAGCTTGGATCGGTTTATGCAAGATGTCAGGTTGCGACTGATCGACAATCCTGATCTCGTCCTTCGATTTTTTGGCTCCTATCTGGTCATCTATATCGCTGGTTTAGTGGACCTGCACCGCCTGCAGGAAGAGGTGATCGGGCCGCTCCGCATCGAACCGGACGATCATTCCGTACATGCGGCCAACCTGCGGGATACGGCTAAAATGGACGAGGTGGTTCAAGCACTTTTGACAGGGAACGTCGTGATTGGTCGAGAGGGAGATGAACGAGTACTGCTGGCGCATCTCACCTCCATACCGGAGCGCAGCGTCGAAGAGCCGCAGACGGAAGCGGTGATTCGCGGTCCTCGCGAGGGGTTTACAGAGCGGCTAGAGACCAATATGGCGCTGATTCGATATCGATTGCCCAGTGAACGATTGCGGGTCAAGCAATGGTTTATCGGTCGGTTGACTCGTACAGAAGTAAGGCTGCTCTATCTGGACGGGATCACAGAGCCAGGGCTGGTTGAAGAAATCTCGCGAAGAATCGCAGCCATTGACCAGGACGTTGCCCTCGATAGCAACTACATTGAGGAGATGATTCGCGATCATCGCTACAATTTGTTGCCGACAGTTCAATCTACCGAACGACCTGATGTAGTGGCAGGAGCTCTCTCAGAAGGACGCATCGGCATCTTAGTGGACAATTCACCTCAGGCATTGATTATGCCTTTTCAATTCTGGAGCGGTTTTCAGGCGAGTGAAGATTACTACAGCAGCTACTTGTTTGCCACTTTTGTACGAACCGTTCGCGCTATCTTTATCTTTATTGCGTTGTTGCTGCCGTCGTTTTATGTTGCCATCACCACATTTCACCAAGACATGCTGCCGACAAGCCTGCTGTTTTCCGTTGCTGCCTCACGCGAAGCAACCCCTTTTCCGGCACTGGTGGAGGCGTTGATGATGGAGTTTACCTTTGAAGCCCTGCGGGAAGCCGGGTTGCGTCTGCCGCCACCGGTTGGGGAGGCGGTCAGCATTGTGGGAGCGTTGGTCATCGGGCAGGCAGCGGTCGAGGCAGGTATCGTCTCGGCACCCATGGTAATCGTCGTTTCCCTAACCGGGATTGCATCATTTACCATTCCTCGCTACAATGTCGGTTTTGCCCTGCGAATCCTTCGCTTTCCATTGATCTTGCTGGCGGGAACATTGGGGTTGTTTGGGATTATGTTCGGCATCATCGCGTTGGCCATCAACCTGACAGGGGTTTACTCGGCTGGTGTGCCTTAGATTGCTCCGATTGCTCCCGAACGTCTATCCGGCTGGAAGGATATGCTGGTACGGATGCCATTGTGGCGGATGAAGAAGCAGACCCTATCCCAGCCTGGCCGCACCAGGCCGACCGATCCGGGTGAATATGACTTGTATCGCCTGGTTCATGATAGACGAAAGAAACAAGCCGCACCTCGTGGAGGGGATAGCCGTGAGCGGTCGGAATAAATGTCTCATCAGTCTGTGTATTTCCCTGCTCTGCCTCCCCCTTGCCGGATGCTGGGATCGTCGGGAGATCAACGAGGTCGCTTTTGTGATGGTTAGCACGTTTGACACAGGAGAAGAACCTGGAACGTATCAGGGGAAAGTCAGAATCGCAATTCCTACTCAGGCGGGAGGAGTCCAAGCTGGAATGAGTGGGGCACAACAGCAGAACCCGGCGATGATCGTGGCTGCAAGGGGGAAAAATCTGCCCCGACCGATGCACTGCTGGAGATGCTGCGGCGTGAGATGGCCCCACCCACACTATTGCGTGACGTCTTGCTGTCGTCATCAAGTATAGGTTCGCAGCCGATCACTGCTGCCTTTACGATGAAAGGAAGTAATCCCAGCCACTTTGCACTAAACGCGATCGCCCTGTTTCGAGGTGACAAGCTGGTCGGGTACGCGGAAGGCAATTCCGCGATCATGTTAAACAGTTTGCTGGGAAAGAGCCGTTTGGTGTGATCAAAGTTCATCTCCCTGATGTGAAAGGGGAGTTGTCGATCGAATTGGAAGAACTGCGTCCCAAGGAACACGTAAGCATTCAAAACGACAAACCAGTCTTCCGGTTCACTGTTAAGGCAAAAGGCAGGGTGATGGAAAACACCACAAACCTGGATTTAAGCAATCCCCGTATTATTTCAGATGTGACGGATGCATTTGCCAAAACCATCAAACAGGAATACGAGAGGTTGCTTAAAAAATTACAGAAAACCTGCAAGACGGATAGTGCTTCCATGGGGGCCATGATATACCGCTCCCATCCCGCGTATTGGCGAAAAATCGAAGCGGATTGGCCCGACATGTTTACCCGTCAGGAGATTCAGTGGACAGTAGATGCCCGCATTTCATCAATTGGAGTAGCGGGTCCGCCCATGTCGCTGCCGGAGGGCGAGGTGAAAAAGTAGATGCTGGGAAGCTTGCTGCTGTTTACCTGTACGATTCTCCTCGCTGCACTCCATCAGTATCGCTATTGGACCAAGCAGGGGAGAAAGCGCGAGGCGCAGGTGTTCCTGCTGTGGATGGGGGTTGCCTGGGGGTGCGGCATGCTGTTTTTAGCTGGTATTACGCTGCCTAGTCCAACCCGACCGCCGTTTGGATCGCAATGAACGACGCAAGGCACGCTCTTCGGTCATCCGATTGCTTTGGATAACAGAAGGAAACAGCTGCGAGTCCAAGCCTCGCAGCTGTTCTTCGTTCCACCTGAGATGGTCGAGCGTTTTCTTATGTTTTTTGATAGACACAGACAACCATCTTGACGAAATACTCGCGCAGTCCGGGGAGCTTGGCCAGAGCGGCCAACTGAGGGCGAAGCGGAACCTCGCGCTCATAGACGGCAGGATGAGCGACCCCTTGCTGGATGCGACGAAAGCGGGCGATCGTCATTTTGTTGATATAGGAGAAATACTCCTCACCCTGATCCTTGCGGCTGATGCGGAACGAGATTCGCTCCGGTCCATCGGGCAGCGGTTCCACCAAACGTTTGTAAGATTCGATCAACGTTTTTTCTGAGAATAGCGAATGCACCCAAGGAATGCCGATCGCGTCGGACAGGTGTGCCCCGTAGGGATGGAAGTAGGGTGGAAAGTTGATGTAGAGATGGCCGCCTGGCTTCAGTACGCGGAAGCACTCCTCCAGTGTTGCTTCCGGATTGTCGACGTGTTCCATCGCGTCATTCATGATGATCGTGTCAAAGCTGTTGTCGTCGAACGGCATCGCCGAAGCGTCGGCCGTGAGGAAGCGGGCCACATCAGCAAGTCCTTTCTCCCGGGCAAAGGCATTGCCTTCTTCTGCATAATGAGGTACGATATCGATCCCGACGATCTCCTGCGGCCCAAAGGTTGCGTAATAGCATGTCTTCCCGCCGCCGCCGCAGCCGATGTCGAGCACTGTTTTTCCTGCAAACATCTGCTGTTGTGAATGATAAGGCAGGAAAAACTGGATCGTCTGATCTCCTTTTTGAAACTGCCATTCGGTATAGGTCATCTTGCCGTCATTGGCCAGATTAAAAGGATGGACAGGCAGTGGGAATAACTTGTTTATTGCAAGCAATAGAGACGAAGCCAACGACAAGGTCATATCCTCCTTCGATCCGTGACGGATTACCGAGATTGGGCCAGTGCTTGAAGCACCAGTTTGCTGCTTTTCAACGCCTCCTCGGCTAGCAGGCGGGAGTGATGGGCTACGATGCCGCGTTCCCGCTCCAGATTGACAAGTCGATCGGCAAGCAGCGGAAGCAGCGTCTCTGATGTTAAATCTCGGATATGTCCCGCAACCGGCATCCCCGCTCGTTCGACGAAGCGGTCGATCTTGGGATCATACGAGATCCCGGTAAACGGGATGTTCAGCACGCAGGCCAGGATCAGCGAATGGAGCCGCATCCCGACAACGTAGTCGCACTGCTTGAGCACACTCATGATCTCGTGAAACGAAACCGGTTGTTCCAATAGCTTGGCCCCCGGCTGACGCATCAATGACATGATCTGCCGAGAAGGGGTCAGGTCGCTCGGATAATGCATCGGGACAAACAGAACATTCCAGCCCTGCTCTATGTAAAAATCAGCGGCCTGGGCGATGATCTGCTTAAATGCCTCCTCTTGCTTCCAATCCCGGACAGAGAAGGCGACAAGCGGTTTGCTGTGGTCGCTGTACAGGTTTTTGAGCAGTTGTTTTCCCTGTTCTTCCTCGATGTCTGCCGGGTGGATGGTGAGCGCGGGATCAGCGGTTACAAAAACCGGTGCCTTGGTCACGCCGCAAGCTTTAAAATCTTCACCTGATTCAAAATCCCGAACGGTGATCACGTCGACCCGATTCACCACCTGCTTGATGAGAAACCGGCTTGTCCGATGCAGAATCGGGCCGAATCCCTGTGCGTAAAACACGACCGGTTTTCCCAGCAGCTTGGCAATACTGACGATGCCGAGGTAGTAAAGTACACTGCGAGGACTAGTTACATCCTGCATGAGTGTGCCGCCGCCCATCACCAGCAGGTCGCACCGTTTCAATTCCCGCAGGATGGTGGCAAGACGCCAACGATTGTGAGCCGGAATTCCGAACAACGACGTCGTGCGCTCAGGCTGGTTGGACAGCACGGATAGGGAGATATGAGGTTGTTCCCGTCTGAGCCCGGTAATGATCCCGTACAGTACGACATCGTCCCCGGCATTGTTAAAGCCGTAATATCCGGAGATGAGAATTCGCGGCATGAGAGAACCTTCTTTCTGTAGAAAACATGCACAAAAAGGGCGGTTGCAACGGCCCTGGATCGTTGCAGGTAGCACGTTTTTTCCCCAATAGTGGTGACATGCTCAAGTATAATAGAGTGCAGGGGAGGAGTAAAGCAATCTAGCTCAGGTAGTAGATTCCGCCGATCAGCAGCAGAGCACTCGCTGCGATAAACAAAATGCTGAGAACGAACAACCCTTTGTTTTTGCGGCGGCGGTAGAAGAATTCATCAAACATCATCTGTACCTCCATCCCGTAATGGTTCCTTCTGTATGTTACCACGTAATCAAGCGGGGAGCCAGTTGCAGGATGAATACAGTGAGTAGGAGTATACAGGGAGAAGGAGTGTGGAGTGAATTGTCGGCGTATTGGTTGAAATACACACTGCAGTTGGATCCGAAGTTGGAAGAGTCATTTGCGGAAGAACTGGCCTCATCGCCTTACACACTTGGCTGGATGGAACCAGGCATCGACGTGATCCGGACTGATAACGGTTATGATTACCGGGAAAGAGATGACGTACCCCTGACGGCCTATCTGTTCGAACCGTTAACAGATGGGCAAGAAGAGCGGGTAGAGCAGTTGCAGCATGTTTTGGAGAAGTGGGCAGGGCAGGTCACGCTGCTGAAGGTAGAGAAGGTACGGGAAGAACACGAGAGCTGGCAGCAGCAGTTCGAGCCGGTGCAGGTCGGAGAGTGGCATATCGCTCCTTCCTGGTCGGGGGAGGGAGTTGTTGAGGATCTTTCACGTGTACTGTGGATCGATCCGGGGGCTGCTTTTGGCACAGGTTATCACGGAACGACGCAGGATATCCTCTACCTGCTGCAGGAGCTTCCGCTCACTGACAAGCGTGTGTTGGACATCGGCTCCGGTTCAGGCATCTTGTCTATTTTCTGTGCCAAGAACGGCGCTTCCTGGCCGGTCTATGCCATCGACATCAATCCGGCTGCTGCCGATCAGATCGATCACAACTGCTCGCTGAACCACTTGCCCAAACAAGCTGTACAGGTTGTAATCGGAGATCCGCTGGAACCGGCGGCAGCAGAACAGCTGCCCCGTGATGCAGACCTGATCCTGATCAATATTGGTGCCGAAGAGGACGTGGCAATGCTGCCGGTCGTGCTCCGCTCCCTGGCGTGGGGAGGGACGGTGATTCTCTCGGGGATCGTGGAGTGGAGCCGAGAGATGGTGGAGCAGGCATACCGGGAAGCAGGATTCTCACCGATCGCTGAGCGAATCAGCGGAGAGTGGGTGACGCTTGTAACCCGCCTGTGCGATAATGAAAAAAAAGCATGAAGGGAAGAGGGTACATGATGGATCCAGTCGTCATTGTCGCAGCCGGGCGAACACCGATTGGTTCGTTTGGCGGCAGTCTGAAAGATGTAAGCGCTCGCAAACTGGCGGAAGTGGTCATCCGAGGAATTCTGGATCGTTCGGGGATCGACCCTGCTCACGTGGACGAGGTGATTCTTGGCAACTGCATCCAGCGAACCGATGAAGCCAACATCGCCCGTACAGCGGCGATCGATGCCGGACTGGGGAAAGAGGTGACCGCCTACACGGTTCAGCGGCAGTGCTCATCGGGGATGCAGGCGATCGTCAGCGGGCTGTCGCAGATTGTGCTGGGAGACAGCGAGGTCGTAATCGCCGGAGGGGTAGAGAGCATGAGCAATGCTCCCTATGTCTTGAAGCAGACGCGCTGGGGCAAACGGATCATGCATGGTGAGATGACCGATGCGCTGTGGGAGCTGTTAACTGATCCCCATCACCAGATCCTGATGGGGGAGACGGCGGAACGACTGGCCGACAAATACGGGGTCAGCCGGGAAGAGCAGGATGAGATCGCCTATCGCAGCCATAAAAACGCCATCCAGGCGATTGACAGCGGTTTGTTTCGGGATGAGATCATCCCGGTTCCGGTCCAGAAACGAAAAGAGACCATCCAGGTCGATACCGATGAGCACCCTCGGCGCGATATTTCTCTGGAGGGGCTGGCCGCGCTCAAACCCTCTTTTCGGGAAGATGGGACCGTAACCGCTGGAAATGCTTCGGGAATAAACGATGGTGCCGCAGCCGTTCTCCTGATGAAGGAAAGCCGTGCGCGGGAGATGGGACTGGAGCCAATGGCACGGATCATCTCCTATGCCTGGGCTGGGGTAGAACCCGATCTGATGGGGTATGGTCCGGTACCGGCTACGCAGAAGGCGCTGGCCAAAGCAGGGCTGACCCTGCATGACATGGAGCGGATTGAAGTAAACGAGGCATTTGCCGCCCAATACCTAGCCGTGGAAAAAATGCTGGAGTTGCCGCGGGACATTACCAATCTCAACGGCAGCGGCATCTCGCTCGGGCATCCAGTGGGCTGCACAGGATGCCGCATCGTCGTTTCGCTGCTGAACGAAATGAAGCGGAGCGGTGCGAAGCGCGGCCTGGCCACCCTCTGTGTGGGCGGCGGCATGGGCATGTCCATGGTGTTGGAGCGGTAACACAGGCAAGTATATCCTGACTCTCTCAAGGCCATACTAACAGAGAACCCCATTCAGGCGATCAGCGTGATGGGGTTTTCATCTTTGAGGCCATGAAAAGGGGGCAAGGGGATTGGTGAAGCGCTTGATAAACCGACGGGCAGCCAAACCCGTCATCGGCCTCTTGATCCTTGCGATTGTTTGTTCTGCGGCAGGATATACGTTTTATACGGCTTATCAGTTCAAAAAGATGACCAGGGAATGGTATCAATCGCTGTCCAAAGAACCGTCTGCCCTCACTGAGAGCGACACCGATCTGAAGCAGGAACAACCGGAGGAGCAGGGAACTCCGTTATTTCCCAAGCCGAGACCGCTGAAGCCTTTTACGCTGCTGCTGATCGGTGTGGACAGCCGGGAGGGAGAGCGGGCCCGCTCCGATACGATGATGCTGGCTGCGGTTCATCCCGTCCGACAGCGGATTTATCTCCTCTCCATTCCGCGCGACAGCTATATGGAACTGCCCGGAAGAGGGTTTGATAAGGTAAATCATGCCATGGCGTACGGTGGCCCTGCCTTGTTGAAAGAAACGCTGGAGCAGTACTTTGATGTTCCGATTGATCGGTATATCACAGTCGATTTTGAAGGGTTCCGACAGGTTGTGGACGAGCTGGGCGGCATCCAGGTGAACATCAAAAAACGGATGAAATACACAGATCCGACTGACGGAACGCGTATTGACCTGGAGCCTGGGCTGCAGGTGCTAAACGGCAAGCAGGCCCTTGACTACGCCCGCTATCGGAAGAGTGACATCGGCCGTGAAGACAGTGATGCTGAGCGAATCTCCCGACAGCAGGAGATTCTGCAGGCATTGGTGAAAAAAGGTGAGTCATTGCAGGGGGTCATCAAGGTATTTTCGCTAATGGACATTTTAGGCGGTCACGTGAAGACCGATTTGTCTGAGGCGGAGATTGCTTCTCTCCTAATCTCCTACCGCGATTCTCAAAAAAACCTGCTCCTAACCGATACCCTGAAAGGGCAAGATCAGCGGATCTGGAAGAACGGTCTTCGCGTGTGGTATTATCTGGTTGAACATGCAGAAAAAGAGCGGATCCAACACCGCCTGCTGGAAGAACTAAAGGGGAAGACCGCCAGTTGACGAAGCTGTCCCGCCTCTGATCACGGTGTGTCATGCGGGGAGGTTTCCTAACGGAAAAATTGTTGGAAAATAGAATCGGTTTCGACTACAATGGAGTCAGGAAGAAGTTTTGGATGCGCTTTCACGGGAAGGATGAGCTATTCGAAGGACCGGAGGGATTTGCGATGTCAAATGCCAAGCCTTGGATTGCCAGTTACCCCGTAGAAGTACCTGCGTCACTGGAATACCCCCGTGTTTCATTGACGTATTTTCTCGAACAGTCTGCCAGAGAATTCCCCCACAATCATGCCCTTTACTTTATGGGCAGACGGATCACCTATGCTGAATTGCTGTCGCTATCGTATCGATTTGCCCACGCATTGATCAGACGCGGCGTCAAAAAAGGTGATCGCGTAGCCATCATGTTGCCCAATTCACCGCAAGCAGTCATTTCTTACTACGGAGCTTTATTTGCCGGTGCCGTTGTCGTACAGACCAATCCCCTCTATACCGAACGCGAACTGATTCATCAGATCAGTGATTCGGGAGCGGAAGTGATTGTCACACTCGACTTGTTGTTCTCCCGCATTATGAATGTCAAATCTTCCACATCACTGCGTCGCGTCATCGTGACCGGCATGGGTGAATACCTGCCTGCCTTGAAGCGGCTTGTGTACCCGCTAGTGCAGCGAAAGCAAGGGCAAAGGCCGCAGGTGGCGTACGGCAATGGAGTGGAGGCCTTTTCTGCCCTGATGGACGAGGGGGACACTTCTCCCGTGCGGGTAGAAATCGATCCAGAAGAAGATCTGGCTCTTTTGCAGTATACCGGGGGGACAACCGGAACGGCCAAAGGGGTTATGTTGACACACCAAAACCTGATTGCCAACGCCGTCCAGACTTTCGCGATCATTTACAAACTGAAGAAGGGCCAGGAAAAGATTCTTGGAGCCCTGCCGCTTTTCCATGTCTACGGGATGACTACCGTGATGAATCTGGGGATACAGATGGCTGCAGAAATTCAGCTGATCCCGCGGTTTGATGTTAAGGAGATCCTGAAGACAATCCACCATGCGAAGCCCACCCTTTTTCCCGGAGCACCGACGATGTACATCGCCTTGATTAATCATCCCGAACTGAAAAAATACGACCTGTCTTCCATCAAAGCTTGTGTCAGCGGTTCTGCGCCTCTTCCTTTGGAAGTGCAGCAGCGCTTTGAGGAACTGACCGGCGGCAGGCTGGTAGAAGGGTACGGGCTGACCGAGAGCTCACCGGTCACCCACTCCAATCCGCTTTGGGGCCATCGAATTAGCGGCAGTATTGGGCTCCCGTGGCCAGATACGGATTGTCGCATTGTTGATCCCGCTACAGGTGAAGTACTGCCGCAGGGCGAAGTGGGAGAGTTGGCAGTAAAGGGACCGCAGGTGATGCGAGGATACTGGAACCGGCCGGAAGATACGGCAGCGGTGCTGCAGGATGGCTGGCTGTTGACCGGTGACATGGCCTACATGGACGAAAAAGGTTACTTTTACATTGTCGATCGGAAGAAGGATATGATTATCGCGGGAGGCTACAACATCTACCCACGCGAGGTGGAGGAAGTCTTGTTTGAGCATCCTGCCGTGCAGGAGGCGGCAGTGGTAGGAGTACCTGATCCTTACCGTGGCGAGACAGTGAAGGCTTTTGTCGTCGTCAAACCGGGTCAGACGGCCAGCGAGGAAGAACTGGACGCCCACTGTAGGAAACGGTTGGCTGCCTATAAAGTTCCTCGCATCTACGAATATCGCAGTGAACTGCCCAAGACGATGGTTGGAAAAGTGCTGCGAAGACAGCTGCAGGAAGAAAGCCGGCAACAGACACTAGCAGAAGCCTCAGCACAGGAGATGGCGCCGTAGCGTCGGTTATGCTGTGATCGAAGCGTTTACTCATGGGAAACCACCGTTGTTTTCAGAAGAAGACGACGGTGGTTTTTCTGTTGCCTTGTGCAAATTTCCCCCTCTTTACATAAATGTCCACCTTACGAGAATACAAAATATTCCGATAAAGTGGAAATAGGGAGTCTATCCCTTATTTCCCATTCCTTTACTGTCTCTCGCAGGAGGTGGTCGATGCGTCTGTTCTCTAAAGGAAACGAATTGTTCTTCTGTTGGCTGGTTTTTTTGTTTATTCCATTCATTTTGACAGGAGGTTTGCTCGTATGAGATTCCACAAAGGGATTGTCAGTAGGAGCATCGTTTGCTCCATGATTGCTGCACTGGTTTTGTCGCTGTTGCCGTTGTTTGCTTTCTCCGCTCAGCCGGCTGCGGCTGCTGAGGGCGCCAAAATCGTCGGCTACTACCCCTCTTGGGGTGCATACGGTCGCAACTACAACGTTTGGGAGATAGACGCAGGAAAAGTGACGCACATCAACTACGCATTTGCAGACATCTGCTGGGATGGCAGGCATGGCAACCCGGATCCGACCGGACCCAACCCGCAGACGTGGACCTGCCAGGATGAAAACGGGACGATCAACGTTCCCAACGGAACGATTGTGTTGGGCGATCCCTGGATTGACGCTCAGAAGTCATTTCCCGGCGATACCTGGGATCAACCGCTTCGCGGCAACCTGAATCAGTTGATCAAGCTGAAACAAGACAACCCGCACCTGAAGACGATTATTTCAGTAGGCGGCTGGACCTGGTCAAACCGGTTCTCCGATGTGGCTGCCAGCGCCCAAACGCGCGAGACCTTTGCCAAATCGGCGGTCGATTTCGTTCGCAAGTATCAGTTTGATGGCGTCGATCTCGACTGGGAGTATCCTGTAGAAGGCGGATTGCCAGGCAACAGCAGACGTCCGGGGGACAAGCAAAACTACACGCTGCTTCTGCAAGAGGTGCGTGAGCATCTGGACGCAGCGGAGCGAGAGGATGGTCAGGAGTATCTGTTAACGATCGCCTCAGGTGCCTCCCCCGCCTTTGCGCAAAATACGGAGCTTGACAAGATTGCTCAGGTGGTCGATTGGATCAATATCATGACCTATGACTTCAATGGCGGCTGGCAGACGATTAGTGCACACAACGCGCCGCTCTATTTCGATCCGGCTGCGGAAGCGGCGGGAGTGCCGCAGGCGGCATCGTATCATGTAGCTGCTGCTGTGCAGGGCCATCTATCCGCTGGTGTGCCTGGGAACAAACTGGTGGCAGGTCTGCCGTTTTACGGTCGCGGCTGGGGTGGCTGCCCCAGTGCCAACAACGGCGAGTACCAGACATGCACCGGCACGTCTAACACTGGTACGTGGGAAAAAGGGGTATACGATTTCTCTGACCTGGAGGCCAACTACATCAACAAAAACGGCTATACCCGCTACTGGAATGACACGGCAAAGGTACCGTTCCTCTACAATCCTGCCCAGCAGACCATGATAAGCTACGACGATGTTGAATCGATCGGATACAAAACGGCCTACATCAAGTCTGAGGGCTTGGCCGGAGCGATGTTCTGGGAGTTCAGCTCCGATAGGAACAACACCTTGTTGAGCAAAGTGTACGACGATCTGCTGGGGTCGGCGCCAGGAGATACGACGCCGCCGACGGCACCAGAGAATGTAACGGTGACCGGTCAAACAGCCAACAGTGTATCACTCCGTTGGGATGCGGCAACAGACAATGTCGGGGTTGCGGGGTACATCGTATCCTACGATTCTGCCGATGTTGACGTGAGCGGTACGAGCACCACGATTACCGGATTGACGCCTGATACGACATATACGTTTACGGTACAGGCTAAAGATGCGGCCGGAAACGTCTCAGCGGCCAGCAGTCCGGTTACAGCAACCACCGAACCGGCAGGAGAGGACTCCGAACCGCCAAGTGCACCAGCTAACCTGCGGGCAACCGAGACGACTTCCACCAGCGTAACATTGGCATGGGACGCTTCCACGGACAACGTCGGGGTAAGCGGGTACACCGTTGCCTACGGTACGACCAGCCTCGACGTGACCGAGACCAGCGTCACCGTCAGTGGCCTGACAGCAGACACGTCCTACACCTTTACGGTGAGAGCAAAGGATGCGGCAGGCAATCTGTCACAGGAGAGCAGTGTTACGGTGAGAACCAACTCCGCTGCCACCTGCGACTACCCGGCATGGAGTTCCTCAGAAGTCTATACGGCAGGTGACCGTGTCACCTACAATGGTATCATCTACGAAGCCAAGTGGTGGACGCAGGGCGAGCAGCCAGATCAAAGCGGTGAGTGGGGCGTCTGGAAATACATTGGAGAGTGTAGTTAGAGTGTGTGCAGTTGGGGAGCTAGCAAGAGAACGTAGTCAGAGAATGTAGTTAGAGAATGTAGTTAGAGAATGTAGTTAGAGAATGTAGTTAGAGTAACTAGTTAGAGTATCTGAGTTAGAGAGTCCAGTTAGAGACTGTAGACAATGAGTCGGTAATGAGTAGCTCTCTTGATGCCGAGAAAGTAAGGAAGAGGCATAGGGGCAACAAAACAACCAAACAGAACCGGGGCAGGCAGTTTCCAAGCGACTGATGGGGAAACGGCCTGCCCTGCTCGTTGTGATCAGGTTCCGGTATGAGATCCAAACCCTCCAGTGATGGCATCCCGATCGTCATCAGATGATGGCTCCAAGGGATTGACAATGGTGCTGGCCATGTATTACACTTGATTCGTGAATGAATGATCATTCATTAGAAGCGGCAGTACATCCAGCTAACATCATGGCATAGAAAGTGGAGGTTCATCATGGCGAAAAAAACGGGGGAAAAATATCAAGCCATTATCGATGCAGCGGTTCGCGTGATTGCGAAGCACGGGTATCACAACGCACAGGTATCCCGCATCGCAAAAGAGGCGAAGGTAGCTGACGGTACGATCTACCTCTACTTTGAGAACAAAGATGACATTCTCATTTCTCTTTTCAACGAAAAGATGGGGCGATTTATCGAGACTTGCCGCCAACGCATTGAAGAGGCGGAGTCGATTGAGGAGAAGGTGTACGTCCTGATTCATGCACACCTGAGCCAGCTGGCCCAAGCTCCGGAACTGGCCATCGTCACGCAGATTGAATTGCGTCAATCCAATCCGCTGATCCGAGAGGGGATCGGCGAGGTGATGAAGGGGTACTTCAATCTGATTGACAGCGTGGTGAGAGAAGGCATGCAGCAGGAGGTATTCCGTCCGGATATCGACATCCGTTCTGCGAGGATGATGATCTTCGGAACATTGGACGAAGCAGCGACCACCTGGATCATGAAGCAGTGCAAGTACGACCTCGTCTCTCACGTGAAACCCATCCATAACCTCTTCCTACACGGTTTGATGAAACACTGATCTAAGAAAACGCTTTAATTGCCTGTTGGACTTTGCTACAATATGATTTAGCATTGCAGATCTGAGCGATCGTTCAGGAGGGCCCATCTTTTACAAGCGGGGGGAGAGAATCATGTCGTATCACAACTTGAAAGTGGTGATCAAAAACCGTGTCGCACTGGTAGCGATTGACCATCCACCGGCCAACGCGTTGAACAAATCGACGCTGACCGAACTGGAAGCCATGCTGGACTCGCTGGAGCAGGACCAGCAGGTGAAGGTTATCGTATTGAGTGGAGAGGGTCGTTTTTTTGTGGCGGGAGCCGATATCAAAGAGTTCACCGCCCTTAGCGGTGACGATGCGGAAGCGATGGCAGTAGCCGGACAGCGGGTGTTTAACCGCATTGAATCGTACCCAAAACCGATTATTGCCGCTATTAATGGCGCTTGCCTCGGTGGAGGCTTGGAACTGGCAATGGCTTGTCATATTCGCCTGGCAGCAGCAGAAGCCAAGCTGGGTTTGCCGGAGCTTAACCTGGGGATTATTCCCGGATACGGAGGCACACAGCGACTGCCCAGACTAGTCGGTCGAGGCAAGGCGACACAAATGATCCTAACCTCTGAAATGATTGGGGGAGACGAAGCGCATCGCATCGGTCTGGTTGACGCGGTCTACCCACTCGACCAACTGTTGGCGGAGGCCCGTCAGTTGGCGGCGGCGATTGCCGACAAAAGCAGTGTGGCCCTTCGCCTGGCGCTTGCAGCGATTCAGGCCAGTACGACCGAGACGTTTGAGCAGGGTCTTGCCCGTGAAGCGGCGTTGTTTAACGAAGCATTCTGCTCAGAGGATCGGAAGGAAGGCGTCGCCGCATTCCTGGAAAAGCGAAAACCCCAGTTTAACGATCGATAAGGGAGGCAGTTGCGATGAATATCCTGGTTGTCGTAAAAGAGACATTTGATACAGAAGAAAAAATCGTCATACAAGACGGAAAAATCAGTGATGATGGTGTTGAGTTCATCATCAACCCTTATGACGAGTACGCCGTAGAGGAAGCAATCAAGTTGAAAGAGGAGCATGGCGGTGAAGTGACAGTCGTTTCGATCGGACCAGACAGGGTGGAGAGTCGGCTGAGAACAGCACTGGCGATGGGAGCGGACAAAGCGGTGCTGGTTGATGACGAATCACTATTTGGCGACGAATACACCACGGCTAAGGTATTGGCTGCTGTCGCCCAAAAAGTGGGCTTTGACATCATCCTTGCCGGTCAGATGGCGGTTGACTCCGGTGCCGGACAGGGCGGGCCCCGACTTGCCGAAGAACTGGGGATTAACCATGTCTCGACTGCGGTCAAGCTGGAAGTGAATGGAACTTCAGTGAGGGTCGAGCGTGACATCGAAGGTGATCTGGAAGTAGTGGAGACCTCGCTGCCTATCCTGATCACGGCTCAACAAGGGCTGAATGAGCCGCGGTATCCTTCCCTTCCAGGGATTATGAAAGCGAAAAAGAAACCGCTCGAGCGGCTTTCTGCTGACGATCTCGGTCTTGCCGCCGATCAGGTGACGGCAAAGACAGAAGTAGTAGACCAGTATCTGCCGCCGAAGAAGCAAGCCGGCCGCATACTGGACGGTGAGATCAAGGATCAGGTGTCGGAATTGGTCCAATTGCTGCGCAGCGAAGCGAAAGTGATCTAAGCGGAAGAGGGGATAGACGATGAAAAAAGTACTGGTTCTTGCAGAAGCACGTGACGGTCAACTGCGTAACGTTTCGTTTGAAGCACTGGCGGCTGCGCGCACAATCGCCGACGGCGGCGAGATCGTGGCAGCCGCGTTTGGACCGGGAGCGGACGCCTATGCTGCAGCACTAGGCGAGCATGGGTCGAGCAAGTTGTACACCATTTCAGATGAATCGCTTGCCAACTATACACCGGACGGCTACAGTCAGGCACTGGTGGCTGTCATCCGGGAGGTGGATCCGGATGCCATCGTAGCCGGTCATACCGCGATCGGCCGGGATCTTTTTCCCAAAGTGGCGGCACGTCTGGGTTGCGGACTTGTCTCCGATGTGACAGCAGTTGAAGCAGGCCCGCTGTTTACACGTCCGATATACGCTGGCAAAGCATTCGAGAAGCGGAAAGTCACCGAGGGGAAAACGCTGGTGACGATTCGTCCGAACAACATCCAACCGGCTGAAACTGAGCAGGGGAAAACGGCAGAAGTGGTTTCGGTTGCTGCTGAGATCAAGGACATCCGCTCCATCATCAAGGAAGTGGTGCGCAAAACTTCCGGCAAGGTGGATCTGTCCGAAGCTAAGGTGATCATCTCAGGCGGTCGCGGCGTGAAGAGTGCAGAAGGTTTTCAACCGCTGGAAGAGCTGGCCGACGTGTTAGGGGCGGCAGTGGGAGCTTCCCGCGGCGCTTGCGATGCCGGTTACTGCGACTATGCGCTGCAGATCGGTCAGACCGGGAAAGTCGTGACACCTGATCTGTACATTGCCTGCGGCATTTCCGGCGCTATCCAACATCTCGCCGGAATGTCCAACTCCAAGGTGATCGTCGCGATTAACAAAGATCCGGAAGCACCGATCTTCCAGGTAGCTGACTACGGCATTGTCGGTGATCTGTTTGAAGTAGTGCCGCTCTTAACCCAGGAGTTCAAAAAAGTATTGGCATAACGAAGAGCCAGGGAGACATCATTCCCTGGCTCTCATTTATTCAGATCGTATGGAGGCGGAAGCGGATGGGGCTACTCCCACCGATCCGCCCATTCACCGATCGCGTCTACTACCGATTCCAGATCTTTCCCCTTTTCAGTCAACTCATACTCGATGCGAACCGGCGTTTCTGGATAGACGTGCCGCACGACGATGTTGCAGCTCTCCAATTCTTTCATCCGCTCCGTCAGCATCCGGTCGCTCATGTCCGGGATTTGTTCTTTTATTTCCTTAAACCGTTTGGGGCCGTCCATCAGTACCCGCATGATCAGACCGGTCCAGCGTTTGCCGATCAGCTCCATCGCCTTTTCAAATTTGGGGCACATCTGGGAGTAATCCTTGTTCATATCGTATCCCCCAATTGTTGCTTGTGATACTTATGTCTACTTATATAAAGATTATGCCATAAAGTAAGTGTGCACGCCAAGTGTTTGAAGCGCAATCAAGGCAGCAGAAGGATCAGAACAGGTAAACAAAACGGCTGTTTTACCCTTGGCCATTTCACTTTGATACATATCCGATTGTTCGTTGATAAACCCCAGCTGCGGCAGTGAAAGTTCGATACGTTCAGACTGATCGGCAAGGGCAGACGTATGTCCGATCTCACTGCTCAGGTAGGAGAGTGAATCGATCGGGATTTCCGCGTAGAGTTGGCTAACCAGACGTTCCGCTTCCGGACGACTGTCAAACAGCGCGATAATCGCAGCCACAAGAAGCCCCCTCCTTTCCTCCCCATATCTTTTAACAGGCCGGGGCAGAATATGTGTAGGGAAATGAGCACAAAGCAACTGCTGCAAAGTGTCGTGAGGCGTGGTCAACTGAGGAAGAGAATGGTATACTGTAAATCGTCAGTGACAATGGCAGGTACAAGCAAAGGAGGTTTACACGGATGGCAATTGTGAACGCAACCGACCAATCATTCACGCAAGAAGTAGAGCAAGGCGCTGTATTGGTCGATTTCTGGGCTCCCTGGTGCGGTCCCTGCAAAATGATTGCACCTGTGTTGGAAAAAATTGACGAAGAGATCGGCGACAAGTTGAAGATCGTGAAAGTAAACGTCGATGAGAATCCTGAATCATCGGGTCGCTTCGGGATCATGTCGATCCCTACACTATTGGTCTTTAAAGATGGGCAACCAGTTGACAAAATCGTCGGTTTCCAACCCAAAGAAGCCTTGATGGCCACGATTGGCAAACACATCTAAGTGTGTGGGGGTTGCTTGGCAGCACACGTCGTCAGACGGTGCTGCCTTTCCCATTTTCTATGCATACATAATAGTTTGCGTTTTCGTAATCTTTACATTACAATGTTACATATCTCTTATAACTATTTAGGTGCTTTCAAGGGGGACATTATGAAAAAGTCACGGCTGTTACCATCAATGCTATCCATCCTGCTCGGAACGTCGCTTCTGGTCGGATGCGGCGGACAAGCCACGACCAGCTCCGGTGGCGAATCCGGAGGAGAGAGCAGCTCTGGCGGCGGTGGAGAGATCCATGCCAAGATCGGTGTCGTCAGCTTCCTCTCCGGATCGGGTGCAGCCTACGGTGAGGCGCAAAAGGCCGGTTTGGAACTGGCGCAGGAAGAATTGAATGAGGCCAACAAAGGCAAGCTGAAAATCGATTTATTGTTTGAAGATTCCGGCGGCAAGAAAGAGAGCGCCATTAATGCCGTCAACAAGCTGATCAACCAGGACAACGTCGTTGCCATCATCGGTCCAACTTTGTCAGGTGAGATGTTTGCAGCGGGGCCGATCGCGAGCGAGGCGGAGACGCCGATCTTTGGCATCTCCAATACGGCAGAGGGCATCAACGATATTGGCGAGTATGTCTTCCGCAATTCACTGCCCGAATCGATCGCCATCCCGGCTGCGATGAAAAAGGCAGTGGACAAACTGGGGATCAAGAGTGTTGCGTTCATTTACGCATCTAATGACGACTTTTCTGTCTCCGGTTTTGAGACGATGAAAAAGACAGCGGAAGAGCTTGGCTTGGAAAACTTGGGTGAGTCAACGTTTTCCATCGGCGACGTTGATTTTTCCGCCCAATTGACCAAGATCAAGGAACTGAATCCGGATGCGCTTTTGGTTTCCGGACTGTACAAAGAGGGGTCCCTGATCGTCAAGAAAGCACGTGAACTCGGCATTGAGTCTACGATCATCGGTGGCAATGGCTTTAACAACCCGAAAGTGTTTGAGATTGCCGGCGATGCTTCGGAAGGGTTGATCGTAGCCACACCGTTCAGCCCGGAAAAGAAAGACGAGAAAGTGCAGGCGTTTGTCAAGGCGTTCGAGGCCAAGTACGGAAAACAGCCTGATCAATTCGCAGCGCAAGCCTACGACGCTCTCTACATCATGAGCCAATCGCTCCTGGCTGCAGGCGAAGCTGATCGCAACAAACTTCGCGACTCGTTGGCACAGTTGAAAGACTTCGAAGGCGTATCTGGCAAACTCTCGTTCGACGAAAATCGCAATCCGATCGGCGAAGCTGTCGTCGTGGTAGGAAAAGGCGGAAAGTACGTACCGTTCGAGTAACCAATGGATAATCAGGCAGTTGAACATCAACACAGGGTCATTGCCCGGGGGCTCCCGGGCAATTCCTTTGTCCCGTGGCGTAAAACAAGCTCTGCGGGTCCCATGCATTCATCCTTTATCTACTACCTCTCAAAGGGGGAAACAATGTGTTTTGGCAACAACTTGTCAACGGTCTAACGGTTGGCAGCACCTATTCGTTGATTGCGATTGGCTACACCTTGATCTTCGGGGTGTTGGGGATCATCAACATGGCGCACGGACAGATCTTCATCTTTGGTTCTTTGGTAGGCCTCTACCTGATTACGGAGGTGGAGATGCCGCTGGGGATTGCCTTTTTGACGGCTATCATCGTATCAGCCGTACTTGGATTGATTCTGGAATATACGGCACTGCGGCCGCTGCGCAAAAAGAACGTACCCCACTTGGCCTCCCTGATCAGTACGATCGGGTTTGCCATCCTGGTGGAGGAAGCGATGCACAAGCTGTTTGGCGCTGACTCGCGTGCTGTTCCCGTATCACTGGGCAGTGAAATGTACGATCTGGGAGTTGTGCAGGTACGAGGCGTAGATCTTATCATTTTGACTGTTTCATTGGTTCTGATGTTTGTTCTCCACTTCTGGATCAATCGGACCAAGATGGGGAAAGCGATCCGAGCGACGGCTGAAAACAACGAAACGGCCAGCATTCTCGGGATCAATACCAACATGGTGATCGTTGCTACCGTTGTCATCGCCTCCGCGTTAGGTGGCGTGGCCGGCAGCTTGATCGGTTTGGCTTATTCTGCGCTGATTCCGTCGATGGGCTTAAACCTTGGCTTCAAGGGACTGGCTGTGCTGATCCTCGGCGGTGTCGGAAGCATCACCGGGGCGATGGTTTGCGGCATCCTGCTCGGAATCGCGGAAGTTTTCTCTGTAGCTTATGGCGATTCGTCCTACCGGGATGCCGTTGCCTTCGGCTTGATCATTCTCATTCTCTTGTTCAGACCGCAGGGTTTGTTCGGGCGCAAGGTGTAGGGAGGTGGCAGAGTGATGGATTTGTTTAACCCGTATAATTTGCAGGTAATCACCTTTATCGTCTTAAACGGCATTTTAGCCATCAGTATCTACATCACGTTGGCTACCGGACAGCTCTCGCTGGGTCATGCCGGATTTATGAGCATCGGCGCCTACATGGCCAGTATTTTAACCAAACAGGCAGACGCCCCGCTGCTGATCGCCCTAATCGCCGGAGGCTTGTTTGCCGGTCTCATCGCCTTGTTGATCGGTGCCCCCACGCTAAAACTGCACGGACTCTACCTGGCGATTGCCACCTTGGGCTTTGGCGAGGTAGTCCGCGTTATTTTTCTCAATCTGGAGATCACCAACGGAGCACTCGGTCTCACCGGTCTGCCGTCGATTGGCAGTTCCCTGTACGATCGGATAAAGGGACTGGGCCTCAATGCCGACACGTTTGGACTGTCTGTATTAGAAATAAAAGCAGCGCTGACACTGCTGTTCCTCGTGTTGTTGTTTGCTGTGGTGCTTTTCCTAACCCTGCGGCTGCATCGTTCCAGGATCGGTCGCGCCTTTGAAGCGATCAAGGCGGACGAGACTGCCGCCCGGGCGATGGGGTTGCCGGTTGCCTATTACAAGATGCTGGCGTTTGTGCTCGGAGCCGTACTGGCGGGGATTTGCGGCGGCTTGTTCGCTCATATCACAACCACGATCACACCTGACGATTTCAACTACCACAAGGTGGTAGAGATTCTCTCATTTGCCGTAATTGGCGGCAGTGAAGTGGTCTGGGGACCGCTGTTTGGCGCACTGATCCTCACCTCGCTGCCTGAAGTGCTGCGTGCCGTGGCGGAGTACAAAATGATCATGTACGGGGCGATCATGGTCCTGGTCATGGCGTTCCGACCGCACGGCTTGATCGGTGCCGACACCTTTGCCCGCTTGTTCCGCCGTCGAAAGAAAACACCGTCGCAGCAAGCAGAGGAGGGGATGTAAGATGCTGCTTGAACTGAGCAATGTGGGCAAGAGCTTTGGCGGGATCACGGCTTTGCGTGATGTCAACTTTGCCGTCGCTGAGGGTGAGATCGTCGGCTTGATCGGCCCCAACGGAGCGGGCAAAACGACGATCTTCAACATGGTGACCGGCATCTTTGCACCGACCAACGGACAGATTCGTTTTAAGGGACAGCCTCTGGACGGCATCCCCTCGCACAAGATTACGGGGCTGGGGATTGCCCGGACGTTTCAAAACATCCGTCTGTTCGGGCACATGACGGCACTGGAAAACGTAAAAGTAGGCTGTCACACTTGGACGCGGGCCGGTTTCTGGTCCTCGCTGCTGCATACCCGCAAGCAGCGGGAGGAAGAGAGGATCGTTCGTGCGAAAGCAGAAGAACTGCTGGCGTTTGTTGGTCTCACCGAGGTTGCCGATGTGCGGGCTGATACCTTGGCTTACGGGCAGCAGCGCCGTCTGGAGATTGCCCGTGCTCTGGCTACACAGCCTCAACTGCTGCTGCTCGACGAGCCTGCTGCCGGGATGATCGAGAGCGAGACAGCAGAGCTGATGCAATTGGTACAAAAGATACGCGACAACGGCACAACTGTACTGCTTGTCGAACACGACATGGGACTGGTGATGAACCTCTGCGACAAGGTGGTTTGCATCAACTTCGGGGTCAAGATCGCGGAAGGCACCCCTGATGAGGTACAGAACCACCCAGACGTGATCGAGGCGTATCTGGGCAAGGAGGAGGAAGAAGCATGCTAGAGATACGCGACATAAGCACCTCCTACGGACAAATCAAGGCGATCCGCAATGTTTCGCTGGATGTGCCTCAGGGGAAGATCGTTGCGTTGATCGGGGCCAATGGAGCGGGTAAAACGACGACGATGAAGACGATTGCCGGACTGCTGACTCCCGATAGCGGGACGATCGCGTTTAACGGTCAACGGGTGGAAGGTTGGAAGCCGCATCGATTGGTGCAGGCGGGGCTTGCCCTTGTGCCGGAGGGACGGGCGATCCTCAGCCAAATGACGGTGCAGGAGAACCTGGAGATGGGCGCTTTTCAGCGGAAGGATTTCAAAGGAATCCGAGATGATATGGAAAAGATGATGACCTGGTTCCCCATTCTCAAGGAGCGTCTGAACCAGTTGGGGGGGGACGATGTCAGGCGGACAGCAGCAGATGCTGGCGATTGCACGGGCCTTGATGTCACGCCCCAAACTGCTGCTGCTTGACGAACCGTCGATGGGGTTGGCGCCGATCGTCGTCAGTGATATTTTCAAATCGATTCGTCAGATCAATCAGGAAGGTACGACCGTGTTGATTGTGGAGCAGAACGTGAAGCAGGCGCTAAAAATCGCTGATCATGGCTATGTGCTGGAAGCAGGGCGGATCGTACACAGCGGGACAGGACAGGAACTGCTGGCCAACGAACGGGTGAAAGAGGCGTATCTGGGCGGCCGTAAAGCGGAATGAGAGGAAGAAGAGCGATCTATTGTATCGCTCTTCTCTCTTTTCGGCGAGGAAGGATCCTGACCCATCCAGGCTGATGGGTGACGTACCGATTGCAGAACAAGGCATGGAATATTGCTGCCCGTTTTCTGATGTGCGTATATGTGCAGAGTGGATCGGATTGTGTACAATGTCAGTGAAGAAGGAGGGGATGACCATCATCATGCCTCACGTTCGATTGTTGTGTGCGATCGTGTTGTTAAGTCTGGGGCTGTTTGCCTGTTCATCGACCGATCCGGCGCCCCAGCAGCCCGATCGTGATGAGCTGGCAGTTGAAAAGGAATCAGGTGTACTATACGTGACGCCGGTTGATCTATTCACCGGAGAAGCCGCTAGGCTGAAACCGTTTTTGGGTGAGGCCGGAGCTGTTAAGCTGGCTTATACCGGCAACAAGCGAATGATCAAGTGCTCGCTGGAGGTGTGGGAAAACGGCCAAATGGTGCAGACGATCAGTTCGATGAGCAGCGCGATGAATCAGAAAGAAGACAGCGATGTGTACTCATTTGACGGAGAGTTGATTATCACGATCGACGAGGTGAAGACGGACGAGAAACCGGCTCCCTACGCTGTCAAGTACGCGTTTGTGGATGAGCAGGGATACAGCATGGGGGAAGGAGAGATTCCCTTTGAAAAGGAATTTTCCAGCCGCGGCGGAATCAGCCAACAAGAGCCGATGCAGATCCCTGAAGACGGAAAAGCGATTATCTGGGGTATCCAGGCGACTGACAAGAGATCGATGACGTTCTATAACTCGGCCGAAGAGACGGTAAAGCAAGCCGAGTGGGCGTTTGTGGCCACTGTCACGCTGACCGACTGAGGCCGGCTCGGTCTGCTGGCAATTGGCATGTTTACCAGGCAGGGAAGGTTTTTCTGATGGCAGACGGGAACGTTTGTGCTACGATAGAGGTTAGGAATAAAGTGCCGACGACAACCAAGGCATGCTTATGAAAGGAGGATCGATCGTGAGCGGAATCAAAGAAAAACTGGCGGTGTTGCCCGATAAACCTGGCTGTTACCTGATGAAAAACAGCGCCGGCGAGATCATTTACGTCGGCAAGGCAAAAGTGCTGAAAAATCGGGTCCGTTCCTATTTTACCGGCAGCCATGACGGCAAGACACAGTTGCTGGTCAGCGAGATCGCTGATTTTGAATACATCGTCACCTCCTCCGCCATTGAGGCGCTGCTATTGGAATGCAATCTGATCAAAAAGCACAATCCCCGCTACAACGTGATGCTGAAGGACGACAAAACCTATCCGTATATAAAAGTAACCAATGACAGGCATCCCCGCCTGGAGATCACCCGCAAGGTGAAAAAAGACAAAGCCAAGTACTTTGGTCCATATGCCAACGCTGGAGCGGCCCAGGCAGTCAAGAAGCTGTTGGATCGTCTCTACCCGCTGCGCAAGTGCAAGACGATGCCGAAGCAGGTATGTCTCTACTACCATCTCGGGCAGTGTCTCGCACCTTGTGTCTACGAGGTAGATCAGGCGGAAAATGAACGAATTGTGGATGAGATTGTCAAGTTCCTCGACGGCGGACACGAGGCGATGAAGCAGCGTTTGACTGAACAGATGACCGAGGCGGCTGAGAATCTGGAGTTTGAACGGGCCAAAGAGCTGCGGGACCAGATTCGCAACATCGAAGCGGTGATGGAGCAGCAAAAAGTAACCTTTTCGGACGACGTGGACCGCGACATCATCGGGTTTGCCGTGGAGAAGGGCTGGATGTGCGTGCAGGTCTTTTACATCCGCCAAGGAAAAATGATCGAGCGTGAGACCACCTCTTTTCCTTATTATGGAGAAGAAAAAGAAGATTTCATGTCCTACCTGGCCCAGTTCTACTACGATAAGCAAAATGCCCTGCCGAAAGAGATCCTGCTGCCGGAAGAAAGCGAGCCGGAGCTGCTGGCGCAGTGGCTGGGGGTAAAGGTGCTGACGCCCAAGCGCGGCAAGAAAGCAGAACTGATCCAGATGGCCCGCGAAAATGCGCGCATCGCTCTGTCCGAAAAGTTTGCGCTGATGTCCAAAGATGAAGCGCGTACGATACAAGCGGTTCACAATCTGGGACATATCCTGGGGATCGGCACCCCTAATCGGATCGAAGCGTTTGACAACTCCAACATACAAGGGACGGAGCCAGTCTCGGCAATGGTTGTCTTTACGCAGGGACGTCCCGACAAAAAAGAATACCGCAAGTTCAAGATCAAGAGTGTGGAAGGACCGGACGACTACGGCTCGATGCGGGAAGTGATTCGTCGCCGCTATACGCGGTTACTGCGCGAAAACCAACCGCTGCCCGATCTGATCGTAATCGACGGGGGCAAAGGACAGATCAGTGCTGCCATGGATGTGCTGGAGAACGAGCTGGGGCTGTACATCCCAGTCTGTGGATTGGCCAAAGATGAGAAGCACAAGACGGCCGAACTGCTGTTCGGCGATCCGCCGCAGCCGGTGAAGCTGGGACGGGACAGCTACGAGTTTTACCTGCTGCAGCGGATTCAGGATGAAGTGCACCGTTTTGCCATCACCTTCCACCGGCAGTCGCGCAGCAAGACGCTGCTCTCCTCCCGACTTGATGAGATTCCGGGGATCGGTGAGCGGCGCAGGAAAAAACTGTTCCAGCATTTTGGCTCGTTAAAAAAGATGCGCGAAGCAACGGTCGAAGAGTACCGTCAACTGGGGATTGGCGACAAGCTGGCCAAAGAGATCATTGCCCATTTGCAAAAAACCAATTGAACCTCTGAATAGGTCATGGTATAATCCCTCACAAGTGAATAGGAACCTCACTTCCCACATGCGAAGTGAGGTAGAGGCGCGAAAACCATGAGTACCTTCCTCGAGAGACGGGAATCGATGACAGGAATGGGAAAGGGGAATTCGCCGAAGTGCAGGTGGCCACCCGCGGCGGCCTGTGCTGGGTCTGCGTCGAACAGACGCAGGACTGTCACCTGAGCGAGAACCCGCGCTGCAGGTGGAGGGCTATCTCACGGGGACGAACGGTGCGCCCGTTTCGTCTGCGTCAAAGGGGGAGGGGGAACGATGTATGTCCATTCAGGGCAGCGGCAGGTTTTCCTTGTCGTTGCCCTTTTCTGTGAGAGAGAGTAGATAGTCGGCCGGATAAAGGTGTGTTCATGGCGATATGATCAGATTGGGATAAAGGGGAGAAGAACGACAATGGGGTTGATCGTGCAGAAGTACGGAGGTACCTCCGTAGGAAGCATTGAACGAATCCAGCGGGTGGCAGACCGCATCGTTGAATACAGGCAGGCAGGTCATGATCTGGTAGTGGTCGTGTCCGCGATGGGGAAGTCCACCGATGTGTTGGTGGAGATGGCCAAGCAGATCGCTGTTTTTCCGTCGGAACGGGAGATGGATATGTTGCTGAGCACCGGGGAACAGGTTTCAATTGCCCTGCTCACGATGGCGCTCCATCAAAAAGGATGTGACGCTGTCTCGCTGACCGGCTGGCAGGCCGGCGTTCGGACCGAGTCGGTACACGGCCGCGCACGGATCACAGAGATTGACAATCAGCGTATTCGAGATGAACTGGGGAACGGGCGAGTGGTGATCGTAGCCGGCTTCCAGGGAGTCTCAGAAGAAGGAGAGATCACAACACTGGGACGCGGCGGTTCCGATACATCCGCCGTAGTGCTTGCCGCCAGTCTGCAGGCGGAGAAGTGTGAAATCTTTACAGATGTGGCTGGCGTCTATACGGCTGACCCGCGCGTCGTTCCTGCCGCGCAAAAGCTGCCGCACATCTCTTGTGACGAAATGCTGGAGTTGGCCAATCTGGGGGCAGGCGTCCTGCATCCCCGCTCCGTGGAGGCTGCGAAAAAATATCGTGTCAGGTTGGTCGTCAGATCCAGTTTTACCACCGAAGAAGGTACGTATGTAGAGGAGGTTGCCGATATGGAAACAGGCAGAGTCGTGAGTGGCGTCGCGCATGATGAGAATGTGGCAAAAATTACGGTCATCGGCATGCCGTCCAATGGCGGTACGCTGTCTAAGCTGTTTCATACGCTTGCTTTGTCACAGGTGAACGTGGATATCATTATCCAGGGGTCCTATGATGCGGAGATGACCAATGTTTCGTTTACCGTGTCCGCGGGCGATCTGCATAAGGCACTGGATGTACTTGAAGCTAATCGGGAAGCGCTCAGCTTTGAACGAGTGGATCATGAGACCGGGCTCTCCAAGGTTTCCATTGTCGGAGCAGGGATGATCAACAATCCAGGGGTGGCGGCAGAGATGTTCCGTCAGCTTGCGGAACAGGAGATCTCGATCAAGATGGTCTCCACTTCCGATATCAAGGTGTCCTGCGTGATTCCGGCCGAGCAGACCGCTGTCGCTGTACGTACGCTGCACACGGCATTTGGTCTTGACGTCGAAGAGCCGGCTGTCGTATACGGACGTTCAGCCGCCGAGTAAGATTGGTATGGGTTGACAGTCTTCCCCAGCAGTCGTATGATGAAGGTACATGACAAGTAAATAGGCGATTCTTATCAAGAGTGGTGGAGGGACTGGCCCGATGAAACCCGGCAACCCCGCAGGAGCGGAGAGGTGCTAATTCCAGCAGGTGCATGCAGCATCTGGAAGATAAGGTCGGGACTTGGCTCGCGTACGGATGGCCCCCTCTTCTCTTTCAGAAGAGGGGGTTTTTTGACTGACTCGGTCCGCTGTTCGAACAGGCAGACCGACTCTGGGGGGATGAAACCGATGAAGAAGCTGGTGATTGGCGATATTGAACTGGAATCAGGTGAAGTGCTCAAAGAGGTAGAAGTGGGGTATGAGACGCACGGAACCTACGATAAAGAGCGGGGCAACGCCGTTTTGATTTGTCACGCCCTGACAGGCGATGTCCATGTAGCTGGAGACGAATCGCAAGCAGGCTGGTGGGAAGGCCTGGTAGGGCCTGGGATGCCGATTGACACCAATCAGTACTATGTGATCTGCTGCAACGTGCTTGGCGGATGTTACGGCACAACAGGGCCAGCCAGTATCAACCCGGATACAGGCAAACCGTATGGCTCCTCTTTTCCGATGGTAAGTATTCGTGACATGGTCCATACGCAGCATCGATTTCTTCAGGCGTTGGGAATTGAGCAATTGTATGCGGTGGTCGGCGGTTCGATGGGCGGGATGCAGGTATATGAATGGGCGATTACCTATCCCACCTACATGAAGATGGTTGTGCCGATCGCTACGTGTACTCGCTTTTCTGCAATCGCCATAGCGTACAACGATGTGGGGAGGCAGGCAATCGTGAACGATCCGGCATGGCAGGGCGGCGATTACTACCCTGGTCCAGGGCCGACCAGCGGCCTCGCCGTTGCCCGGATGCTGGGGATGATCACCTACCGCACCGCTGAACTGTTTGAGGAACGGTTTGGGCGCAGCCTGCAGGAGCAAGCGGACAGCAGTTCATTTGACACCCCTTTCCAAATCGAGAGTTATTTGCGGTACCAAGGAGAGAAACTGGTCGAACGGTTTGACGCCAATAGCTATCTCTGTTTGCTGAAGGCGATGGATACGCACGATGTTGGCCGTAATCGCGGCGGCATCGAACATGCCTTGTCCGGCATCAAGGCGCAGGTAGTGGGGATCGGGATCAGCAACGATTTGCTGTATCCCTTGGATCATCAGCGGGAGATGGTAGACGTGCTCCGTACCTATGGCATCCGTGCTGACTTTTATACGATCGACTCGAAATACGGACATGACGGCTTTCTCGTCGAGTTTCACAAGATGGGGAACATATTGGCTCCCTACTTTGCCTGATCCAATTGCTCATCATCAAATGCCTCTTGCCTCCAGTTATCGCTCATTCCATCGGTTGAAGCCGGACGGTGATCAATGCCTCCGGCTTTTTTCCTGATCGCTGGTGAATCTCTAACCCTGCCTGGGCTGGTTGATCTCTCCAAGCGCCGATCGCTCCAGCCAGAAGCCCCGCTTCCAACGAGAGCATCTGGGTCAACCGCTCAACAGGGATCAAGGCATACGAAGAGTGCTGAAGACCGAAGCGGACAAGCTGCTGATGTTGTTCCAGTACTTCCAGCTTGCCCAGCCCTAGCCGGATAAAAGTCATCACCAGATCTTCTGCTGAGTCGATGACGATTTGATCGCCCAATTCCTTGCCTGTCCAATACAGAATCGGTGCTTCACTCTCGCCGAGCAGTCGGCGGGTCAACGTCTCACGCAGCAGATAGTAGCCGAGATACGGCATGCTCATCTGTTCGATTGGTCTGATCGCATCAGGAGACAGCAGTTCAGATAAAGGATCGATCGTTCGTTTCATCAGTCGTTCCCCTTTTCTCGCAGGTTTTACTAGGATACATATGAGAAAAAGAAGGAAGACATGCCCACTCACAGAGATGGTACAACTAAGTTTATTCTAACGTTAGATTAAGTCTACCAATCGGCTTGACGCTCTCTGGAGACAGGAGTACAATGGTTTTGGTCACATACTGTACTTCATTTTGCCATTTTATTGACACAATTCTACAGTGATTCCGCATCGGGGCAAAGCGTGACACCGCGAACAGGCTTGAGGAAAGTGGTGATCCTGCCTTGTCCGTCGGGATGCGTGGGATGTGTCTAACTGATTCTCCATTGGGACAGGATAGAGAAGAGCAAAGTAGGGGTTACAGGGGGACAAGACTGGTTTACAGACAAAAAAAGGAGGGACCCATGCATGGCTAGGAGCAGCCAGCACTTTCTCAATCACAAGCTTCATTCACTAGTAGGCTTGGTTCCGGTGGGCCTGTTCTTGTTGTTTCACTTGACGGCCAACCACCAGGCAACCAAAGGGCCGGAAGCGTTCAATGAGACCGTTGCTTTCATTGAGAGCTTGCCATTTTTGCTGGTACTTGAGTTTGGCTTGATCTACATTCCATTACTCTTTCATGCAATCTACGGGCTTTACATCGCGTTTCAGGCGAAGCACAATGTGGGCAACTTCGGCTACTTTCGCAACCATTTGTTTTTGTGGCAGCGCATCACAGGCGTGATCACCCTGATCTTTGTCGCCTGGCACGTGTGGGAGACGAGAGTGCAAAAGGCGCTTGGAGCGGCAGAAGTGAATTACGACATGATGGCTAACATCCTCAGCAGCCCGGCTATGGTGGTATTCTACACGATCGGGATCCTGTCCGCTGTCTTTCATCTCTCCAATGGAATCTGGTCGTTCCTCGTACACTGGGGCATCACGGTAGGTCCGCGCTCGCAGCGTATCGCCACCTATTTCACGATGGGTGTATTCGTTGTCGTCTCGTTCATCGGTCTGCGTGCGATGGCCGCATTTATTCAATAGGGATAGGGGGCAGTAAACGTGGCAAAAGGTAAAATCATAGTCGTCGGCGGCGGCCTGGCAGGGCTGATGGCGACGATCAAAGCAGCAGAAAAAGGTGTGCCTGTCGACCTGTTCTCCCTTGTGCCGGTGAAGCGTTCTCACTCTGTCTGTGCGCAGGGCGGCATCAACGGTGCCGTCAACACAAAAGGGGAAGGCGACTCGACTTGGGAACACTTTGACGATACGATCTACGGCGGAGACTTCCTGGCCAACCAGCCGCCGGTTAAAGCGATGTGCGATGCCGCACCCGGGATCATCTACATGCTGGACCGGATGGGTGTGATGTTTAACCGTACAGCGGAGGGCTTGCTCGATTTCCGCCGTTTCGGGGGAACCAAGCATCACCGTACCGCATTTGCCGGTGCAACGACGGGGCAGCAGCTGCTCTACGCATTGGACGAACAAGTGCGCCGCTACGAAGTAGAAGGACTTGTCACCAAATACGAATACTACGACTTCCTTGGCGCGATTATTGACGATGCCGGAACCTGTAGAGGGATCACAGCCCAAAACATGCGGACTGGTGAAATCGCTGCCTACCGTGCCGATGCTGTCATCATGGCTACCGGTGGCCCGGGGATCATCTTTGGAAAGTCGACCAACTCGATCATCAATACGGGTACGGCCGCAGCTGCCGCCTACCAACAGGGCGTTATCTACGCCAACGGTGAGTTTATCCAGATCCACCCGACAGCGATTCCGGGCGATGACAAACTGCGCCTGATGTCCGAATCGGCCCGCGGTGAAGGGGGACGCGTCTGGACGTATCGCGACGGGAAGCCATGGTACTTCCTGGAGGAAAAGTACCCGGCCTATGGAAACCTGGTACCGCGTGATATTGCCACACGCGAAATCTTCCACGTCTGCGTCGATCTCAAACTGGGGATCAACGGGGAAAACATGGTTTACCTCGATCTCTCCCATAAAGATCCGAAAGAACTGGATGTGAAGCTGGGCGGGATCATCGAAATCTATGAAAAATTCATGGGGGACGATCCACGCAAGGTCCCGATGAAAATCTTCCCGGCTGTTCACTACTCGATGGGCGGCATGTGGGTTGACTTCAACCAAATGACCAACATCCCTGGCCTCTTCGCTGCCGGTGAGTGCGACTACTCACAGCACGGTGCCAACCGCTTGGGTGCCAACTCGCTGCTCTCTGCCATCTACGGCGGAATGGTTGCTGGTCCGAAGGCAATCGAGTATATGAACGGTCTGGAGAAATCAGCGAGTGACGTAGCTAGCACCGTATTTGATGGTTATGTCAAGCAGGAGCAGGAAAAATACGACAACATTCTCAAGATGGACGGCTCGGAAAACGCTTATGTCATTCATCGCGAGTTGGGCGAGTGGATGACGGAAAACGTCACGGTGGTCCGCTACAACGATCGCCTGCAGCAAACCGATGAGAAGATTCAGGAACTGATGGAGCGCTGGAAAAAGATCAACATCAACGATACGCAGCAGTGGAGCAACTCGGGTGCTCAGTTTACCCGCCATCTCTGGAACATGCTCGCACTTGCCCGCGTCATCACCATTGGCGCACTGAAGCGTGACGAGAGTCGTGGCGCCCACTACAAGCCTGATTTTCCGGAGCGCGATGATGAGAACTTCCTGAAAACGACGATGGCCAAGTTCAATCCTGATACGCTCGCTCCTGACATCTACTACGAAGACGTCGATATTTCGCTGATTACGCCACGTAAGCGCGACTACAGCAAAAACAAATAAGCAAGGGGAGGGAATAGACGATGGCTGACAAGTACGTACACCTGATCATTACCCGTCAGGACACCCCTGACAGTACACCGTACAAGGAAGAGTTCAAGATTCCCTACCGTCCCAATATGAATGTGATTTCTGCCTTGATGGAGATTCAGCGGAATCCTGTCAACGCCGAAGGACAGAAAACCAAACCGGTACAGTGGGAGTCCAACTGTTTGGAAGAAGTATGCGGTGCCTGTTCGATGGTGATTAACGGCAAACCCCGGCAGGCATGTACAGCACTGATAGATAAGCTGGAGCAGCCGATCCGCTTGGCACCGATGAGCACGTTCCCGGTCATGCGTGACCTGTCGACGGACCGCAGCCGTATGTTTGATGCGTTGAAGCGCGTCAAGGCTTGGGTACCGATTGACGGTACCCACGACCTGGGCCCGGGGCCGCGGATGCCGGAAGTAGATCGCCAGTGGGCGTATGAGCTATCCAAGTGCATGACCTGTGGTGTCTGCCTAGAAGCCTGCCCCAATGTGAATGAAAAGTCACCGTTCATCGGCCCGTTTGCGATTTCGCAAGTTCGCTTGTTCAACGAACATCCTACGGGCAAGATGAACAAACATGAGCGTCTGGAAGCACTGATGGAAGACGGCGGAATCGCCGATTGCGGAAACTCGCAAAACTGCGTGCAGTCTTGTCCGAAGGGAATTCCGCTTACCACATCGATCGCTCACATGAACAAAGAAACAACCAGACACGCGATCAAGTCGTTCTTCTTCTCCTGATCTGATCGTCATTTGTTCACACTCCAATCGGTTATCACCGGTTGGAGTTTTCTTTTGTCCTGAATATCCGCGCCGTCTGCATGGAAAACTGATGTAGATGAGGAAACGATGTTTTCAGGAGGAGACCGACGTGAAAAAGCATCTACTAGGTTGCGGACTGGCATTATCCGTATTTTTTTTTCCCCTCTCTATCCAGGTAAATAGCGACGGAGTGAGGAGCGAAGCACCGGATCTCGCCACAGGCAGGGAGCAGAACCAATGGCAGAAGCGGGTGATTCAGGATCTCAAACATGCAAAAGACAGCAACTCCAGGCCATCGCTCGCATCAGGGCATGCCGCTGGGCAGCAGGGGATCACGCTTACTGGAGCGGATGAGTGGACCGACTTAAAGCGGGTGATTGTCGGCGAGCAGGTCTCCCAGGGGCCAGCCTCGTCCCTGGAGATGATCGAAGCGACAAAAGCTTGGCGAGAAGCAGGCGTCAAAGGAGAAGGCATGTTGATCTCCATCATCGACAGCGGCATCAATCCCAAGCACCCAGATATGCCTCCACCGCGGGACAAACGGGCGGCGCAGCGCAAGACGGGAACGCAGGAAAAAGTGATCGCCGGATACAACTGGGCTGATCGCAATCAAATCACCAAAGACGTCGGTGAATCCCAGCACGGCATGCATGTAGCAGGCATTGTAGCTGCCAATGGCAAGGTAAAAGGGGTAGCTCCGGAGGCACAACTGCTCAGCCAAAAGGTGTTCAGCAACTACCAGGGAGAAGTAGCCGGTCTGAGCGAGTCGATCCTGTTTGCAATCAACGACTCGATCAACAAAAAAGCAGATGTGATCAACCTGAGCCTCGGCTCTTCGGCGGGATACGTGGATCAGTACAACGTAGAGCAGCATGCGATCAAACGGGCCGTCGACCATGGGGTGATCGTCGTCGCCGCTGCCGGAAATGACGGCTACTTCGGCAGTGATAAGGTGAAGCAGGAAAACCCTGATGTAGGGATGATCGGTTCACCAGGACTGGCCCCGGACGCCTTGTCGGTTGCTTCAGCCAACGCCACGACGCTGGCTGGCGTCAGCTTCCGCCTGAACGGGATAGAGGGACTGGAGCGGGTAGTCTACCTGCCGGCCCGCCCCTCCGAAGCAGAGGCAGTCAACCCGGTGCAGGCACTGCCTGATGCCAAGGAATTGGTCTATGTCGGAAAAGGTAAGCCGGAAGATTACAATGTGAAGGTAAAGAACAAGGTGGTCTTGATCGAGCGGGGCGACATCCCCTTTGATGAGAAGCTGAAGTTGGCCGGGGAAGCGGGAGCGGCAGGGGCGATCGTCTACAATAACGAAGCGGGACCGATGATGATGAGCGCCAATGAAGCGAAGCAGCTGCCAGCTGTCTCTATTCTCAAAGAGACCGGTGAAGCGATCGCTGAGCAGTTGAAAAAAGGGAAACGAATCAGCGTGCAGTTTGACGGTGAATACGGTCAAAATCCGTTGCCGTATCCGGCAGGGGGGACGATTTCCTCCTTTTCGTCCTGGGGTCCTACGCCGAATCTGCAGTTCAAGCCGGAGATTACCGCTCCCGGTGGTGGAATCTTGTCGACCGTGATGCAGAAGGATTACGCCGTCAAAAGTGGTACTTCGATGGCCACGCCCCACGTCGCTGGTGGGATGGCTCTACTCAAGCAGGCATATCAACAGATGGGACGTAAACTGGAAGGACGGGCACTGGTGGAAACCCTCAAAGCAGCTGCGATGAATACGGCTCAGCCTATCCTCGATCCGCGAGAAATCGCTACGGCGTCGGTCGGCGAACAAACCGGTCCCCATCCCTATTCCCCACGAGTACAGGGCGCAGGCATGATGCAGGTGGCAAAAGCGATCCAAACACCGGTGATCGTCACCGACGCCAAAGGGAAAGCCGGTGTCTCGTTGGGGGAAATCGGCAACAAGCTTACCTTCTCACTCTTTGTTGACAACCGGTTTGGCCAGAAGCCGCTTACGTACACGGTAAAAGACGCTTATGGTGTGCTGACAGATCTGTGCCATGACGGCATCAACTACCTGACCTCTGTACCGTTAAAGGGAGCCAGGCTGCAGTTTTCCACCGACAAAATAACAGTTGCGCCGGGAAAACGGCAGGAGGTAAAAGTAACCCTGCAGATCCCAGAAGACGCACCCCGCAATATCTTCAGTGAAGGGTTTATTGCCTTCACGCCTGAAGACGATTCCCTGCCCACCCTGCATGTACCGTTTTACGGCTTTTACGGGGATTGGGAGGCCCCGCGGGTGATGGATGCGCCGATGTGGACAGGAGCGAGTCAGGAGCATCGAACCGGAGTCAAGACGACCTGGTACCATGACAAGCAAAACGATAAGTGGAAGTATCGGGATTACCTGGGTGTGACGGGTGTCGACGACAACGGACAGGTACAGGTGGATCCGGACAAGATCGCCTTTTCTCCTAACGGAGACGGTCATTATGACATCGCCTCGCCCTCGATCACCTTTTTGCGCAATGCGAAGCAGGTTTCTATCGATATTTTTGACCAGTCCGGCAGACGGGTGCGATCGTTGGTACGGGATGAGAAGGTGTACAAATACGATCAGTCAAAGCTGGGTGTTCCCTACTACTATACGGAAAAAGAAGAATGGGCCTGGGATGGTACGTCCTACTCCATAGAAAAAGGTGAGTATGTACAGGTGCCAGACGGTGTATACCACTTTGTTATCCGCTCCAAAAACGACGGGGAAAACGCCAAATGGCAAACCCTCACGCTGCCGGTGAAGGTAGACAGGCAGAGTCCGCGTGTCAGTGCATCGCTTGACGGCAATCGGATTCGATGGAGCGCCAAGGATAAGGATGTGCAGGGCTATCTGCTCTATGTGGACGGATTGAAAGTGGGCGGTCCGTTTTCCGCTTCCGTAGATAGCACACTTATCAGTCAACCGCATAAGACCATTACGTTGGTGGCGTACGATTATGCCGGCAATATCACAGTTGTTCCCGTCACCGGACAAAGTGATGTGACCCCTCCGTACATTCAGTTTCCTGACGATCTGTTTGAGCAGGTGGTGGTAAGCGACCAGCCGGAGGTGGCGATTCATGGGCGAATCGTAGGTGAGGATATGGTAGACCGGGTGAAACTGTCGATTCACAAACAACCGGTCCCGGTGGAGGGGGATGGGCAGTTTGAAACGATTTTGCGCCTGTCGGAAGGGCTCCACTATATCACCTACAGCGCAACCGACCTGTACGGCAATAACCGCCAGTTTACGCAACGGATCATCATCGATCAGACCCCCCCGGAATTGCTGCTCACAAATGACGGGACCGAGGAAGTCCTGTTCGATCCCAACACTAGGCAAGCTGTGCTGCCTCTCAGATTTCAATATCGGGACAAAACGTTCAAGGGGAATGTCAGCGTAAACGGCCAAATGATCGCCAGTTGGGAAGAAGAGCAGTTGGAGCTTCCAGTGGAGCGAAGCTTTCACCAGCCTGTTGCCCTGCAGCAGGGAGATAATAAGATCCTGTTGGAGGGGAGAGATGAAGCAGGTAATCTGACTGCACTTGCTCTGCACGCTTATCTAGATGGATCGTCTGGCACACTGGTGTTGTTTCATGATGAGCAACGCATTGAATACAAGGCGGAGCAGGCAAAACCATTGTCGATCGATCTTGGGCGGACCGAATACGAGGCTGCGGCAGGCGAGAGCCTTGTGATCACCGGGCGGGTCGTCGGGCAGGCACCGATTGGGCTACAGATTGT
This sequence comes from Brevibacillus humidisoli, assembly GCF_020923435.1. NCBI lineage: Bacteria > Bacillati > Bacillota > Bacilli > Caryophanales > Paenibacillaceae > Brevibacillus > Brevibacillus humidisoli. The sequence goes on along the minus strand of NZ_CP087263.1, from coordinate 2,759,644 downwards.
CTACGGTGACAATCGACTGGCCGCTGATGTAAATGACCGTGGGGAGTTCCGTTGTGTCCTCCAGGAGGTTGCACTGGGCAAAGCAAAATTGTCAGTGACGGCCACCGATTCATTGCGCCGAGAACGTCGGGTCGAGGCCAGTGTGGTCGGCAAACAGAAGCAGGAAGGTCGCTCGCAATAGACAGGGGAAAACGACTCACAGGAAAGATTGGGAGAAAAGGATGTTTTATCATGGAATAGACAGGGAATATGTATACAAACATTTTCCGATATTATCAGCTCGCAGGAGCGTATCAGCGAAGAGAGACGAGCAGCTTGCGGATCGGCGTCATCTGCTTCAACAGTTTGGGCTGGAGCCTGTCCATCTGTTGGAAGCGGCTGACGATTATCCGCCGCATCGTTGTGTCGAGGAGTGCTTCGCGTATGGGGACACGGTCTTTGCCTTTCAGACGCTGGAAGCCCCTTTTTGGCAGCTCAGCGTTAGGGAAGTGGGTGTGCCGATTCTCGATCTGCGTCGTGTGGATGCCATCTATACGGTACAGCCAGACCAGCGATTGGCTTCGTTGTTTCGTGGTGTCCCGATCTACCTGGTGCTGGTAAGCAAAATCGGTGAACGGTCAATGAGGCTGTGGAGGGGAGAGAAAGCGTAACATGAAGACGGAATACATTACCCCGTTTCTCGAATCAGCGGCAACGGTGATTGAACAGGTATGCAACGTTGCGACGCTGCGCGGAGAGCTGGAGTTGAAAGAAGTCTCCCTTCGCGAAGATCACGTCTGGATCATGGTAGGTTTGGTCGGCCAATTCTCCGGTGACGTCCTGTTCGGGATTCACAGAGAAGTAGCTCTGAAGATCGTTTCGGCGATGATGGGCGGATTTCCGATCGCTGATCTAGATGAGATGGGCAAAAGCGCCATCTCCGAACTAGGCAACATGATCTCTGGGAACGCCAGCACACTCCTGTACAGCCGCGGAGTGCAGATCGACATCTCACCACCGATACTGGTCGACGAATCAGCTCCTCCCACTTTCAGCGGGAAAGCGCTCAGCATTCCCCTCACACTAGGAGAAATGGGGCAAATGGAGGTTCAGGTGCTTGTCATCAACTGAGCTTACCTTAATATGAGAAAAGGAACAGTGGTTTCCCTGATCGGTGAACAATAACCTGTCACCGGTCAGGGTTTTTTTATTTGAAAAAACAATATTTGCTTGACAGTGTGAGTCTACCCCATAACATTATTGTTGCAAATGATAATCAATTTCAATTAATAAGGCAATAAACTTGGGAGGAGAATTTTTCATGTTGAACAAGAAACGCTTTTTAGGAGTTCAAGCAACGATGATTTGCTTGATTATGTTACTGCTGCTGTTGACAGGCTGCGGCGGAACGGAATCAACGGTACAGCACCATTCTGCTACCGAACACACACCTGCTGAGTCAAACGATAAACTGACAGCGGAGAGTATGCCGCCTGCCGGTGAAGAGAGAACTGTCAAACACGCGATGGGGGAGACAAAACTTAGTGGAACACCTCAAAAGGTTGTCGTCCTGACCAGTGAGGGAACGGAAGCTTTGCTCGCACTTGGTGTCAAACCAGTGGGAGCAGTGCAATCAGGATTGGGCGACCCCTGGCACGATCACATCAAAGACCGAATGCAGGGCGTAGAGGTATTGGGTGATGAAACACAGCCAAATATGGAGCTGATCGCCAGCTTGAAGCCCGACTTGATTCTGGGCAACAAGGTGCTTCATGAGAAAGTTTATTCCCAACTGTCCAGCATGGCGCCAACTGTCTTCTCGGAAGATTTGGCCGGTGATTGGAAAGTGAACTTTCGTCTCTACGCCGAAGCTCTTAACAAAAAAGAGGAAGGCGATAACATCCTGCGTGAGTTTGACCAAAAAGTTGAACAGGCGAAGCTCAGGATGGGTGACAAAACAAAGAGCAAAGTCTCGTTGGTTCGTTTCCTGCCCGGCAAAGTGCGTTTGTACATGAAAGATACGTTCGCCGGTGTGCTGCTGGATCAAATCGGCTTTGCACGTCCCGCTTCCCAAGATAAAGATGAATTTATGGAGGTAATATCGAAGGAGCGCATCCGCGATATGGATGGCGATATCTTGTTTTATTGGGTGTCTGATTACGACGAGACAAAAGCTGCCGCTGAATACAAAAACGAATGGATGAAAGATCCACTGTGGCAGAACCTGAATGTATCCAAAACCAACAAAGTGTATCAAGTGGACGAAGTGATCTGGAACACTGCTGGAGGCGTATTGGCGGCCAATCTGCTGCTCGATGAACTTGTAACGTATTTTGAAGCGGAATAAACCGAGTTTGAATTCGGACAAACAATAGGACCGTCAGGGCTTTTCCCTGACGGTTTATCTATTTGTAAAGGCCAAAGATAATAAAGAAAAATAAAATAAATTTTAACGACTGGCAAATCTTTTGTTGATTGTAGTATCTTTTGGAATAGCGAAATGTGTATGAATAGTCAAAATACAAAAAGAGACAAACTAGGGGGTCTTGTCGTTGTTGCGCTCACTTCTGCAACTGGTTGTCATCTTTTTGCTCGTCCTGACAGTGGCGGGGGCGCCGCTGATGATTGGGATCAGGGGCGAAGCGATTACGATCCAACCGGAGAGTTTTGTGATTCATACGGTGAAGCTGCTGGAAGACATCTCCAGTGGTTCGCTGGGTACCTATTATCTAGGGGAGAACGAACGAGAGATCGCTGAGGATATCTGGAGGTATGCGGAGAACTCCTTTTTCCTGCTGTTTTCCAGTATGTTGATCGCTGTGGGCATTAGTATCGTGTTCGGGATCTTTCTCCATCGGTTTGGGCCAGTCAGAATCGTGCAGCGTTTCTTTGATGTGATGTCGACGATTCCAGATTTTGTCCAGGTTCTGTTTGCTCTCACACTAGCCATCTCCTTTTACAAGTGGACCGGGATTCGGCTGGTTACGCTCTCTCCGTTTAGTGAAAACAAATCGTTCTGGTTTCCGGTGCTGGTTCTTTCCCTGGGTCCAACCTTGTATCTGCTCAAACTGGTTACACTCAAGTACTACCAGACGAGCGCCGAGGATTACATCCGCACCGCCCTGGCGAAAGGCCTAAACGTCTGGCATATCAATCTGCACCACGTCTTTAAGAACATCAAGCCCTTTCTGATCGCCGATCTGAAAAAAGCGATTTCCGTCTCCTTGGCCAACCTGTTCATGGTGGAATATCTGCTCAATGTGGTGGGTGTGACACGCTTTATCTTTGGAGGGTATCAGTTTAATGCGGTAGCGATCGGGCTGTTTATCCTGCTGGTTCTCTCCACAGTGGTCTACCTGTCAATCCGCTTGATTCTCTACGTGTTTGAACGGGGGCTTGTCTATGAATAGGGGAAAATATCCGCTGTCGCTATGGATCGGTGGGCTGATGGTGCTGATGTTGATCTTGCTTGCGCTGTTCGGCCCCTATCTGGCACCTTATGACATCACATACCAGGAGAACGTTCGTACCGAGATCATTGATGGCAAAGAGGTACTGATCAAGACGCCAATGCCGCCGTCGTCCGCTCACTGGCTGGGGACGGATAAGTGGGGGTACGACATCCTCACGCTGCTTCTGCACGGGGCCCGTTACACCATGCTCGTCACCTTGCTGATCGCATTTCTCAGAATTCTGATTGGCACGTTGTTCGGGCTTTATTTAGGGATGGCAGAGCGAAGACAGGGGTGGTGGCTGGGAGTTGAAAACGCCTGGAGCCACATTCCGATCGTGTTGCCCGTCTATTTTCTGCTGCTGGGAATCAACTTCAACTCTGAACTCTCTGTGAGCGAATTGATCGGTTTGTTCGTAGTCATCGTGACCATCCTGGGTACCCCCAGCGTTGTCTCCTCGATCCGCCAAAAAACGGAACAGGTGAAAGAGATGCCGTTCGTGCTGGCCGCCGTTTCGCTAGGAGCAGGCCGTAACAGGCTCGTCCTGCACCACATCCTGCCTCAGCTGCGGGAAGAGATCATGCTCGTGTTTGTCATGGAAGTGATTGCCGTGATGACGCTTATGGGGCAGCTGGGCCTGTTTAACTTGTTCGTCGGCGGTACCATCATGCAGTTCGACCCTATGCTGTACCATTCAGTTACACATGAATGGGCGGGGCTGATCGGACAGGCACGCAACTTCATCTTCAGCAACAGCCTGTGGATCCTGTACGCTCCGTTAGGCGCCTTTATGCTGGCGATCATCGCTTTCAGCCTGCTGGCCAAGGGCCTGCGGGACCGGTCCAAGCAGCGTTACCAGCGCGTGCCGTATCTGTAGAGCGCTCGAGCGAGTGGAACGCATCGGCTGATCGATGAATAGGATGTAAGGCAAGAGCCTAAAATCCTTGTCACTTCGGCACCACCACCACCCCTGCAACATAGGATAAGGTGACTGTAATCCCTCAACCTTGTTCCTGTAGAGCCCACAAGGAGGGGTGGCACGATTGAAGGGTAGTGACCAAACCAAGCCGTTATTGACGAATCGCGAAAGAGAAGTGTTTGAGCTTTTGGTCCAAGACAAGACGACAAAAGAGATTGCCGGACAACTCTTCATCAGCGAAAAGACAGTACGTAATCACATAAGCAATGTGATGCAAAAACTCGGGGTTAAAGGCCGGTCTCAGGCGGTGGTCGAACTAGTTCGACTTGGACAATTAAAAATTTGAGCCGTGTCCACCCACCCTCCCTGCTCCTTTCCAAAGGAAGGGAGGTTTTTTGTTTTTGTCAAAGAATAGCGAAAATTGCACCATCTGATGGTGAAGAGAATCGTTCTTTACCGAGAGAAAACGGTTACATATAATGTGGGTTAAACACGCCGTAATCAAAAGATCGGTTTGGACAGCGCAGAGAGGGGGGACGTGTACATGCTTTCTTCGCGATCACGCGAACTGTTGAAAGGGATGATCGATGCTGGTCACCCTGTACGCATCAAAGATCTTGCCCGTGAGTTTCAAGTGAGCGAAAGAACGATCAAGTACGACCTGGAGGCGATTCGTCTCTGGTTGAAAGAGCAAAACGTCACTCTCTACTCTCAACCGAACAAAGGGATCTGGATTGAAGAAGGAAGCGAGAAGCGGGCTGAACTGCTCTGCCTGTTGTCAGAGACGGGGACAGGAGAGGTCTATCTCAATCAGAAAGAGCGGGTCCAGCACATCGTGATGGAACTGTTGTTCCGCGATGACTATCTGCGAATCGGCGATCTGGCCGATACACTGCTGGTTAGCCGCAACACGGTGATCTCTGACTTGAGAGAGGCGGAGTCGTTTGTCGAAAGCTGGGGGCTTGCGTTGGAGAGAAAGGCTCGTCACGGGCTTAAAATCACGGGGGATGAATTAAAGCGGCGCCTGGCGATGGAGAATCTGATCCAGACCTCACTGGACAGCAGTGAAATGTATCGGCTGATCCAGACCGCTTTATTCCAGTCGGAGCATCCGCTCCTGGTTGGCGAGTGGTTTCAGCGCTTTCAATTGTCAGAAGAGGATGACATCCAGATCAGACGGTCGATGGAGCGCTTGGCCAACAGGTTGAAAACAGAGATGGAGACGTATATTTCCGATCGAGTACTGATCAGTGTGATGATCCGTCTCTGCCTGTCGCTGCAGCGGATGCACAGACTGCATTCGGTTCATCTGTCCCACCCACCGCTTGGCGATGAGAGGGCACGTCAAATCTACCAACTGTTCCGCAGAGAATTGCACGGGCTAGGGCAGGAGATGGGTCTGGACATCCCGGACGTAGAAGTATCGTTTATCTGCCTGCCGTTGATTGGCACGACCCTGCCGCCCACTGATAAACAGCCGGAGGGAGAAAACAGACTGCTGGATTTCTACTCGCTGACAGCAGAGTTAATCGAGCTGCTTAGCTCGCGCTTGCGGCTGCCGCTTCAGGACGACCCGGAGTTGTCCGCCTATCTGCTGGCACACTTGTCAGACCGGATTGTGAAGCTGCAAAACGGAGTGCTTGACCCCAATCCGTTTGTCGACGACATCAAGCGTTCCTACCCCCAGATGTATGCGGCGGTCAAACAAGAATGTGAACACATTTTTCATAGACATGGCATTCGCTTGCTTGATTCCGACATCGCCTACATCGTCCTGCACTTTCAGGCTGCGTATGATCGCATGCAGGAGAGGAAAAAAGTGAATGCGCTGGTTGTTTGCGGCACGGGCAGAGGAACATCCCGTTTTTTGAAGACGTATCTGGAAAATGAGCTCAAGTCGCTGCGGGTGGTAGGGCTGTGCTCCAGCCTGGAAGTAGAAAAGTACCTGGCGACGAGAAAAGTAGATATTATCGTGACCGTACTGCCGCTGCAGTCATCGCTGCCGGTGGTCACTGTTCACCCGCTGCCAACCCGTCAGGATATCGCAGCCATCAAGCAGTTGGTGAAAGAGTTGGAACAGACGGCGGAAGATCCGCAACAGACACAGCGTCGACACACACCGGCATATACCGACCTGGGGACGGATCTCAATGAAAGGGATTTGCCGGTTCTGGAGCGTATCTCACAAGATGTGATTTGCAGAGGATTTGAGCTCAGTCAAAAGATCATTCACGAATTCCGTGAACATCTGACAGAGCAGGCTGCCAGCGGGTTGGTGCTGCACATCTTGCTGATGGTAAACCGGCTTACGTTTGGCTCGCCTTATCTGTATCCGGATGAACAAACGCGCGTGGAACAGGGCGGTGTGCTGCGGGATCGTTTACAAAGGCTGCTGGAGGAGACGCCGTTCCACCTGCCGCAGAGCGAGATTAGTGCCATACTGAGATATTTTTCACTGGAGAGGAGCATGATCAGAGGAGATGGAGATCGACCTGGTGATTACGAATGGATGGGTCATTGATCCGTCGCAGCAGGTAAATGGGAGGTACGATGTAGCCGTGGCTGATGGCAAGATCGTCGGCATCCGGGAGACGGGTAAGCATCATCTGACAGATCGAGTGCGAGAGGTGCTGGATGCGGACGGGATGCTTGTCACTCCGGGATTGATTGATCTGCATACACATGTATACGTAGGAGAAACCCCACTGGGGATCAGCGCCGATCAGGTTGGCGTGGAACAGGGGGTTACTACTGTCGTAGATGCTGGTAGCGCTGGCGCTCATACCTTTGCGGGTTTTGTAGAGAGAGCCGTGAAGCCATCGGTCACACAGGTGCTGGCGTATCTCAATATTGCAGGTGCGGGGCTCTGTGAGGGATTGTCCGAACTGGCCGACCTGAGCAAACTGGCACCTGCTGAGACGGCCGCCCTGATTCGCGAGAACCCGCTGATCCGAGGGATCAAGGCCCGCATGAGCGGATCGGTAGTAAAAGAGAGTGGCATCGAGCCGCTAAAGATAGCCAAACAGGCCGCACAACTAGCAGACGTACCGCTCATGGTTCATATCGGGAACGCACCGCCAAAACTGACGGAAATCCTGGATCTGCTGGGAGCAGGTGATGTAGTGACACACGCCTTTCATGGGAAAAAGGCGGCATCCTCGATGAAGAGGGCAGGCTGATTCCTGAGGGGGAAGCTGCTCTTGAACGTGGTGTGTTGTTCGACGTCGGACACGGCACAGCCAGTTTCAGCTTTGCCACCATGCGACAAGCGAGATCATTAGGAGTTGTACCGTATACGATCAGCACCGATATCTACTGTCAAAACATACGCGGACCGGTACACAGCCTGGCGATGACGATGACCAAGTTTCTGGCCCTCGGATTTCCGTTGGAGGAGGTTGTGGCTGCTGCGACGACAGCTCCTGCTGCCGTTTTGCGACTGGGTGAAGAGTTGGGGACACTGCGGGTAAGCACGGTGGCTGACATCTCAATCTTGCAGCTCACAGATAGGGTGGTCTCACTGATCGATTCGGAACAGGCAGCCATGACGTCAGAGCAGGTGCTGGAGCCCAGGTACACGATCAAATCGGGAAAGGTTTTGAAATGCAAATGATAATGGAAAACATAGTAGCAGAGATCGCGCAAGAGAACCAGCTAGAATTTACGGAAATTTCAGAATTAAAAAAACTGCTCTCCATCGTGGAAGCAGAGACACTGCAGGTAAACCTGGTGATACCAAACGATCGCTGGCTGGCGGTAGCCGTTCATTTATTGGGGTTTATCCGTCGGATCAACAGTGGCGAGACGCTCCCGCCGGTCGACCATGCGTTGTTCGCCGAGATCGCACCAGAGATGGTCTCATTGAGCGCCCGTGTGTTTGACGTGTACGGGGAGAAGACCAGTCGCCGTTATGACCAGAGCGAAATCATGCTGATGGCGGTTCATTTTGAGACAGCCAAAAGCCTACAGGAAGAACTTGGAGGAGGAGAAGATGGAAAACAAGGTAAAAGTGGTGATCGGTGATCGCCTTGGAAAGGGACAGAACATCGCCAAAGGTGTAGAAGCAGCAGGCGGTATTGCCGTTGTGATTCCAGGTGTAGGAGCCGACATGAAAGTAGGCGACGTGATGCAGGCGGAAAATGCCGACTTCGGACTCTCGTTTTGTGGGAGTGGCGGAGCCGGTGCCCTGACGGCAAAGACGAAATACGGGTATCCCGTCGAATATGGACTTCGTTCCGTTGATGGAGGCATATCCGCCTTGCGCAGCGGCTGCAAGGTGGTCGGATTCGGCTTTATGGATACGGAAGAGTTGGGCAGACGGATGACAGAAGAGTACATCAAGTTGAAGGGGAGATAAAGGTGTATAAAGAGCTGATCCACTCTTTGACGTTAAGCGGAAGTGGCGAAACGAAAGAAGCAGCGTTCAACCAGATCTTTGGTCAGATCAAAAAAACGATTGCCAGAGAGATTCCCGATCTTGTCGTCCGTATCGAGCCGATGCAGGTTGATGTGCTGTCGGCAGTGATGAGTTCGTACACGGAGCGATTCTTCGGCCTATTCTTTCCCAGGACGAGGATCAAGTACGAGATCAAGGCGATTGTGCAAGTCCGCCTCGGTCTGATCGAGCTGGACAAAATCGAATTCAAGCAGAAAGAACATCAGGTCTCAACCGTACAGCAATTGCTGCGGCAGGGATAAAGACAGAAGAAGACAAGGGGGAAAAGAATGGACACGTTCATGATTGTGGTCGAATCAATCATCATTGGGGCGCTAGTCGGCTTCGGAGTCGGTGCCGGTGCTGCACGCATGTTTCATGCTCCCAATGTACAGGGCATGGGGGCATTCCGTACCTTTGGCGAGTTGAATGCCTGCGCCGGGGACCCTATCTCGCACTTTTCATTTGGTCTTGGCTTTTTGTTTAATTCCTGGGCTTCCGTCGTCGGTGCCGGTGCCTTGACGCAGGACGTCGAACACCGGATTTTGCCCAACTGGGCGGCTGCTGTGTTGCTGTCCAAGAACAAAAACGTGGAGGAGACGCTGCACAACCCGAAAAAAATGGCCTTTGCCGGTGCGGCTGTGGGTGCAGTCGTCGTCACACTGCTGAACTCTACGGCTGCTGCGATCCCCGTGTCGATGCAGTTGGTGGCTACCGAGGTACTGGTGCCTGCAGCCAACTGGCTGATTAACCCGATCATGCCGATCGTCTTCTGGATGGCCGCGATCGACGCTGGACAGCGCACCGGATTATGGGGCACGGTGCTGGGGGGTCTGTCTCATCTGATCATGGGCAATGCCGTACCCGGTATTGTGCTAGGGATCTTGATCGGCAAAGGGGTGGATGATAGCGGCTGGAATCGCCTCACCAAAACGATGGTGACAGCCGTTGTGCTGCTGTTCGTCCTGAGTGGATTCTTCCGTGGATTCGATGCGGCTCTGCTGCACAGCATCGATGTTGACGTGCCACAATGGCTGATTGATCTGCACAAATTCTTTGGATCGGTGGTGAAATAAGGATGGAAACAACCAATCAACAGACGAAAGGTTTCTGGTATTCCGAATGGGCTTTTCCGCTGTTTGTGGCTTTCTTGTCGGCAGGTATTTTTGCCGGGACTCATCTCTATTACGTCTACCGTGTAGGGGCCTTTAACGACATTGCGGTCGTGGCCATGCTGGAAGCAGGGTTAAAGGGAGGCAGTTTTGGCGCGGCAGCTGCGTTTGGTGCCAGCTTCTTATTTGCCCGCGTCCTGGAAGGGCCGCTGGTGGGGATTCTTGACATTGGCGGTTCCTTACAGACAGGTGTAGGGATCGGGATCCCGGCGATGCTGCTGGGAGCAGGAATTACGGCTCCGCTTACTTCGTTCCCGCTCGCTCTGCTCACAGGAGCCGGACTGGGGCTTTTGATCGGTGGCGTGATTATCTTGATACGCAAGTTTACGATCAATTCGGCCAACTCTACGTTTGGAGCAGATGTGATGATGGGAGCGGGAAATGCGGCCGGCCGTTATCTTGGCCCACTGATCGTCATCTCGGCGATTATGGCTTCCATCCCGGTAGGCATCGGAGCCACAATCGGAGCGGCTGTCTTCTACTATTACAAAAAACCAATCGCGGGCGGAGCGATACTCGGGGCGATGCTGCTGGGAGCGATCTTCCCTATCGCCACCCAATAGGTTTGAAACAAAGGCGGGACAGATGATGAACATTTACCAACGCTACGGTTTGCGCCAGGTGATCAATGCAAGCGGCAAGATGACAGCACTGGGAGCCAGTGCTGTCCACCCTTCTGTCGCCCAGGCGATGGGGGAAGCAGCGATGGAGTACGTGGATATCGCCGCATTAATCAAAGCAGCCGGCCAAAAAATCGCCGCTGCAACGGGTGCGGAAGATGGCTGTCCTACCTTGGGCGCAGCCGCGGGGATCGCCATCTCAACCGCTGCGGTGATTGCCGGGACCAATCTTCGCTTGATTGAGCAACTTCCTTTATCAGAAGGACTGGCCAATGAGGTGATCGTGCAAAAAGGGCATGCGGTTCACTTTGGCGGATCGGTCGCACAGATGGTTCGGTTGGGCGGGGGCAAGGTAGTGGAAGCAGGCCACGCCAATCTGGTGGAAGCAGCGCACATCGAGGCGGCGATCAACGAACGAACCGTTGCCCTGCTATATATCAAATCCCATCATGCCGTGCAAAAAGGGATGCAGTCCCTCGAGACGATGCTAGCCGTTGCACATCGTCACGCCCTTCCCTTGATCGTCGATGCGGCCGCCGAAGAAGATCTGACCCGTTATGTGCAGGCAGGTGCCGATCTGGTGATCTACAGCGGGGGAAAGGCGATTGGCGGACCGACATCCGGTCTGATCTGCGGTCGAGCCAACCTGATCGAAGCGTGTCGCGCCCAGTACAAGGGGATCGGCCGCGCTATGAAAGTAGGGAAGGAAGCGATCATCGGTCTACTGGCTGCCCTAGCCCGATACGACCGCACCGAAGCGGAGGCCGAGCAGCAACGAAAACGGATGGAGTGGCTGGCGGAGAGAATCAACGAGCTGTCTGGTGTGAGCGCCCGTGTGATTCAGGATGAGGCAGGTCGCCCCATCTACCGGGCACAACTCACCATAGACAGAGAAGTGGCCGGGATAGATGCGTATGCGGTGATCCGCCGACTGGAGGCTGGCAATCCCGCTATCTATACCCGCAATCACTATGCCAACCTAGGGGTGATCAACATCGATCCGCGCCCCTTGTTCCAAGACCAGGAACAGATCATTCTGGAGCGGATCAGAGCGATTTTCGCCAATCCAGGAGAGGAGAAAAACCAGTGACAGAGAGAAAGCAACAGGTGAGACTGAACGTACTTGCCAGGGATGTAGAGAATGCGAAAGCGATTGTAGAGGAGACAGAGGGCAACGTATTGATCGGACTGATGGTGAAGCCGTACCCAACCGTCGAAGCGGCTGTTGACGTCGTACGTCAATATCAGCAGGCCAAGATCCCGGTCTCAGTAGGCTTGGGGGCAGGTGATCCCAGTCAATGGGCGAAAGTGGCGGAGGTGGCCGAACGAACCAAGCCGGAGCATGTTAATCAGGTATTTCCTGCTGCCGGCTATACGCTGGCCCGATTGCAGAGTGTTGGGAGCGCTCAGACGATCGTGAATGCCCTGATTACTCCCAGCGGCACACCAGGTAACGTGATCGTTTCCACCGGTCCGCAAAGTCAGGCTTATCCCGATCCGATATCTTGTGACGCAGCGTGTGCGATGCTGGCGGAGATGGGCATCCCTTCGGTCAAATTTTATCCGATCAACGGTGTTGACAGGCTGGACGAAGTGGTTGAGATGGTAAAGGCTGCTGTCCGTCACCAGATCCGCATCTTTGAGCCAACAGGCGGGATTGATGTACAGACGATCGGCCAGGTCGTACAGGTGTGTCTGGAAAATGGTATGGAACAAGTGATTCCGCATGTCTATACGGCTATTGTTGACAAATCTACTGGATTGACACGGATAGAGGATATTCGTCAGTTGCTGCGGGCCATATCGTAAGAAAGATACGTTTGATGGATGGGAGTGGTGATCGACATGATAGAGAAAAAGATTGTCGTCCAACTGGAACAGGGGCTGCACGCCCGACCTGCCGCTGCATTTGCACAGAAGGCCACTTCGTTTACAGGCGAGATTTCCATCAGCAACGGGGGCAAGTCAGTCAACGGGAAAAGCATTGTCGGGATCATGTCGCTGGCGGTGAAAAAGGGAGACGAAGTTGTGATAGCAGCCGACGGTCCCGATGAACGAGAAGCCATTGCCTGTCTGGAGCGACTGTTGGTTGACGGTGATCATGGATGAACAATAAGGACATCAAGCTGGTTGCCATCGATATTGACGGTACATTGCTGGACCGGGATAGCCAACTGCATCAGGATACGGTCGATACGCTGCAAGCGGTGAGGAAGGCCGGCATACAGGTTGTACTGGCCAGCGGCAGGACCTATCGATCGACGGCAATGATTGCCGAACAGGTCGGACTAGAGATCCCTATCGTTGCCTATAACGGTGCATTTGTTGCCCGACCAGGTGAGGAGCAGCCGCTCTGGAAAAGACCACTGCCCCTCACCAAAGCCCAAATGTTTTTGCGAGAAGCAGAAGCAATGGGCTGCTATGTCAAGGTGTATGTAGATGATCATTTGTACGTCCAGGCGGCGACAGAGGAAACGATCCGTTTTTCGGCCATTCATCAGGTAGACTATACGGAAGTGGGGGTGGGCCAGCTCTCACGGATCGACGTTGCGCCGATGAAGATCGTGATCATCGATGAACCGGAGCGGATTGACCAACTCTATCATCGCTTCCAGCACTGGACGGCGATTTTTAGCATGATTCGGGACTCTCCGCGGGGCATCGAGATCGTCCACAAGGGCGTGAATAAAAGTATCGGCATTGGCAAGCTTTTACCGTTGATGGGGCTTACCTGGGTACAGATCATGGCGATTGGCAATGAGCAAAATGACCTTGAGATGGTAACCGCTGCCGCCGTAGGTGTTGCGATGGGCAATGCCAGTACGCGTCTGAAACAGGAGGCTGATGTGATCACACTGTCGAATGACGAGCAAGGGGTAGCCCGCGTCTTGCAGCAAATGCTGTTGCTGGGACGAGGATGAGCGAAGAGCGGTCCATTGGGCCGCATCTGTTTCTGCTCTTGCTCATCCTTGTCAAAAGGAAGGGACGGGTACAGGCAGCTAGGTATTTTGATGCAGCGAATGGAGTCAAATCATACAAAATTTATCGATATTTTGGATTTGATGTGATAGAATCGTTTTTGTGATGACACAACAATGGTTATGAACAGCAACAACAGGGTATACACATAATAAAGACCGACAGGTGGGGCAACACCTGTCGGGCCTGTACAATAGTCGTTCCACGGACGGGACGGCTCGTAAGTGCAGGCGAGTGACCTCCCGGCTTAATCAGTGGCAGGGGAGGTCACTTCTTTTTGGTCGAGAACAGGAGTGCGATCAGTGTCCCAAACGCAAGCATCAGACTTAATGCCTCGTACACTGTCATGGCGTCACCCCCTTTCGCACGGGGATGAGCCGACTGTCCTCGAGGAGCCGAGTCTATTGTACATGGTAAATTATAACATGATTAACAGATCCGCAAAATCCTATCATCTAAGAAAAATGTTTCAAGTGCCATAACCTACTGTCGCTCCTGAAATAGGCCTGCACGGCTGCAGAGCTTGCCCTTACCATTGGCTCGTACAACCTGATGAGAGGGTGAGAGCCGGACTTAGGATTTGCTGGACAATCCATGTGCTGCCGCAAGAAACGTCTCTACCGTGCGGGAAAAGGTGACACTCCGCCCGTCGTTTTGCGAGCGAAGTGTCACCTGTCCCATTTTAGTAAGGCTGCCAGCGAAGTCGTCTCGCCTGCAGGTACCGATCCTGGACGTGGGGCCAGTTGACGACATTCCACCAGGCTTCAATATATTTTGACCGCTGGCTTTGATACTTGAGGAAGTAGGAGTGCTCCCAGACGTCGAGGACGAGCAGCGGAATCGATTCCCACTGGCTGAGGTTTTGATGCTTTTCTGCCTGCAGGATCGTTGTTCGTTGGGCGCGCGGCGACCAGACAAACAAGGCCCACCCGCCTCCCTCCACTTTTTCAGCGGCTTTGGAGAAATGGCGCTTGAAAGCATCAAACGAACCGAAGTCACGAATGATTTGCTCGGCAAGTTCACCTTGTGGCGTGCCGCCTCCGTTCGGATGCATCACCTGCCAAAATATCGTGTGCAAGTAATGTCCGGCACCGTTAAAAGCAGCTTCCCGCTCCCAGTGCTTGATGAGGTCAAAATTGTTGGTTGTTCTGGCTTCAGCCATCATGGTTTCGGCTTTATTCAAACCCTCAACGTAATTGCGATGCAGGATATCGTGATGGATCCGCATCGTTTCCGCGTCGATATGCGGCTCAAGAGCATCGTAATCGTAAGGCAGCGGCGGCAGTTTGTGCGCGCCGATGGGAACGGGTCGATTGATTGGCACTGGCTGACGCACTTGATTGGAAACAGGGAGCATTTGGTGCGATGGCTCGGATTGGCTGTTCTGGATCTGCCGCAGCAGCTGATGAAAGCGCTGCTGGATCTCCTCTGCTTGCGTCGTAAGACGGGTAATCTCAGTCTTGGGATCTCCTTTTTTGCGGAGCATGCTTGCTTTTTTGCCTATCTCCATAAATGCGTCGGTAAATCCGGCCAGATCTCGTTCTATATCCTGGGAAGGAAACTTGCGCCGCAGGTATTCTACCCACTGCATTCCCCATTGACTCCAGTCGATTAACTGCTGAATCTCATGTCTCAACACGATTCCTCCTTCTCTCCTGTACACTCGGAAAGTTGTCAGTTCGCGAAACTAAGTTTTTCTCATTCCCTTCCCACTATATGAGAAACGCCCAGCAAGGGTTCTGACCTCGCCAGAGAGGGTAGTACGATACGGGGCTGTGAAGAGAGAAGGGGTGCTGTCGGGAGGAACGCCTGCTAAAATAAAGTTGCGTGGCTATCTGAGTCCGCATATGGTAATAGCACCGACTTATCCCTTTCAAACAAAGGAGACTCCCAGACATGAGCAAACCGCAAGCAATCGGCATTATAGACTCTGGCGTCGGCGGACTAACGGTAGCGCGTGAAGTGATACGTCAATTGCCACGGGAACAGATTATCTATTTTGGCGACAATGCACGATGTCCGTATGGATCGAGGCCTGCGGACGAAATCAGGATGTTTACCAATCAAATGGTACAGTTTGTATTGCAATACCCTGTGAAAGCGTTGGTGATCGCCTGCAACACGGCGGCTGCCGTCGTGTTGGAAGAGGTGCGGAGCCGAACGGCGGTTCCGGTCATCGGTGTGATCGAGCCGGGTGCCAGAGCAGCGATTTCCGCTTCAAAGACGGGACGAATCGGCATCATCGGCACAGAGATGACGGTTCGGGCGGGAGCGTACGAACGAGTGCTGCAGCGGCTGAAACCAGATTTGTACACGATGGGCATGGCTTGTCCGCCTTTTGTCACTTTGGTGGAAAGCGGCCGATATCACACGCCGGAAGCACGGCAAATTGTGGAGCAAGTAATTGCTCCGCTTACACATGAAGAATTGGATACGCTGATCCTGGGCTGTACCCACTATCCGCTCCTGGCTCCGCTGATCGAGCAGGCAATCGGCAGTGACGTGACGTTGATCAGCTCAGCGGAAGAGACGGCACGTGAATTGAGTGCGCTGCTCTCCCTTCACCAACTCTACGCCGATCAGGGCCAGAGCAGGGTACGGCACCAGTTTTATACCAGCGGTGATGCACACCTGTTTCGACAGATCGGTGAAGAATGGATGGGATTCGAGATTGACGTTGAAACGAAATCACTCGATACGATTTATCAAGTGAAGTAAGCAGCGACGGATTCTGTCAATCGCTTTTGATGATTTGGGCAGTTTGTACGTTTCTTTCGGACAATGTACGCATAAACCCAAGCCCTGCTCGTATACATGTAGTACAAAGTGTGTCGAGGAGGTTGGGAAACTATGGTACTACGGCGCATCGGAGTTATGACTGCCGTGCTTGGAATCAGTACCGTTCTGCTTACAGGTTGCGGGTTGTTCGGCCCGGAAGAGGAGACGCGAACCAGTATAGATCCACCACCGCTTACCGAGGACGGCGGCGTAGAGATCGACGCAAGCGATGCGATCGACAGTGGCATCACTGATCCTGATGCGTCGGGGACGGATGACCAGGAGACCTCGCAGACCATTAATCGAACGGTCTACCTGCTGGATGCCAATGACTATGTCGTCCCGGTCACATTGCCGCTTCCTCAGACGGATGGTCCGGCCAAACAGGTGCTCAGTTACATGGTAAAAGGTGGACCGGTCGAAGAACTGCTGCCACAGGGGTTTGCTGCGATATTACCGGAGGGAACCAATGTGCTTGGGGCAAATATCTTGGAGGGCACGGTCACAGTAGACTTCTCTCCCGAGTTTACCAAGTACGCACCTGAGCAAGAAGAGGAGATCCTGCACGCCATTACGAGAGCGCTCACTCAGTTCGATTCGATCGAAAACGTGGAGATTTGGGTAAACGGCACTCCGCTGTCAGAGATGCCAGTCAACAAAACACCGATTACCGCGCTGAATCAGTCGACCGGGATCAATCTGGAATTGGCTGAAGGGGCCACTCCGGGAAGGACGAGTGCCGTGACGGTCTACTTTCAAGGTCAGCTTGATCAGGAACGCACCTACTATGTCCCGGTGACGCGCCTGATACCGGAGACCGACGATGTGGCCAGGGCGGTCGTAGAAGAATTGATCAGAGGGCCTAAGGAAGGTTCCCCGCTGTTCAGCTCACTGCTTGGCACGACAGAGGTAATCAGTGTTGAGAAGCAGGATGAGACGGTGGTAGTCAATCTGAGCGATGATGTGCTCAAGTATAACAATGGAAAAGAGGCCAATCCGGAAGCGATGCAGTCACTGGTATTGTCGCTCACGGAAAACACAGGGGCAAACAAGGTACAGGTGATGGTGGAAGGCAAGCCGCTTACTACTGCTGGTTCATACGATTTCAGCAAGCCGGTTGTGCGTCCGATGGAGATTAACTCATTCGCATTTTGACGGAGTGCCAACGTTAGTGGCGTGACTTAGACTGTCGACAATGGGGAGGTGTGGGGGGAGATGGTCCCCTGTCCCCGCCGCTTACGCTGTTGCCACCTACAGAGAGGCAAGATTGCCCGCCACGCCGGAATGGCGTGGTTTTTGTTTTTACGTTAGAACTGCGGTTGATGTCAGGGTTTGGCTACTATGTCCTCTTTTCATCGGGCAAGCTAGGTGTGGGAAGGTAGTGGCACAAGAGAACCTGCCTTGTTATAATGGCAAAAGTAGCCATCACTGTGTAGAGTGTTCGGGGCATGAAACAGATTCTAGGAGGAACTTGTATGAGAGTCGATGGACGAGCAAACGATCAGTTGCGTTCGATTACGATCACACGCGACTTTATCAAGCATGCGGAAGGGTCTTGCCTGATTGAGGTTGGCGATACCAAAGTGATTTGTACAGCCACGCTGGAGGAACGCGTGCCCCCCTTTATGAGAGGAGCAGGCAAAGGTTGGGTGACGGCTGAGTACGCGATGCTGCCCCGGGCGACCGAGACCCGCAATACTCGGGAGTCGTCAAAAGGCAAGGTTGGCGGACGTACGATGGAGATTCAGCGGCTGATTGGCCGTGCCCTGCGCTCGGTCGTCCACCTAGAGGCGATGGGAGAGCGGACCATTTGGCTCGATTGTGACGTAATCCAGGCAGATGGGGGAACACGGACGGCTTCCATCACCGGCGCATTTGTCGCGATGGTGGACGCGATGAACAAACTGGTCCAATCCGGGGTGTGGAAACAACTGCCGATCACTGATTTTCTAGCTGCTACATCCGTTGGCATCATCGACGGCGAAGCTGTCCTCGATCTAAACTACATAGAAGATTCGTCCGCAATCGTGGATATGAATATCGTGATGACCGGCTCAGGCAAGTACGTGGAACTGCAAGGGACTGGCGAGGAAGCGCCGTTTGGCGCGGACCAACTGCAGGCATTGCTCGCATTGGCTGAAAAAGGAGTTATGGAGTTAATCCACTTGCAGCGAGAGACACTGGGCGAGCTGCCCATGCTAGGTGCGGTTGAGAAAGCAGACGGGTCGCAGTCTGCATCGCAGACGCCGGATGGAGCGAAGCAGCCGAGCGATTCCGCTGAGCTAACGGAGGAAAACCGTGTCTGATCGGATGGAAGGCAAACGGATCGTATTAGCCACACGCAATCAGGGTAAAGTGCGGGAGTTTGACAAGCTGTTTGCCCGACTCGGCTGGGAAACGGTTAGTGTGGCAGCGTATCCGGATGCACCAGAAGTGGTGGAAGACGGGGATTCGTTTGAGGCAAATGCGATCAAAAAAGCGACGACGATCGCCAACTACCTCGGACTGCCTGCGATTGGCGACGATTCGGGTCTAGAAGTGGATGCCCTCAAGGGGGCGCCGGGTGTCTACTCGGCACGGTATGCGGGGGAGCGCGCCAGTGATGAAGAGAACTGGCGAAAACTATTGTCCGAACTGAAAGATGTGTCGCTGTCCAAGCGCACCGCTCGCTTCCGCTGTGTGCTGGCGTACGTCGAGCCCGGCCAAGCTCCGATTGTGGCCAGCGGCCAGTGCGAAGGGGTCATCGTGCACGAACCTGCAGGTGACGGTGGCTTTGGCTACGATCCGGTGTTTTTCCTGCCGCAGCGGATGTGTACCATGGCGCAGTTGGAACCGGACGAGAAAAACAGGATCAGCCACCGGGCCCAGGCGATGCAAAATTTGCTGCAAAAGCTGGAGGAGGCGATCCGATGAGCGCGTTGATTGTCAGCGATACCCATGGACTGGTCTATGAAGTAAAACAGACAGTAGAGAGACACCGACCAGAAGCCATCTTTCACTGTGGCGATTTTTGTATCGATAAAGGGAGGGAGCCGTTTTCAAGCATGCGGTTGGTCCGCGGCAATTGCGATACAGACCGGGGAGTGCCGCTTGAGCTGACCACCCATTGGCATCAGCTAAAGATTTACCAGACTCACGGTCATCTATACGATGTGAAAAGCTCGCTGATGAAACTTCACTACCGAGCGGAAGAAGTGGGGGCCAATGTCGTCTTGTTCGGTCATTCCCACTTTCCGTTGTGCACGGAGGAACGCGGGGTTCTCTTTTTGAATCCGGGCAGTCTGCAGCTTCCACGCGGCTATGATGTTCCGACGTATGCCTGTCTGGAACAGCTCGCCTACGACAGCGATCAGGTAGAGGTGGAAGTCCGTTTTTTCAATCATCACGGTGAACCTGTGACCGATCGGGGAGGGCGTTTTACCCTTCGTCGTTGAGTTCTTGAAATTCTGTAAGCATGTTGATATACTATAGTGGTTATGAACATCATCGTATTGCTACCTATAGATTGGCCCTAAGCGGGCAATCTTCTTGGATACAATCTAGGAGGGAGAAGTTTACGTGGCTGCAAAATGGGAAAAGGTAGAGAATAACCAGGGGGTCCTCACGGTTGAGGTGGAAGCCGAACAGGTAGACCACGCTCTGGATCAGGCATTTAAAAAGGTTGTTAAAAAGGTAAACGTTCCAGGTTTTCGCAAAGGCAAAATTCCGCGCAAGATTTTTGAAGCGCGTTTTGGTGTAGAATCACTGTACCAGGATGCGCTGGATATCCTGCTTCCTGAGGCGTATGGACAAGCTGTTCGCGAGACGGGGATCGAACCGGTTGACCGCCCGGAAGTGGATGTCGAACAGATGGGAAAAGGTGAAAAGCTGGTATTTAAGGCGACCGTTACAGTTAAGCCTGAGGTAAAACTGGGTGAGTACAAAGGCCTGGAGATCGAACCGAAAGATTTCACCGTGACGGATGAAGATGTGGAAGCTGAGCTGAAGCAGATGCAGCAGCGTCATGCCGAGCTGTACGTAGTGGAAGACGGCGGTATCGAGCAGGGTGACATGGTGCTGATCGACTTCGAAGGTTTCCAAGACGGCGTGGCATTCGAAGGCGGAAAAGCGGAAAACTACTCGTTGGAAGTAGGTTCCGGTACGTTTATCGCCGGCTTCGAAGATCAACTTGTCGGGATGAAGCAGGGTGAAGAGAAGGAGATCACCGTCACCTTCCCGGAGGAGTACCACTCCCCCAACCTGGCCGGCAAAGAAGCGCTGTTTCAGGTGAAAGTGAACGAAATCAAGCGGAAAAACCTGCCGGAGTTGGACGACGAGTTTGCCAAAGATGTGAGCGAGTTTGACACACTGGAAGAATTGAAGGCAGACGTGAAGAAAAACCTGGAGGAAAAAGCTAGTCGCGAGAAAGAGACTTACGTTCGTGAACAGTTGGTGTTGAAAGCATCGGAGAATGCGGAAATCGATATTCCCCAAGTGATGATCGAACACGAACTGGACCACATGGTGAATGAGTTCGCACAGCGTTTGCAGTACCAAGGGATGGATATCGAGCTCTACTACCAATTCTCCGGGATGGATGAAAGCCAACTGCGCGATCAGTTCCTCGATGATGCGACCAACCGCGTTCGCACCTCGCTGACGCTGGATGCAATCGCCAAGGCGGAAGAGATCCAGACAACCGAAGAAGACGTGACGGAAGAGTTGAACAAACTGTCCGAGATGTACAATCGTCCTGCGGAGGAACTGCGCAAGCTCTTCACCGCACAGGATGGTCTCGCCGGGCTATACCGCGACATTCAAACGCGCAAAACGGTAGATTTCCTGGTTGCAGAAAGCAAAGTAACCGCATAATCTAAGCACAAGGCACGAACACTCTATTCGTGCCTTGTTTTTCCAAGCGTCCCTTTCCGTACACTTGCGTCGGCAAACCCGAAGTAGTTCAATCGAGGTAGTGGATCTGTAGGAACAGTGGGCAAACAGGTAGAGGAGGTTCATCTGTATGTTGATTCCTATGGTAATCGAGCAAACCAACCGCGGCGAACGGGCATATGACATCTACTCGCGACTGCTGAAAGACCGGATCATTTTTTTGGGAACGGCGATCGATGACGATGTGGCCAACCTGGTCGTCGCTCAGCTGCTTTTTCTGACTGCTGAAGACCCCGAAAAAGATATTAGTCTGTACATAAATTCTCCTGGCGGCTCCGTCACAGCCGGGATGGCGATTTACGACACGATGCAGTTTATCAAACCAGATGTGTCTACTATTTGCATCGGAATGGCTGCCAGCATGGGAGCGGTCTTGCTGGCAGGCGGTGCAAAAGGAAAGCGATACGGGTTGCCAAACAGCGAAGTGATGATTCACCAGCCGCTGGGGGGCGTTCGCGGCCAGGCGGAGGACATCCGGATTCATGCCGACTGGATCTTAAAAACCAAGCGTCAGTTAAACGAAATCTTGGCGGAGAGAACCGGCCAGCCCTACGAACGCGTAGAACAAGATACCGACCGTGATCGCTTTATGAGTGCTGAGGAGGCAAAGCAGTACGGGTTGATCGACGACGTGATTGTTCGCAAGGAATTGTCCTGACGAGAGGTGATGAGTGATGTTTAAATTTAACGATGACAAGGGCCAGCTCAAATGTTCTTTCTGCGGCAAGTCGCAGGAGCAGGTCCGGAAGCTTGTTGCAGGTCCGGGCGTATACATTTGCGACGAGT
The DNA here is from genome assembly GCF_020923435.1 of Brevibacillus humidisoli. Lineage (NCBI taxonomy): Bacteria > Bacillati > Bacillota > Bacilli > Caryophanales > Paenibacillaceae > Brevibacillus > Brevibacillus humidisoli. The sequence goes on along the minus strand of NZ_CP087263.1, from coordinate 2,737,595 downwards.
GCATTGAACTGTGCAACGAGATCGTTCAGGAAGAGTTGGGCGGCGAAGAAGAAATCGATCTGAAGGAAATCCCGAAACCGGTGGAGATCCGTCATATTCTTGACGATTACGTAATCGGTCAGGAGATGGCGAAAAAATCACTGTCGGTTGCGGTTTACAACCATTATAAACGAATTAACTCCGGCGCGAAGATCGAAGATGTGGAACTGCAAAAATCCAATATTGTGCTGATCGGACCGACCGGGAGCGGAAAGACTCTGCTTGCACAGACGCTTGCGCGCATTCTCAACGTACCGTTCGCGATTGCGGATGCCACATCGCTCACGGAAGCCGGTTACGTCGGGGAAGACGTGGAAAACATCTTGCTCAAGCTCATCCAAGCGGCTGATTATGATGTGGAACGGGCCGAAAAAGGGATCATTTACATTGATGAGATCGACAAGGTGGCTCGCAAGTCGGAAAATCCATCGATTACTCGTGACGTTTCCGGTGAAGGGGTGCAACAGGCGCTGTTGAAAATCCTGGAAGGTACCGTTGCAAGTGTGCCTCCGCAGGGTGGACGGAAACACCCACACCAGGAGTTTATTCAAATCGATACGTCCAACATTCTGTTTATCTGCGGTGGCGCTTTTGACGGAATCGAGCAGATCATCAAACGCCGCATTGGCAAAAAGGTAATCGGATTTGGCGCCGATTTGGCCACAGACGGTGTGAAAGGCGATCTGAAACCAGGTGAATACCTGAAGTACGTACTGCCTGAAGACTTGTTGAAATACGGGTTGATTCCCGAGTTCGTCGGTCGTCTGCCGGTATTGGCCACACTGGAGCCACTGGACGAGGAGACACTGGTGCGCATTCTGACGGAACCAAAGAACGCACTTGTGAAACAGTATCAAAAACTGCTCAGTCTCGACGGGGTAGAGTTGGAGTTCGAACCGGGAGCACTTACACAAATTGCCAAAGAGGCGATCAAACGGAATACCGGCGCCCGGGGCCTGCGGGCGATCATCGAGCAGATCATGCTTGACATGATGTATGAATTGCCGTCGAGAGAAGACGTGGAGAAGTGTCTGATCACGGAAGAGACGGTGCGTGATCGGGTCAGTCCGAGACTAACCAACAAAGACGGCAACCTCCTGCACGGTGAAACCGCCTGATCTCGTCATAGGCACTCCGAATGTCGGAACCTATTTCATACGCCATCCTTTCGAGGGTGGCTTTCTTCGTTTACTCCCTCCTCCCTCAGGCAATACTACACAATAGCGAACACACGCAGAGCGGGTTGGGAGGGATGATGAATAATGGGCTATACAACGATGGTGATTGCAGGAATTGAAGTGGTGGTCGGTATCATTATCGGCACCTACTTTTGGAATTTGTTAAAAACGCAGCGGAGCAGTAAAAACTCGGTGGATCGAGAATCGAGAAAAGAAGTGGATCAGTTGCGCAAGATGCGCATGGTCGTCTTGACCGAACCACTTTCGGAGAAGACGCGTCCGGCCAAGCTGGACGAGATTGTCGGTCAGGAGGACGGATTGCGAGCACTGAGAGCGGCGCTTTGCGGTCCCAATCCACAGCATGTGATCATCTATGGCCCCCCTGGGGTAGGCAAAACCGCGGCCGCACGGGTCGTACTGGAAGAGGCGAAAAAAAACCCGCTTTCCCCCTTTAAGAACGATGCCAAATTTGTGGAGATTGACGCGACGATTGCCCGTTTTGATGAGCGAGGCATTGCTGACCCGCTGATTGGTTCTGTCCACGATCCGATCTACCAGGGTGCAGGGGCCCTCGGCCAAGCGGGTGTCCCCCAGCCTAAACCGGGAGCAGTAACCAAGGCACACGGCGGGGTGCTGTTCCTGGATGAAATCGGGGAGCTTCATCCGATCCAGATGAATAAACTGTTAAAAGTGCTGGAAGACCGTCGGGTGATGCTGGAAAGCGCCTATTACAGCGAGGAAAATTCGCAAATCCCCACTCACATTCACGAGATCTTTCAACAAGGACTTCCAGCTGATTTTCGCCTGGTGGGAGCCACCACACGCACTCCTGAAGAGATCCCTCCGGCGCTTCGTTCCCGCTGTCTGGAGATTTTTTTCCGCCCCTTGAAGCCTGCTGAGATCGGCAGCATTGTGCGCACCGCGGCCAGCAAGATGGACGTGGAACTGCTGCCAGAGTCGGTGCAGGTCATCGAGCGGTATGCGACGAATGGTCGGGAGGCGATCAATACCCTGCAGATCGCTTCCGGCATTGCCTTGACGGAAGAACGACGCACGATTCAGGCTTCCGATGTAGAGTGGGTGGTGCACAGCAGTCAGAAATCGCCGCGCCAGGAGAAACAGGTTCACCAGCAACCGCAGATTGGACTGGTTAACGGCCTTGCCGTTTACGGTCCCAACATGGGTGTGGTGATGGAAATCGAGGTGACGGCGACTCCGGCCAAGATGCCTGGCACCGGTCGGGCGACCATGACCGGTTTGGTGGAAGAAGAGGAACTGGGCGGGCGAAGCCGTACGATTCGCCGCAAGTCAACGGCCAAGGGATCGATTGAAAATGTACTGACTGTCTTGCATCGAATCGGTGTGAAGCCGTACGACTACGACCTGCACATCAACTTCCCCGGAGGTATCCCGGTGGACGGACCGTCCGCAGGCGTCACGATTGCGGTGGCCATCTACTCCGCGATTTGTGAGAAACAGGTTGACAATCTGGTTGCCATCACGGGTGAAGTGAGCATTCATGGAAAGGTAAAACCGGTTGGCGGAGTCGTATCCAAAGTGGAGGCGGCGAAACAGGCAGGGGCTGCCCGAGTGCTGATTCCCGAAGAAAATTGGCAATCGATCTTCGAGAACATGGAAGGAATCGAAGTGATTCCGGTCAAAACCGTTCAGGAAGCGATCAATCTGGCTGTCCTGCACGAAGAGGAGAAAAACGAGGAACCGGCAGCAGAACCGTTCGCCATTCCTGTCCAGCCGGATGAGTTGGCATCTCCTACGCTGCCCATGTAGTGTGCGGGAAACTGTATGCGGTATTAGACATCGCTTTTGGTTTACGCTAAAATTGTACAAAAACGTCTTACTTTCTAGGAAAGTGCTATTGACAAGAGGATTGGGGAGGTGCTTGGCCATGGGTGAATCGACGAAACGAGAAATCCCGTTGCTGCCGCTTCGGGGCTTGCTCGTCTACCCAAGCATGGTACTCCACCTGGATGTAGGCCGAGAGAAATCGATTAAGGCTCTCGAGAGCGCGATGGTGGATGACAACAAAATCTTATTGGCCACACAAGAAGAAGTACAGATCGAAGAACCGGATGCAGAACAGATTTACAAGGTAGGAACAGTAGCACGCGTCAAGCAGATGTTGAAACTCCCGAACGGAACGATTCGCGTTCTCGTCGAAGGACTGCAGCGGGCTAAGATTAATGAGTTTATTCGCCAGGACGACTACTTTCAGGTTTCCATTACCTATCTGGATGAGGTCAAATCAGACGATAATGAAGTGGAAGCACTGATGCGTACCGTTCTTCAACATTTTGAGCAGTACATCAAACTGTCCAAAAAAATTTCGCCAGAAACGTTTACCTCCGTCAGCGATATTGATGATCCGGGTCGGCTCGCTGATGTTATCGCGTCCCACCTGCCGCTGAAGATGAAAGACAAGCAGGAAATCCTGGAGACGATTGAGGTGCAGCAGCGTCTGGAGCGTCTGCTCAACATCCTCAACAACGAACGGGAAGTGCTGGAACTGGAACGCAAGATCAGCCAGCGTGTCAAGAAGCAAATGGAGAAGACACAAAAAGAATACTATCTGCGCGAACAAATGAAGGCCATCCAAAAAGAGCTGGGTGATAAGGAAGGACGCGCCGGTGAAGTGGAAGAACTTCGCGCCCAACTGGACAAGTCGGATATGCCGGAGAGAATCCGCAGCAAGATTGAAAAGGAACTGGAACGTCTGGAAAAAATGCCGTCTACTTCGGCAGAAGGCAGTGTGATCCGTACTTATATCGATACCCTGTTGGCATTGCCGTGGACGCGCAAGACGATCGACAATCTCGATATCAGCCACGCGGAAAAAGTGCTCGACGAAGATCATTACGGATTGGAAAAGCCAAAGGAGCGGGTGCTGGAATACTTGGCCGTCCAGAAGCTGGTCAACAAGATGCGGGGGCCGATCCTTTGTCTGGTAGGACCGCCCGGAGTCGGCAAAACCTCGTTGGCTCGCTCGATCGCCCGCGCGATGGAACGCGAATTCGTGCGAGTCTCGTTGGGGGGGCGTGCGTGATGAAGCGGAGATTCGTGGTCATCGCCGTACGTACGTGGGAGCGATGCCTGGCCGGATCATTCAAGGGATGAAGACAGCCGGTACCGTAAACCCCGTCTTTTTGCTGGATGAGATCGACAAGCTTGCTTCCGATTTCCGCGGCGACCCCGCTTCGGCGCTGCTGGAGGTACTTGATCCCAACCAGAACGACAAGTTCAGCGATCATTACATAGAAGAGACATACGATCTGACCAACGTGATGTTTATCACTACGGCCAATACCCTGCACACGATTCCGCGGCCCCTGCTGGATCGGATGGAGACGATCTACATCTCTGGCTATACGGAAGTAGAGAAACTGAAGATCGCACAAGGGTACCTGCTGCCCAAGCAAATGGAAGACCATGGACTGGGCAAAGATAAACTGCAGGTAAATGAGGAAGCGCTGCTCAAAGTAATCCGTCACTACACGCGGGAAGCGGGCGTTCGCAATCTCAACCGTGAAGTAGCCAATCTCTGCCGCAAAGCAGCCAAGTTAATCGTCTCAGGTGAGAAGAAGCGAGTCGTCGTCACCCCCAAAACGGTGGAGGGTCTGCTTGGCAAGCCGAAATACCGCTATGGTTTAGCCGAGGCAGAAAACCAGGTAGGCAGCGTTACCGGATTGGCCTGGACGGAAACAGGCGGTGATACGCTAAATGTAGAAGTTAGCCTGTTTCCGGGAAAAGGCAAGCTAACACTAACCGGTCAGCTTGGAGACGTGATGAAAGAGTCGGCGCAGGCAGCATTTAGCTACATCCGCTCCCGAGCCAATGATTGGAACATCGACCCGGATTTCCACGAAAAGAATGATATTCACATCCATGTGCCGGAGGGTGCGATTCCCAAAGACGGTCCATCTGCAGGGATTACCATGGCGACAGCACTCATATCAGCGCTCACCTCTATCCCTGTACGCAAAGAAGTGGGCATGACGGGTGAAATCACGCTGCGTGGACGGGTGCTGCCGATCGGCGGTCTCAAGGAAAAGGCGCTATCTGCCCACAGGGCCGGATTGACAACGGTGATCCTGCCCAAAGATAACGAGAAAGATATCGATGACATCCCGGAAAGTATACGAAACGAGTTGAAGTTGATTACGGTAGAGCACCTCGATGAGGTGTTACGTCACGCACTCGTGAAGAATGATCTGGTGAAGTAAGATGAAAGTATTATCCGCAGAGTTTGTGATCAGTGCGGTTGCCCCCAAACAGTATCCAACGGACGGTCTTCCCGAGGTAGCGCTCGTAGGCCGCTCCAATGTGGGCAAATCGTCTCTGATTAACAAGATGTTGAACCGCAAGTCACTAGCCAGAACCAGTTCCAGACCGGGCAAGACCCAGACGCTCAACTATTTTCGGATCAATGGGGAACTCTACTTTGTGGATTTCCCCGGATATGGCTACGCCAAGGTCTCCAAATCAATCAAGTCCCAATGGGGCAAGATGATTGAGACATACCTGACAGGCCGTGAAGAGTTGAAGCTTGTGATTCAATTGGTCGATATCCGTCATCCACCGAGTAAAGACGATATTGCGATGTATGACTGGTGCAAGCAGATTGGTCTGCCGACCGTTATTGTCGCTACTAAAGGGGATAAAATCGCTCGAGGCCGTTGGTTGCAGCACACCAAAGTAATCCGCCAGGACCTTCGGCTGCGGGGAGATGATACGATCATCATCTTTTCCGCCGAGACCGGACAGGGACGCGATGAGCTGTGGTCGGAAATCAACAGAAGGCTGTTTCGGGAGGAAGAAGCATGAGCAGCACCGAGTGCTTTCCGCTTCGCGGTGTTATCGAAGGATTTTATGGGAAGCCGTGGACACATCAAGAGCGGCTGGACATGATCGCATTTCTGGCCAATCATCGCTTTAACAGCTACTTCTACTCGCCAAAAGATGATCCGTATCTACGGGAGCGCTGGATGGATCCGCATCCGCCGGAGCAGTTGGAACAACTGCGGCAGTTGGTGGAACAAGCAAATCAATGTGGACTGATGTTTTTTTATTGTGTGAGTCCCGGACTGCAGTTGGAATATGCCAGTGACGCTCATTTCAACCTTCTGGTCGGGAAGTACCGTGTGATGTATGAGCGGGGGTGTCGTCATTTCGCGCTGCTGTTTGATGATATCCCACTCGCGTTAATGCACCCTAACGATAGCACACGATTCGACCATCTGGCAGAAGCACAGGTGCATCTCACCCAGCGCTTGTGGCATACCCTTCAACAGTGGATGGATGATCCCAACCTGATAATCTGCCCAACCCAATACCATGGGTTGGGCAGTGAACCTTACATCACCTATCTCAGCCGACATCTTCCGCAGGAGGTACCCGTCTTTTGGACAGGACGCTTTGTCTGCTCTCCTTTTTTGACAGAAGGGGATGCCCGCTATTTTGAACAGGAGTCCCTCCGACGTCCCTTATACTGGGACAACTATCCAGTCAACGACTTGGCGATGTCCGATGAACTGCATATCGGTCCGCTTCTGCACCGCGACCCCATGTTGTACCGCTACGCTGCAGGTTACGTCTCCAATGCGATGCAAATGGCAGAAAGCTCCAAAATCCCGTTGCTGACGATCGCCGATTACCTGGCAGATCCAAAACAGTACGATCCGGAACAGTCGTGGCGTTGCGCAATCGTGCAGGTGGTGGGTGAAGCGGATGCGGAGGCCTTCATGCAGTTTGCCGACAATGTGCGCAGTTCATTTTTAAACGATCGGGAATCGCCCGTACTGATGGAGACGCTGCAGCAGTTTCGCTACCGTTTTTTGTACGGTGATCGCGGCGAGGCAGTGAACCGATTAAAGCAGGTTTTCGCGGAGATGGAGCAAAATGCGATTCGTTTGCTTGACGGGATGCAGAACCGGAAGCTGGCTCGGGAAATGCGCCGTTGGCTGGAAAAATATTGGCATTGGGCCAAGGTGGGACTTGTCGCTACAGCGCTGATCGAGGAAGGGATGAAGGGAAGAACGGTGCATGCAGCCGTTCATCTGCTCCGGTTAAAGCGGTGGATGAGAAAAACGGAACGTTTGCCGGCCAAGGTTTGTGGAGACGTCATGAGGCTGTTCGTAGGTGCCGTGCTGCAGGAGGCGACGAAGCGAACCTAATCCTCTTTAGACATATCATTCCTGAATCATGGTCATCCTACACACAGGAGGGATGAGACCATGGATAACGATCTGCTGTTAATGAAGGAATTAACGGAAACGGCAGGTCCGCCCGGTTTTGAAGTGCGCATCCACAACCTGATGCGTGGGCAAATCGAGCGGCATACCGCACATGTGATCAGCGACAATCTGGGTAGTATTGTTGGCAGGATGGGAGAACAAGGGCCTAAGATCCTGCTCGCAGGGCACATGGACGAAGTAGCTTTTATGGTCAGCCATATTACAAAAGACGGCTTTTTGCGTATGCAGCCATTGGGCGGTTGGTGGGGGCACGTGGTTCTGGCACAGCGTGTGAAGGTCCTCTCGCGCAAGGGCGATCTGACAGGGGTGACCGGCTCCAAAGCACCACACGTCCTATCGATTCAAGAGCGAAAAAACGTGCTCGATATCGATACGATGTTTGTGGACATCGGCGCCTCAAGCCGGGAAGAAGCAGAAGCCTTTGGTGTAGAAGTGGGTGATCCGATCGTCCCGGTCTGCCCGTTTGAAGTGCTGCCCAATCCGCGTCTGCTGCTGGGTAAGGCATGGGATAACCGGGCGGGATGCTACGTAGCGTTAAAGGTAATGGAGAGATTGAGACAGGAGGATCATCCCAACACGGTATATGCTGGAGCGACGGTGCAGGAAGAAGTAGGTCTGCGCGGTGCCCAGACGTTAGCCAACACGATTGCACCAGATATTGCTTTTGCCCTCGATGTAGGCGTTGCGGGAGATACTCCCGGGATGAACCAGAAAGAAGGTCATTCCCGCTTGGGAGCTGGGCCACTGCTCGGTTTTTACGATACCAGCATGATTCCCCATCTCAATCTGCGTGACCTGGTGATTGAGACGGCAAGAAAACATCGCATCCCATATCAAATCGACCTGATGCCGGGTGGAGGAACCGATGCCGGAAAAATCCACACGGCAAACCGCGGCGTTCCCACCATGGTCGTAAGTGTCGCGGCCCGCTATATTCACAGCCACGTGTCGATCGTACACCGGGATGATCTTGAACATTCGATCCGTCTGCTGGTGGAATTGATCAAGATCCTTGACCACAGTATGGTGGAACGGATTAAAGGACTGGAGCGTCATGTTGGCACAGTAAAAGCTCAAGGCAGCATCATGGAGCGGGAACCTAGTTATGTATGAGAAGACTCTGTCGTGACACGCATGTTGCGCCGCAGTTCGTCTCACGGCAGGTTGACAAAGGAGGGAAGTGACTGTGATGCAGGATCGGGAGAATCGATTTCCACCGGCGATGCAGGATGTGGGAACGCCGGAGGAAATGAGTCCGACGGAAGGAATCACTGAGTCGTACAATGAGACTCCGCCTATCGTAGAAGTAAACCGGCCCCTGTCCGCAGGTGAGCCGACGGAGATCAGAGAGGCGCTTGCTCTCGGAGATATCCGTGAGGAACGGCTGGATAAATAATAGGAGCCCCTCATCCATTGAGGGGCCCAGCCTGTAGACAAAGTTCCGTAAGGAACAGGGTCTGCAGGCTTTTTTGTTGAATATAGAACATGTTACGTTTTCAATAGTTATTTTTGGAGGTGGCATTATGCTTAATAAGCAACAGGCCGAAGGCCGTTATCAGATATCTGCATTCTCGTTAGATGAGTTGGTGCCAAAAGATCATCTCGTACGAAAAATCGAAAATGCAATCGACTTTTCATTCATCTATGACTTAGTGGAAAGCCTCTACTGTCATGACAACGGCAGACCCAGTGTTGACCCTGTAGTCTTAGTCAAAATTGCTCTCATCCAATATCTTTTTGGTATTCGTTCCATGCGGCAAACGATTAAAGAGATCGAAACCAATGTTGCCTATCGGTGGTTCATTGGCTATGACTTCAGTCAGCCCATTCCCCATTTCACGACCCTAGGCAAGAACTATGTTCGCCGTTTTCGGAATACTCAACTCTTCGAGTCGATCTTCCTTCGAATATTGGAAGAGGCGGTACATCATGGATTCGTGAAGCCTGACGTGCTTTTCATCGATGCTACGCATGTAAAAGCCAGTGCGAATAAGCATAAATACGTGAAAGAAATCGTTGAAGAACAAGCCAAGAAATATCAAGAGCTACTGGACGAAGAAATCAATCAGGATCGTATTGCACATGGAAAGAAGCCCCTTGAAAAAAAGACAGAAACTTCGAAGAAGGAGGTGAAGGTCAGCACAACTGACCCGGATTGCGGATTGTTTGTAAAGGGGGAAAAGGAACGTGTATTTGCCTATAGTTTTCATACGGCATGTGATCGAAATGGATTTGTGCTTGGCGCAAAGGTAACGCCAGGCAATGTGCATGACAGTCAGGTTTTTGAGGATGTTTTGAATCAAGTGCGACAGACGTTCGAACAACCTCAGGCTGTGGCGGTGGACTCCGGATACAAGACGCCTTACATCAGTAAAACACTGATTGATGACCAGATTCGCCCCGTTATGCCCTACACAAGACCACGCACCAAAGAAGGTTTTTTTAAAAAGTACGAATATGTGTATGATGAATATTTCGACTGCTACATCTGCCCGAACGAGCAAATCTTAACATATGAGACAACAAACAAGGATGGGTACCGTATCTATCGATCAAATTCTCAAGTTTGCCGAAGTTGTCCGTTTTTGAAACAATGCACGGAAAGTAAAGACTACACAAAGAGAGTGAGTCGCCACATCTGGGCTGATTACCTCGAAGAGGTAGACCACCTCCGGCATACCGAGGAAAACAAACAGATCTATAGCCAACGGAAAGAAACGATTGAACGTGTATTCGCTGATATGAAGGAAAAGCATGGCATGCGTTGGACGACCTTACGAGGACTGGAGAAGGTCACGATGCAGGCGATGCTTGTTTTCGCTGCCATGAACTTAAAAAAAATGGCGACCTGGCTATGGAAATCAGGTCGCCAAAAGGTGAAGGATCAAAACACCTTCGGTATTTTCATCAAATTATTAAACAAACGCCCTCTGCTGTTCGTTCAGCGAGGGAGTTTGTCTGCAATCTGAGCCCCTCATCCATTGAGGGGCCAGGGGACTGACCCCATAGACTCGGCGACTGCCGGGTTTTTTTATTGTTTAGACTGTGAGCGGGCCAGTTTTGCCCGTTTCCATGAAGCCAGCCAAGTACTGATGGGCAGCTCCGCCAGAATCATGCCGCTGAAGATGAGCACACAGCCGAGCAATTGCTTCGCAGTCAGCACCTCATCAATCCACAGATAAGCTGTGAGTGCGGCAAAGACCGGCTCCAGCGCGAAGATCAGGGCTACACGGGTCGCTGACGTCTTCTTTTGCAGTGCTGTCTGAGCGAGGAAGGCGAACGCGGTGGCAAAAATCGAGGTAATCAACAGACCCCAGAAGACATCGGCGTGCAGGTATGTTTCCAGAACCAGTGCCTGCTGCCAGTTTTCAAAGAAAAGGGCGTAAAGCAAGCTAAGCACGGATACGACCCACAACTGGACAATCGCCAAGGGGAGTGCCTCATAATGAGGCGCATATTTGCCGGTAAAGACAATTTGCAGGGCAAAACAGACTGCGCAGCCAAACACCAACAGATCGCCCAGATTGAGACTTAGCGTGCCGGTAAAGGCAAGCAGGTAGAGGCCGCCAACAGCAAGCACGACTCCAACGACTGCCGGCCACTTGATCGCATCTCTAAGTATCAGATAGGAAAAGAGCGGAACCAAGACGACGGACAATCCGGTGATAAAGCCTGCCTTGGACGGTGATGTATACAAAAGCCCTACAGTTTGCAAGGCGTAACCGCCAAACAGCCAAAACCCGATAAATACGCCTGCTGCAACCAGCTTCCAGGAGAAGATGGAACGCAGGTTGCGTGATACGATCAGCAAGACAACCGTCAGAAAGAAGGCAGCAATCGCAAAGCGGACTGCGTTAAACATGTTGGGATCAAGAAAAGCAATTGCATTTTGGACAATGACGAATGTGGCGCCCCAGACAAAGGCAATAGCAAACAAAGTGAGATCCGCCGCGTAAGACTTGTTCATGTCGGTTCCTCTTTTCTGCGTATTCAGACGATTGCACGTTTTCTATCTATACATATTACCTGATTGCAAAAATAAGGTATACTGGAAATAAGAAGTGGCAATATTTTGATATATTCAACAGGGGAAAAAGGGGGAGTTTGATGAACCCAACCATGCTTCGCACGAGACGAGCCCGTCGTGCCGGTGCCAAGGTGCGCAAGGTAGCAGAACAGATAGCGGCGATCTTGGCTGGAAGTCTTGACCTGTCCGGACAGCGGGAAGAAATCAGGAAGTTGTTGGACGAAGAACTGAAAGAGCATGAATACTTTGTCATTGTCAATGAAGAAGGTCGCGGCGTCCTGCACACCAACCGACTGCGTGAGGGCATGCTGTTTGAGGATGAAGTGGGTCAGCGGTCGGCGAAAGCTGACGAACTGCTGCTGCAGCTGTATCCCCGCAACACAGGCGAGTGGCTGATTGATGCTGCCTATCCGATTATCCGTCAGGGAAACCACTCCTATGTGCTGCGGCTTGGTATGGTGTTGCATCGTCCCTTTCTCGGCCCGGTCATCTGGGGCGTTGTCCTGCTGCCTGTATTGACAGCGCTTACAGTCGGGGTGACAGCGGAGTTGAGCATAGAGATGCTGCTGTTGTTGGGCGGCAGTTCTCTCTGTATGGCACTGCTTGCGGGTGGCTGGCTGTATCGGTTTGTGCGAACGCGACTGATGGAGTGGCACCGAATGGCGCGTGATATCTCGGCGGGCAACTTGCAGTCGAGGATTGAGACGCGATCCCGTGACCAGTTTCATCAGATGGGATTTGAACTGAACAAGATTGTGTTGGGCATCAGAACGATCATTCAGGAGATAGCGGCCACGTCAACAACCACTCGTGAGGTAAGTCAGGTGCAGGCTGCACAAGCAGAAGAACTGTCGGAGACATTTGATGAGCTGAGCGGCATGATGGAACAGTTTCGTACGGGAGCGGACAAGCAGGCGGATGGGGTCCATCAGGCAATCAGACGTATGGAATTGATGTTGACCATGCTTGACGAGATGCAGGCAGCGATCGCAGAAGCAATCAATGTAAGCGAAGCAGCCGCTGATGCCACCCATCGCGGTACAGGAGCAGTGGGAGCGGCGGCACGACAGGTCACACAGGTGGAGCAGGCGATGGGACGCTCTACCGAACGCATCCGTTCACTGGCAGCTGGAGCCGACCAGATCGGCGAACAGGTATCGGCGATTACCCGTATTGCCCGGCAGACCAACACGTTGGCGCTCAATGCTTCTATCGAGGCAGCCCGTACAGGTGAACAGGGGAGAGGATTTGCCGTTGTAGCCAATGAAGTGAGAAAACTGGCGGAAGAGACAGCTGCGTTCGCAGAATCGATCCTGTCCGGTATTGAAGGGATTCGCACAGAAGCCTCGGAAGCGGCTGACGGAGCCGAGCAGAATCTGCAGGAACTGCATGCGGCAACCGGCCATGTCAACCAGGCGGGGGAGGCCATTCGCGCCCTGCAGGTGGTAATCAGTTCGCTTCAGGACCAGTCCGTCGACAATGGCGAACGAATTGGTCACATCCTGGAGCACTGCGGAGCCATTCAGCAGACGATGAGAGAAGTGGAGTTGATCGCCAGTCAGTTCACCGAAGCGGTGGGAACGGCAGCCAGCTCGGTTGAGGAGCAGAGCGGGCAGATACGCACGCTGGCGGACGATGCCAATACGTTGGCCGACAAGTCGCAATCGCTAGATGAGATTGTGGGCCGATTCCGTTATTGACCTTTCCACACCCTGTATAGAACTCTCAAAACTAGGTCGATGGACAGAACAAAGCAGCGTTGAAGAGAATCGATAAGAGTATGATTCTGTACTGAGACAGTAGGTCAGACAATCCCTGCAATTCCCAAGGATCAAAAGAGCCGACGGCAAAGTAAAACAGCAGACACAAGGGGAAAATCACAACCAATGTCAATCCGACCTGGAAGAGTCCAGAGAACAGCCAGCCAACTCGCTTGAATGACTGCGTGATATAATCCGTCATCAGCGAGATCGGCAAGGAGAAGATGAGGAAGCAGTTTACCACCACAAAGCTGTAGACAAACAGCAGCGGGAGGTAGAACGAGAACTGCATTCCCCAGGTCATGATCGAGATAATGGAGGCGATGACGACAGATACTATTTTTTTCGCCGCACCCAGGTTCTCTATGATCGATTCCTCCTCTGAAGTCAAACAAAAACATGTTTGCCAAGCATTTTATCAATCTTACTAATATATAGTAAATCAGAACAAGAGGCGACCTCCCAGATGGATAGACCTAGCTAGTGAACGATTTACGGGGATAGGAGGAAAGATCATGAACATTCGTTCCTATAAGCCTGAAGATTGGCAGCGGCTGTGCGAGATTCACGACTCATCTCGGCTTGATGAGTTGCGCTTGACGGTAGGAACAGAAGCTTTCTTGTCTTTGCAGCAAACTGCGGAGACGGAAGGCTTATTTGAAGGAAGACTCGATGTTGCAGAATTGAATGGGTTGGTGGTAGGCTTCGTCGCCTACGATGACGAAGAACTAACTTGGCTCTATGTTGATCCGCTTTATTACCGCAAAGGAGTCGGCAGGAACCTGCTGCGCCATGCGATCGCAAACGCAGGTCCCGTTTTTCATAGCAACGTCTTGGAAGGAAATCGACCCGCACTGCAACTGTACTTATCAGAGGGGTTTATCGTTGTCGAGCGTATGGAAGGCCGACTCGTCGGCAACGAAGCGTTTCCAGCGAGTGGCTACTTGCTGAAGCGAAGGAAGGAGTAACTTTGATCCTAAGGCTGTTCCACAGGTGGATTCATACCTTGTGGAGCAGTCTTTTTTTATGTGATCGTCACTTTTTTCGATCAGATACATCATCTCGCTAGAGCTTTTTGCTCCAGTCATTCAGCTCTAAAAAAACACTTGAGGGAATCGAAACACTGTGTTAAATTAAAAATAATCCTTTTTGATAATAATTATAAAATGATTTCAAATATAATTTTACTCTTATTATCAAAAAGACAAAGAACACGCAGAGGTGATCATCATGGAGAAAAAGAACATTCTGACCACAAACCAGGGGGCTCCTGTCGCGGATAACCAACACTCCAAAACCGCCGGACGCCGTGGCCCTACGCTGCTGGAAGATTACCATTTGCTTGAAAAGTTAGCCCACTTCGACCGTGAGCGCATTCCGGAACGCGTGGTTCACGCCCGGGGGGCCGGAGCATTCGGTGTGTTTAAACCCGTCCAGAGCATGAGCACATACACGCGAGCAGCTTTCTTGCAGGATCCGGCCATTGAAACCCCTGTATTCGTCCGCTTTTCAACCGTGATCCACGGAGGCCACTCTCCAGAGACCTTGCGGGACCCACGCGGTTTTGCCGTCAAGTTCTATACCGAAGAGGGGAACTACGATCTGGTGGGCAACAATCTACCTGTGTTTTTCATCCGCGATGCGATGAAGTTTCCGGACATGGTTCATTCACTGAAACCTGCGCCGCACACCAATGTCCAGACGCCGAACCACTATTGGGACTTCATGTCGCACTCGCCGGAGTCTACTCACATGCTGACCTGGGTCTTCTCCGATTACGGCATCCCGGCCAATTACCGGCAGATGGAAGGTTCCAGTGTCCATGCCTTCAAGTGGATCAACACCGCAGGTGAGGTAGTCTATGTCAAATATCACTGGAAACCGCAGCAGGGAGTGAAAAATCTGACAGCTGCTGAAGCGAGAGAGATCGGCGCGGATGACTTCAACCACGCTACCAGCGACCTGTATGAGGCGATTGAACGTGGAGATTTCCCGCGCTGGGATCTGTATGTGCAAATCCTTGAGCCGGAAAAGATAGACGATTTTCCGTTTGATCCGCTCGACCCGACAAAAGTATGGCCAGAAGATGTCCTGCCGCTGGTACATGTGGGAACCATGACCCTAAACCGCAATCCGCTCAACTACTTTGCGGAAGTAGAACAATCTGCGTTCTCCCCAAGCGCAGTCGTGCCGGGAATCGAACCGTCAGAGGACAAACTGCTGCAGGGGCGTCTGTTCTCCTATCCAGATACGCAGCGCCACCGGTTAGGCCCCAACTACCTGCAGATTCCGGTCAACTGCCCGTTTGCGCCGGTGCGAAATCATCAGCGAGACGGCTTGATGACGGTGAAGGCAGATCCATCTCCGTACAATTACGAACCGAACAGCCGTGACGATTCTCCAGCAGAAGCGCCTGCCTATGCGGAAAGCAGCGCGAAGCTAACGGGGCATACTACGCGTCAGACGATTGAGAAGACGGATGACTTTACGCAGGCTGGTGAGCTGTACCGACGCTTTACGCCTGAGGAACGGAATCGACTGATCGAGAATCTGGTCCATGACCTAAAGGATGTAGACCCACAGATCCAGCTTCGCCAGATCTGCAACTTTTACCGCGCGGATGCCGAATACGGTACACGGGTAGCAGAAGGGCTGGGGGTTGATCTCGCTGGATTCTTTGCGGGCCATCCCTCTTCCTGACATGGATGTGTCTGAGCCACCGTTGACGCTTGCTTTGTTCATCCACTGTCTTGTCTTTCGACAAAATCCTGGGCTGGCGTTGATCGTCAGCCCTGTTAATAAACTTTTCACATTTTAAACGACTCCCGCTGGGACATAATGTTATAATAATAGTGCATTTCATAGAGTCAAAAGCACGTGGCAACTGGGAGGAAGACTATGGAAATCTTGACACTTGGCCTTAACTACAAAACGGCTCCTGTCGAAATCCGCGAAAAGTTTACGTTTAGCGACGACAGTACTCCACGGGCTCTTCATCTTCTCTCCCAGACGAAGAGCGTGGTGGAATGCGTCATTCTCGGAACTTGCAACCGTACGGAGATCTACATCGTTTGCGACCAACTGCACACAGGCCGTTTCTATACACGCAACTTCCTCGCTGAGTGGTTCGGCGTTGATCGCGATTCGTTTCAGGAGCATATCTATATGAAGGAAAACGATGAGGCGATTGAACATCTGTTCCGCGTCACCTGCGGGCTTGATTCGATGGTGATGGGGGAGACCCAGATTCTCGGTCAGGTACGTGATGCCTTCTTCCTGGCGCAGAAGCACCAGACGACGGGTACAGTCTTTAATACGCTGTTCCAGCAGGCGATTACGCTGGCCAAGCGGGCCCACACGGAAACCGGCATCGGACAAAACGCCGTCTCCGTCAGCTACGCGGCGATTGAATTGGGCAAGAAAATTTTTGGCACGTTTGAAGATAAGTCGGTGCTGATCCTGGGTGCCGGCAAAATGAGTGAACTGACGGCAAAACACCTGCATGCCAACGGTGTGTCTCAGGTTCGGGTGGCGAACCGGACGCTGGAGCGGGCGCAGCTGCTGGCCCGTAAGTTTCAAGGAGACGCCTGTACGATGGACCACCTGGCGGAAGCCCTGTTGGAAGCTGACATCGTGATCAGTTCCACGGGAGCCTCTGGCTACGTGGTCACCTATGAACAACTGAGGCCGATCATGAAGCAGCGCAAACATCGTCCGCTGTTTATGGTCGACATCGCCGTGCCCCGCGATCTCGATCCGCGCCTGCATGATCTGGATAACGTCTATCTCTATGATATCGACGATCTGGAGGGGATTGTGGAGAGCAACCTAGAGGAGCGCTCCCGGGAAGCAGAGCGCATCACCGGGATGATCAGCGAAGAAGTGGTGGCCTTCCAAAACTGGCTCAATACGCTGGGGGTCGTTCCGTTAATCTCTGCTTTGCGTGAAAAAGCGTTTGTGATCCATGGCGACGCGATGCGCAAGATTGAAAACAAGCTGCCTGATTTGACGGAGCGGGAACGGCACATTATCCGCAAACATACACGAGGGATTATCAATCAACTGCTGCACGACCCTGTCGTTCGTCTCAAAGAACTGGCTGTGCAAAAACGCGGCGACGAGGTGCTGGAGATGTTCTCGACCATCTTCGCGTTGGAAGAGATTATCGAACGCCGCCGCCAAGAGGCCGACTGGGAGGAAGAGAAGAAGCACGCGGCAGGGGTCAAAGAGAAAGTGATGGCCGCTCATTCCAGAGAGTAGACACATACGAGTTTAGCGATGGAAAGAGAGGGGACGACAGATGGCAGATGCGAGATGGATCTACGATTTGACGATCTTTCTCTATGCGGCGAGTGTCCTCTTTTACTTTAACGATTTTTTGCTGCGCAACCGGAAAGCCAATCTGATCGCTTTTGGCCTGCTGGCTGTCGTTTGGTTGCTGCAAACCGCTTTTTTCGTCTCACAGATGGCCGCGAAAGAGTACTTTCCGGTGCTGACGTTGTTTGAGACGCTCTTTTTTTATTCATGGGTATTGGCAACGGTCTCATTGGTGATCAACTACTTTTTCCGGATTGACCTACTGGTTTTCTTTGTCAACGTAATCGGCTTTGTCGTGCTCGTCTTGTCGATGTTCTTTCCCGAGACCACGCCACTGGCTCAGATGAAGGTGATCGTTTCCGAACTGCTGTTCATCCATATCACGATTGCGATTCTGAGCTACGCCGCCTTCTCTCTGTCGCTGATCTTGTCCGTGATGTTCCTGCTGCAGCACAACATGCTGAAGCAGAAAAAGTGGTCTCCGCTGCTGCGTCGCCTGCCCAGCCTTGGTAAAATGGAACTGTTTTCACACAGGATGAACATGGTTGGCGTGCCGATGCTGTTTCTGGCGATGATTTTGGGTGCCATCTGGGCCTATCTGGTACACGGCAACAGCTTCTGGTTGGACCCAAAAGTATGGATGTCGCTGCTGGTGCTGTTGGCGTACTCGATTCTGCTGTACAAACGGAGCGCAGAGAAATGGCAGGGGCGAAAGTTGGCGGTATGGAATCTGGCTGCCTTTTCCATCCTGTTATTAAACGTGCTGTCTACTGACTTCTCAAAATTTCACCAATGGTTGTAATCAAGAGGGGATGACCTGATGAGAAAGCAGTACCCGCTGATGTTGGATCTTACAAAACGCACCTGTTTGGTGGTCGGTGCAGGGGAAGTGGCTGTACGCAAAATCGAGTCGCTTCTTGCGGCAGGCGCAGCCGTAACCGTAATCTCACCCGAAGCTGACCCGCAGGTGGTAGAGTGGGCCGCTCAGGGACAGCTCCAATGGCACCAGACTACCTACAACGGCCAGGATGTGCGCAGTTACGCACTGGTCATCGCGGCTACAGATCGTCCGGACGTGAACCTTGCCGTCCACCGGGCCGTCACAGACTGTGGCGGCTGGATCAATGTCGTCGATCGGCCTGATTTGTGCACTTTCACCGTTCCGTCTGTCGTCCGGCGGGGAAAGCTGGCTATAGCAGTCTCCACCTCTGGTGCCAGTCCCAGTCTCGCCCGAAAGATCAAACAACGGTTGGAGGGTGAGTTTGGGACCGAGTATACCGGGTATGTCGACTTCCTCGCCGAGATGAGACAGCGCGTGCTCGCGCAAGTAGATGACCCCGGAGTGCGAAAACAAATCTTTCGCCGATTGCTTGGCGACGTGTATCTGCATGCTTCTGACGAACACCGATATCGGATGGCAGAGGCTTTACTTGCAGAAGCTCAGACCGATGACGGAGGACAGGGAGGCAACGATGATGAAACAGTGGAAAGTTGGAAGCCGCAGAAGCAAGCTGGCGCTTACGCAGACAAACTGGGTCATTGAACACTTGAAACAGTTTGACCCTACCGTCGATTTTGTCGTAGAAGAAATTGTGACCAAAGGGGACGTGATCCTGGACGTTACGCTGTCTAAAGTAGGAGGCAAGGGGTTGTTCGTCAAAGAGATTGAACAATCTTTGCTTGATAAACAGACAGATCTGGCAGTCCACAGTATGAAGGATGTACCTTCCGAGCTGCAGAGCGGGCTCGTGATCGGTGCTGTGCCGAAACGGGTTGATCCGCGGGACGTGTTGATATCGCGAGAAGGCACTACACTGGATGAACTGCCGCATGCTGCGCTGGTGGGGACGAGCAGCCTGCGTAGAGCCTCACAACTGCTCGCCTATCGTCCTGATTTGCGGATCGAATCGATTCGCGGCAACATCGATACGAGGATGCGCAAGTTGAACGAAGGCAATTTTGATGCCATCGTGCTGGCAGCAGCCGGACTGGAGCGGGTCGAGTGGGAAGGGGCAGTCAGTCAATACTTGCCTATCGACATCAGTCTGCCGGCTGTCGGACAGGGGGCGTTGGCGATCGAGTGTCGCGCCGATGACGATGAACTGCTGGCGCTGCTGGCCCGTCTCGACGATCAAGAGACGAGGCTTGCGGTTAGTGCGGAGCGGGCCTTTTTGCAGCGGCTGCAAGGGGGCTGTCAGGTTCCGCTCGGGGCGTACGCTACGCTTGCCGGAACAGGAGATGACGGCACACCATCGATCCGCTTGACCGGATTCGTCGGATCACCTGATGGACGTCGTCTGTTTAAACATTCTCAGACAGGTAGTGATCCGGCTGCATTAGGCCGTGCCGTAGCAGAGCATCTGCTCTCCGATGGTGCGGGTGAGGTGCTGGCGGAGGTATTGGAGGAGAATCAGGGATGAACAGAGGAAAGGTGTATTTAGTCGGTGCTGGTCCGGGCGACCCCAAGCTGCTTACGATTCGCGGATTGGAGACGATCCAGGAGGCGGATTGTATCGTATACGACCGTCTGGTCAGCCCGCGCCTGTTGGCCAACGCCAGAGTAGATGCCGAGATGATCTACTGCGGCAAGCTACCGGATCGGCATACGCTTACCCAGGAAGAGATCAATCAGGTATTGGTGGAGAAAGCGCTTGACGGTAAAATCGTCACCCGTTTGAAGGGAGGCGACCCTTCCATCTTTGGCCGGGTGGGCGAAGAAGCAGAGGAACTGGCTAAACACGACATCCCGTTTGAGATTGTACCGGGCATCACATCCGGCATCGCTGCTCCGGCATACGCCGGAATCCCGGTGACCCATCGTGATTTTAACTCATCGCTGGCCATTGTCACTGGTCATGAACGTCCAGACAAAACGGACTCAAGCATTAATTGGGAAAAGCTGGCCACTGCGGTTGGGACGATCATCTTTTACATGGGAGTGGGCAATCTGCCGTTTATCCGGGAACAGCTGATCAAATACGGACGCGCACCGGAAACGCCGGTGGCATTGATCCGTTGGGGAACCACGGTGGAACAGCAGACGGTTGTCGGGACGCTGGCCGACATCGTAGAGAAACGGGAACAGGCTGGATTGACCAATCCCGCGATCATCATCGTGGGGGAAGTGGTTTCCCTTCGCGACAGGCTGCAGTGGTTTGAGAAAAAGCCGTTGTTCGGCAAGCGGGTACTGGTCACAAGGGCGCGCAGTCAGGCCAGCGAGTTGTCGGAGCAGATCATGGAGCTGGGCGGGGAGGCATACGAGTTTCCACTGATCAAGATGGTCCCGCCAAAAGAGCTGGAGCGACTGGATGAAGCACTGTGGAAACTGGACCAGTTTGACTGGGTTATCTTTACCAGTGTCAACGGTGTCAACCATTTCTTCAAACGGCTGCGTGAACTGCGCATCGACATTCGCACAATGACAGGGCGCCTGGCGGCAGTCGGACCAAAAACGGCAGAAGCGTTGGAAGCGAAGGGGCTGACCGTCAGCGTGCTGCCGGGAGAGTTCCGTGCGGAAGGGCTGCTGGAACGGTTGAAGGACGAGTTGAAGCCAGGTCAGTCCGTGCTGCTGCCGCGTGCGGATGTTGCTCGTGAAGTTTTGCCTAAAGAACTGCGAGAGCGTGGACTGAACGTAACGGAAGCAGATACGTACCAGACGGTGATCGATGCTGAAAACAGTGCTGAGACAGCTGCACTGCTGAAAGAAAAAGCGATCCACATCGTCACCTTTACCAGTTCCTCGACTGTGAAAAACTTCGTCCAGGCACTGGAGGGATACGATCTGCAGGAACTGCTTGCCGGGGTACAGGTTGCCTGTATCGGCCCGATAACCGCTCAGACGGCACGTGACCTGGGACTGCCCGTACACATCGTCGCGACCGACTCTCACATTCAAGGGCTGGTGGATGCCATCATCCAAAGTCAGGGGAGGGAGAAACAAGATGCAGCCGTTTGAACGACATCGTCGCCTGCGCAAGACGACGGCCATGCGCAATCTCGTTCGTGAGCACCACGTACGGATAGAGGATTTGATTTATCCATTGTTTATTGTGGAAGGAGAAGGAATCAAGGAAGAAGTGCCCTCGATGCCAGGAGTCTACCATTTCTCACTGGATCGGTTGGATGAAGAACTGCAGGAGGTTGTCAGCCTAGGGATTCAGGCTTTGCTCGTCTTTGGCGTCCCGGCGGACAAAGACGATTGCGGTTCACAGGCCTATGCCGAGGATGGCGTCGTCCAGAAGGCGATCCGCCGGATCAAAGAAAAGCATCCTGAACTGTTGGTCATCGCTGATACCTGCCTTTGCCAATATACCGATCACGGGCATTGCGGTGTCATCGGGGAGGGCTACGTGCAAAACGATCCATCGCTTGCCCTGCTTGCCCAAACCGCCGTATCCCAAGCTAAAGCGGGGGCCGATGTGATTGCTCCATCCAACATGATGGACGGTTTTGTCGCCGCGATCCGCCAGGCTCTGGACGAAGCCGGGTATGCTGACGTGCCGATCATGTCATACGCCGTTAAGTATGCCTCTTCCTACTACGGCCCATTCCGCGATGCGGCTCATTCTGCTCCCCAGTTCGGCGACCGCCGGACCTACCAGATGGATCCGGCCAATGCCCGTGAAGGGCTTCGAGAAGCGGCAGCTGACGTTGCCCAGGGAGCAGATTTCCTGATGGTAAAGCCTGCTTTGGCTTATATGGACATGGTGCAGCGTCTGAGAGAACGGTTTGACCTGCCGCTGGTCGTCTACAATGTGAGTGCCGAATATTCCATGGTGAAAGCAGCAGCGGCCAACGGCTGGATTGACGAGCAGCAGATCGTATGGGAGACGATGGTTGGCTTTAAACGGGCTGGTGCTGATCTGATTATCACGTACCATGCCAAAGACGTGGCCAGATGGCTGCAAGGAGGGAAGTAAATCATGTCAGTAGATTTGTTGGATACGTTGGACAAAGAGATTCTGGATCTGATTCAGAAAGAGATTCCCATGGTCGATCAGCCATTTCAAGTGATTGCCGAGAAACTGGGAACGGACGAAGAGACGGTACTGACCCGACTGCGCAATATGAAGGGAGATCAGATCCGGCAGATTTCGGCCATTTTCGATACCAAAGCACTTGGTTACAAATCCAGTCTGGTAGCGGCGAGAATTGCTCCGGACAAACTGGACGAAATGGCGGTAAAGGTATTTAATCAGCACCCCGGCATCACGCACAATTACAAGCGCAACCACGATTTCAATCTCTGGTTTACGATTGCTGTACCACCCAACAGTCGGCTTGGATTGGAAAAAACCGTTGACATTCTTGGTGAACTGGCTGCTGTAGAGTCGATTCGCATCCTGCCAACGCTGAAGCTGTTTAAGATCGGTGTGCAGTTGGATGTGAAAAAAGAGTCGAAAGCAGATGACAAAGCAGCTCCCGTCTACACCGAAGAGATGCGCAATGCTGCGATGGAAAAACAAGTAACGGACCAGGATATCGCTGTGATCCTGGAACTGCAGAAAGATCTGCCGCTCGTCTCCCGTCCATTTGACGAATGGGCGGCTAATCTCAAGATGACCACGGATGAGCTGTTCGCGCACGCCGGCCGGTTGGTGGCAGACAACAAAATGCGTCGTTTTTCTGCGGTGTTGAACCATCGCAAGGCAGGCTTCCGCGCCAACGGCATGGGCGTTTGGAACGTACCGGTGGAGAAGACGGATGAGATCGGATACAAAATGGGATCGTTCCGTGCTGTCAGCCACTGCTACTTGCGTCCCACCTATCCCGATTGGAAATACAACATCTTTACCATGGTTCATGGACGGGATATGGAAGAGTGCGAGTCGATTCTGCAGGCCATCGAGGACGAGACCGGCATCACGGACCGGATCACCCTGTACTCCACCAAAGAATACAAGAAAACCCGTGTCTCCTACTTTACGCCGGAGATTTACGAGTGGGAAGCGGAAGTCATCGAGCGTCTCAGCCTGGAGAAATCAGAGTAAACAAGGATTCCGAGAAAAAGAGCGCTTGTTGCTTCTATCCGCAAACAGGCGCTTTTCCCCTATACCTACCCAAAGTTGAGGTGAGGCAAAGATGACTCGATCGATTCAACGGTCGACAGAGATGTTTGCAGAGGCGAAGCAGTACATCCCCGGTGGTGTAAACAGCCCGGTTCGCGCCTTCAAGAGTGTTGGCGGCAATCCGCTGTTTATCGAAAAGGGGGAAGGCTGCCGGGTGACCGATGCAGATGGACATACATACATGGATTACATTGGATCATGGGGCCCGCTGATACTGGGTCACGCGCATCCAAAAGTCCTTTCTGCGATTCAGGAAGCGGCTGTGTTGGGGACCAGTTTTGGCGCCCCTACCCAGCGGGAGACAGAGATGGCCAAACTGGTTTGCGAGATTGTGCCCTCAGTAGAAGTGGTGCGGATGGTCAACTCCGGTACGGAGGCGACGATGAGTGCACTGCGTCTGGCCCGTGGTTATACCAAGCGCAATAAAATCATGAAGTTTGCGGGCTGTTATCACGGTCACGCGGACAGCCTCCTGATCAAGGCAGGTTCCGGCGTGGCCACGCTTGGCCTGCCAGACAGTCCGGGTGTGCCAGAGACAACTGCGGTCAACACCATCACTGTCCCCTATAACGATCTGGAGAGTGTGAAGCTGGCTTTTGAACAGTTTGGCGAAGATCTCGCCGCCGTGATCGTCGAACCTGTAGCCGGCAACATGGGCGTTGTCCCCCCGCAAACGGGCTTTCTGGAGGGATTGCGGGAGATTACCCGGGAGTACGGCAGCCTGTTGATTTTTGATGAGGTGATGACTGGTTTTCGGGTCGCACTTGGCGGGGCACAGCAGTTGTATGGTGTCACCCCGGATTTGACGACGATGGGGAAAGTAATCGGCGGCGGTCTGCCGGTCGGAGCGTACGGTGGCCGGCGGGAGATCATGGAGCAAATCGCACCGGCGGGACCGATTTACCAAGCTGGCACTTTGTCAGGAAATCCGCTGGCCATGGCCGCCGGTATCGCCACCTTGCGGGAATTAGCTAAACCGGGCGTGTATGAACAACTGGATGCCCGTTCCGCCCGCTTGGCGGAAGGCCTGGCCGCAAACGCGCGCAAGTTGGGAATTCCGCACACCGTGAACCGTGTCGGTTCGATGGTTTGCCTGTTTTTTACTGATACCCCTGTGATGGACTACGAGACGGCCAAAACGGCCGATTTGCAGCGGTTTTCCGCCTATTTTCACAACCTGCTGGACGAGGGCGTCATGATTCCCCCTTCGCAGTTTGAAGGGATGTTCGTCTCGCTCATGCACAGCGACGAGGATATCGAACATACGATTGAAGCAAGCTATCGAGCGATGGAGCGCCTATAGTTTCGACCTGCCCAAACGCGAGACGATGTGTCTTGCGTTTTTCGGGTTTCACTCGTTATTTAGGATTTACATAGAGGTACGTTTATGTTTTAAATAGACTTGTCATGTTATTCTTATTTTTTGAAAGGAGAGATCGTTGTGAAGCACTTTCGTCGTACTAGTGTCGGCGTACTGACGACGGCGATGGCGGTCGCGATGCTGGCTAGCCCGGCTGCTGCTGCACCACTGCAGTCCGTCAACCACGTTGACTGGCTGGTGAACGAAGCATTGGTGACCGGTGATGCCAAAGGGGGACTATCCCTGGAACGAAACGTGTCCCTGGGCGAAGTGGCAACGGTGTTTGCCCGTCTAAAAGGGGCGTCGGTCACACCTGCTGTGAGCGGATATTGGGCGGCTCCCTATCTGGCTTGGGCCGGGGAACAGGGAGCCGTGACGGCTGATGAAGCGAGCGCGCCGAACCAGCCAGCCAGTGCCGCCAAGATCAAGGAGATGGCCAAAGTGTTCGGCTACGAGATCCAATTGGCCGACAGTGATACGGTGAGCCGCCAAGACTTTTTCCAGGCACTGGGGGATGCTGCATCGCTCCATATCACGATCGGCCACGTAAATGACGTGCATGGACACATACAGGAAGATAGTTTCAACAAAGAGTATGGCTACGCGAAAATGGCCACTCTGATCAAGGAATGGCGGGGCGAAAACGACAACTTCCTGCTGCTTGATGCCGGGGACACATTCCAGGGAACGATTTATGTAAACCAGTTCCAGGGAGAAACGGTCGTACCGATTTTGAACAAGTTGGGTTTTGATGTGATGGCTGCGGGCAATCACGAGTTTGACTTCGGTCATCAGCAACTGATCAAACTGCGTGATCAACTGGAACACCCGATTTTGTCCGCCAATATCTCTAAAGCGGATGGGACAGGCTTGCTCGCTCCTTCCGTGATCAAAGAGATAGACGGTGAAACATTTGCGATCTTCAGCCTTACTGCCGAAGATACACCGATCCTCACCCATCCGGACAACGTCGAAGGTCTGACCTTTAAAGATCCGGTCGAAGTGGCCAAGGCAACTGTACCGGAATTGAGAAAGCAGGCCGATCATGTCATCCTGCTCTCCCATGTGGGTTATGAAGTAGACAAGCGGATTGCTGAGAACGTAGACGGTATCGACCTGATCATCGGCGGACATTCGCACACTGCATTAAAAACGCCGGAAAAGGTGAATGATACCTATATTCTGCAGGATTGGGAATACGGCAAATCGATTGGACGGGCAGACCTTTTCTACTATAATGACGAACTGGTAGCATTCAGTGGCGGCTTGGTTGAGTACGACGAAACAGTGACTGCCGATCCCGAAGTCGATCAACTGGTTCAGGAAGTGGTACAAAAGGTTGATGAATCGATGAATGTTGTGATCGCCAAGTCGGAAGTAGCTCTGGATGGCGACCGCAATTTCGTCCGCAAGCGCGAAACAAACGTAGGGAACTTGATCACGGATATCATGCTGGAGCGTACCCAGTCGATCCCGGGATACGAGGCTGACGTGGCGCTTACCAACGGCGGCGGAATCCGTACGCAGTTGGACGCAGGAGATATCACGAAAAAAGATCTCTACAGCCTCCTGCCATTCCCGAATACATTGGCCGTTGTGGAAGTAACCGGCGAAGAACTGAAACAGGCACTCGAGAATGGTGTAAGCCAAGTGGAAGAAGGAGCCGGACGCTTCCCGCAAATCAGCGGCATGTCCTTCTCGTACGATCCCAAAAAGCCAGCAGGCGAGCGGGTCGTCGAGGTAAAAGTAGGCGACGAACCGCTTGATCTGAACAAAACGTACAAAGTAGCGACAAACGACTTCATCGCCGCAGGTGGAGACGGCTACGAGTCACTGAAGAAAGAGGACTTTTTCAACACCGGACTGACACTCTACAGCGTGATGGAAGAAGCATTGATCCAGAAAAAAGTGGTCAATCCACAGGTAGAAGGACGGATCGTGGAAGTTCAATAAGACAACATACGCACTGCAGCACAAAGCTGTCGGGATTATCCCGGCAGCTTTTTTGCGTGGCCTGACAAAACGGAAGGATTAGTTTGGGGAGGTCCCCCCTCCTTCTACAAAGGAGCGAATCTGTTTTTCTCTTTGCACTCCCCACTATGCTCGTCCCAAGCAAAGGGCCGTCAGGGTAGAACTGCCACCTCAATTGTCAGCCACCATCTACCATCGGAGGTGCAGTTCACCTGACGGTTTTTCTCACATGACCTCGCCAAAGCGAAAGGATAGTTGGTCTAAACCGGGCCTGCTGTCCATATAGTATAGGGAAATGTTTTGTACTCGAAAGGAGGAGCACACGTGACACGTCATGATGAGTTGCTGTCGTTTCAAATCAGGGAAACGGTCTTCCTCTCTTCGGATAAAGCAGGTATCGGAGAGTTGAAAGAACTGGAGCTGCTCCCGGATGTAGAGATAATAGAGAACACACAGGAGATTTCGATTACGGGCTGCCTGCAACTGTACGGCAAATACGAACCGGCAAGGAGCGCCCAGACGGACGAGTCAGGCGGATCGGAGACCTTGCTATCGGCGATGCAGTTTACCCCGTTTCGACTGGAGGAAGAGCAGCAGACTAGTTACTACGCCAGGGGCGAACAGGATCTGGCCCATCGAATTCCGCTCAACGTCACGATCCCGCTGTCGCGAATAAAGGAGATCGGCGAGATATACGCGATCGTGGATAGTCTCGACTATGAGATGAAGACGCCCTATCAACTGCAGATCCAAGCGGAATTGAAGATATCAGGCATAGAATTAAAAGAAGAGGAAGCGAAGGATGCCAAGCCAAACGAGGTCTGGGAGTATGTCCACGTGGCCAGTCAAGATGGGCAGCAGGAGGCAGAGCCGGTCTCGATCGACGACATTGAACGGAAGCTGGCCCAATTGGAGCAGGAAGTGGAGGAGCAGCGGCAGAGGGAGCGAACCGATCCGCCTGCACCCTATCTGGCAACCAATAGTATCCAGAAAGACCACGAGAGAGATGCTGACCTTGTTCCGCCTACGTACTCTAAACCAGCTATGCCAGCTGCGCCGTCGGAACAGCAGGATGAGAGCGTCACATCGGCAGGGGAACAGCGGAGTGAAAGCCGGAAGAACTTGATTGATTTCAACGCCTTCCACCGTGCTTCTACCGAGGCAGGAAAGCAGTCTGGTGAAGGACTGGCAGTCACGCCGGCAGCCGGAAGATCGTCGGAATCTGAAGGAATGGCAGAATCTGCAGCAGAGCCGGCAGCAAGAAAACAGCAGCAAGGAAGAGACGATTCGGAAGGCGAAGGCACACCATCTACAGAGGCAATCGCTCAACCGGCGTCCGGGGACTCTCAACAGCATGATTTGCCGACAGGGGGAGAAACAGCGGACGGATCGATTGAACAGGTGTCCACAGAGGCGGAGTATCCGGCGGAAGTGTCGGAATTGGCGGAACAGACGGATGAGACGGAGCAACTGACGCCGGAAGCAGTGGAGCCAGAGCCGACTGCACCACCGAACAGTGAACGGGAATTCAAAGTGGCGATCAGCGGAAAACCCTCGAAAGAGATAGAAGAATCGATAAATATAACGTCTATTTTTTCAAATGCCAGACGTGCTGTCGCTGAACAGCCAGCTGCCCAACAGGAGGGAGAGCCAGCATCCGAAACCACAGTGCAGGATGATGAAGGGACGTCAGAAGAGATGGAAGCAGTGGGGAATCTCACCTCGTTTGTGCGCGGTGAAGAAGAAACGTTCAGCAAGCTGAAAATGTGTATCATCCAGCGCGATGAGACGATTCAGGAGATTGCGGAACGATATTCACTCACCGTGTCACACATTCTCGAGGTAAACAACTTGTCATCCGAACGTTTGGTGGAGGGGCAAGTCCTTTACATTCCCCAGTGAGGGAAGGAGAGAGAAGCTGGTGGCACGTGAACGGATTCAGCTCAGCTACATTTGTCAGCGCTACAAGATCCGGGTGATCGATGTAAAGGCCAGAGGTGATCATTATCTGCTGGAGACCAACCGGGGGCCGAAAGAACTGCATATTTGGCCGCGGCTGGATGTGCTCCGCTGGTCGTTCGCCTGGCGTGAACAGTTGGCCAGGCAGGGATTTCGCGAAGTAGAGCGGTTTATCCGCACACGGGACGCCAAGCCGTACGTGGTCGTGCGGAAGACCGGATTTACCTTAAACGATCATTTGCGGGATGTTGAGACCTTTAGCCCTACGTCTGAACAGGCGAACCAGTGCGGCCAAATAGCGGCACGAATGCACCAGGCGCAGGCTATGAGCGAATACCCGCAAGTCGTTGACTTGCTAAGACGGGAACAGAGCCATGCGGAGTCAGAAGTGAAGCGGGCACGTGAGTTGTATCAGCAGTTGAAGCAAAGTCCCAAGGGGCTTGGCCAATCGTTCCGGTGGGTTGTACAGCAGTTCCCGGCTTTGCTGGAGCGGATGGATCGAAGTGTAGAGCTCCTCCACTCCCCTTTGTTGAACGAGGAACTGTTAGCGGCCTCTCATCTCAGTCTGGGACCGGAAAACTGGGCTTGGCTGGATGGCAAACTGTTCTTGCATGGTTTTTATCGCTCCACATTGTCCGTACAGCCGCGTGACATGTCTCTGTACCTGCAGTATTTATACCAACAAGACGAGACGTTTGAGCGGGTCGATGCTTTTCTTGACGGCTACGAGCAGATCAAACCACTCCGATATGAGGAATATCTCTTGATGCTTGCGTTTCTGGCTTTTCCCGCACCTACATGGAAACAAGTTGAACAATTCGTAACGGATGGCCAGGAGTCAGATGAGGAGGCGGTCGGCAACATCAGACAGACCCTCCAAAAGCAGCAGGACTTAGATCACCTGCTGTTGCATCTTGCCCGGCGTTCGGAACGGTTGGGAAGAGGGATCGCCAATGAGCCGATTTGAGGATATTTACCCGTTGTTCGGAGAGTATGACATGTTTGCTCAGACAGTTGATGTGGTAAAGGAACCAAATGTCTACAAAGCGATCACACCTTATGGTTCGTTTGTCTGCAAACGAACCACTGCACCGCAGGGAAGGCTCCACTTTATGGGGGGGGTACTCCGTCACCTGCAGCAGCGAGGTTGGGACGGGGCGATTCCTTTTGTCTACACCAAGTACGATGAACCGTTTGTAAAACGCGGGGAGCACACCTACTACCTGACTCCATGGCAGCTTTCTGTCCCCTTTGATCGTATGCAGTTGTCCACTTGGGGAGAGGCTACGCTTGTCCGTCTGGCCGAACTTCACCATCTGACGCAAAACTATCGATTCGATGATCCGAGGCAGGTGGAACCGCTCGTCAACTCGCTGCTGACCCGTTGGCAGGATTGGACGGACAAGACCAAACGCTGGGCAAAGGAAGCGGAAAGCAGTCAATACCCCTCACCATTTGATATCGTTTTGCTGGCCAATCAGGCATTTTTACTTGATTTGGCCGAAAATGCGGTTCGTCTGCTGCGGGAATGGAGGGAGCGGCATCGCACTCATGCCCATTTTCGTCTATCGATTATTCACGGCCATCCTCAACCCGCCCACACCCTGGTAGATCGTTCCGGGCAAGTCCGGCTCATCAACTTCGACCGATCGGCATTCGATACACCGGCCCGAGATGTGACGATGTTTTACCGTACCTACTTTCAGATGGGAGGCACGGAAGCGTCAGCCAGCGAACTGTTTAACAAATACACAACTGTTTTCCCCCTGCGACCGGAGGAGGTATCGCTGGTCTCCATTTTTTTACTTTACCCCGAGCGAGTGATGCGTGATATCGAGATGTATTACGAGCGAAAGCAGGACTGGAACGAACTTTTTGCAGTTAGGCGGATGGAAAAGGACATCGATCGGCTGATGCATCTGTCCAGATGGGTGCAGCAGGCGTTCTAAGCAGTGGGATAACCGCACCTTTCACGGAGGAGCGGTTTTTTTTTGTTTTGGATCACGGTTTCGTTAGAGCCACTCCAACAAGATAGCTGCGTAGAGAAGCGCCAACAAGCCGAGAAGGATCACGTCAAACGTAGTAGGGAGAAGCACGGTGCGGATGAACTGGAAAATGATCAGCGGAAGCAGGATCTGTTTGCAGCCGTACTTGGCGCGTATATAGAAAGGATGGTGTTTCCATCGCCGGTACATGGTCATCACCTCTATTCAGCATATGCGGCTAAGGGGAATGCGGTGTCGCTGCAGTGGGCAGCTATCTCTCGGCTGACGATGATCGAGTGGATCTGTTGGAGTGGATGACAGCATCCAGGAAAATAGGTGAAGCGGACAGCCGGTACGCCATTTTGTGGTATGATGAACATGTGATCATAAGTCCGTCCTTATCCATTCTATGCAGGGCGGCGGATAGAAAGAGAGAGGAGAGCGTTTCATCTATGACCCATCACAACACACAAATCCACATGCAGCAAGCACAGCATCAAAAGTTGACCCCGCTGAAGATCTTGAAACGCATGTTTTTTATCATACTGGGGGCTATCGGGGTTGCCGTTTCTCTGGAGGAGTTTCTCGTCCCTAACAACATTATTGACGGGGGTATCGTGGGGATCTCCATCATATTGTCTCACTTGACAGGTTGGGCGCTGGGTTTG
The DNA here is from genome assembly GCF_020923435.1 of Brevibacillus humidisoli. Taxonomy (NCBI): domain Bacteria; kingdom Bacillati; phylum Bacillota; class Bacilli; order Caryophanales; family Paenibacillaceae; genus Brevibacillus; species Brevibacillus humidisoli. Next base: position 2,705,994 of record NZ_CP087263.1, on the reverse strand, counting down.
TTTTTGTTTGTGCTCAATATTCCGTTTCTGATCATTGGCTACAAACAGATCGGCAAGACATTTGCGCTATCTACGTTATTGGGCGTCACCGTACTCTCACTGAGCACCATGTATCTGCATCCGTTTCCTCCCCTTACCGAAGATCCGCTGCTCGCAGCTGTCTTCGGGGGAATTATCCTCGGTATCGGTGTCGGTCTGGTCATCCGCTATGGCGGATCACTTGACGGAACGGAAATTGTTGCCATCCTGATCAACAAAAAGACGCCATTTTCCGTTGGCGAGACGGTCATGTTCTTCAACATTTTTATCTTGAGCAGCGCCGGGTTTGTCTTTGACTGGGATCGTGCGATGTACTCGCTGATCGCCTATTACATCGCCTTTAAAATGATTGATATTACAATTGACGGGTTTGTCGAGTCGAAATCCGTTTGGATCATTAGCGACAAGCATCAGGAGATCGGGGATACTCTGCTTGCCCGTTTAGGACGCGGCGTTACCTATTTACGTGGCGAAGGAGGATTTACCGGAGATGACAAGAAAGTAATCTTTTGTGTGGTGACCCGACTGGAGGAAGCCAAACTAAAGTCTATTGTGGAAGAAGTGGACCCAACCGCTTTTCTGGCAATCGGCACCATCCATGATGTGAAGGGCGGCCGTTTCAAAAAGCGGGACATTCATTAAGTTTTAATCGCTTGTTAAGGGGGAATAAAATCAGCAGGATGATACGGGGAGTCAGACTGCAGAGGAGGTGTAGGGGTGATCTGGCAGGCATTTCTCTACATACTAGTCTTGCTCGTCTCATTGATTCTGCTGCTTACGTCACGTTATCTGGTCACGATCAGGCGCTGGTATGACTTCTCATTTTTACAGGGAGTGGCCTTTTTTTGTTGGGGACTGGGGCACTTGTTCAGCTTGCACGATGACCCGCTGTACCAGATCGGCAGCACTGTCCTCCTGTACCTGTTCTACTTGTTCTTCTTTCTCGCATTTCGGGCGTTTCCACTATCTCCTCACCTTTATTTCGACCGCTGGAAGACGTATTTGGATGCTGTCTTGTTGACGGTCATCTACACTTCGCTCAGCATTTGTATACTGGTCAATCCTGCAAAACGTGATTGGTACGATTTGTTGATACATCTGCAAACCGGCTTGTTTCTATCCGTAACAGGACTGTTGATGATTGCGGCACATCGCCGAAGAAGTGTGTGGGGACGACACAACGGGGGACTGTTTGCCTCGATTTTGTTTTTGTTGGTGGATTCGCTCACTTACTTACTGCCGGATTGGCTTGGCTTTTTTCTGATGACCGGCACGTTGGGAGGGCTCCTGTATTACCAGTTGACGACTGCGGAGACAGCACCACAAGTGGAAGTACAGGAAGAATACGTCTATTTCCAGCAGAAGCTGCAGTTTTCGTTGCGTGATGAGACCGTAGGCAGTTTGTTGATCGTTCTCAGCGTTTTGGCGATGATGATGACCCCTGATGCAGATATCGCTTATGAGGTGGGGATGGGGTGTTTTGTTGTCCTCATGCTTGTGCGCTGGCTGCTGTCGATTCGCAGCAACAACCAAATCGCCAACGAATTGTTCGTGATTTCCCGCAACCTGGAAAAACATTTTGCTGACAACTTGCGGGAGAAATATTCGAAAAACGAAAAACTTTCTCATCTGCTAACTGTAAAGCAACGCTATGAAAAACTGCTGGTGGCAAGCAATGAGCATAACATGCGAACGATTCACTACGAAAACCTGCACAAAATGATTGAAGAGATCGTGAACGTCTGGTACGACACGTTGACTGGCATTACGTTTTTACGTGTTTCACTCCAATCAGAGACGGGAACATCATATTACGAGGTGGTGCGCAGCGAGAATGGTTTTTTGGTTGACCCCTCGTATATGACCGTCACGGTTCGGCTAACGGTTAGCGAGAATGCCGATACCCTGCTGTCGCCCCGTTATGTGGTGGTGGAAGCGGTCAAAGATTTGCCAGCAGTGAGCAAGGAAGAAAAACCTTTTTTTGACCTGCTGGCGATTCACGTACGCGGGCTGATCCAGCGATGTCTGCAAAACCAGCAGTCGATGGAGATTCGTCTCATGGAGCAGGAGATGGAGCTGGCTTCCAAAATACAGTTCACACTGATCCCGCGTGAGCGGCTTTCTCTTCCTTATGCGGAAGCCAAAGCGGTTTACATTCCAGCCGCGTACGTGGGAGGCGATTATGTAGATTATTTGGCTGTCGATAATCGCTACAGCTGCTATCTGGTAGCCGATATTTCCGGGCACGGCCTGCCCGCCAGTCTGCTCACCACTGGCATACGCAGCGCGTTTCGGGCCGTGATCCAGACCTGCATCTCACCTGACGAGATCCTGTCCAGACTAAACCGTCTGTTGTATGAAGACTTGTCCCGCACCCGTTCATTTGTGACGATGTGCCTCGTCGTTCTGGATCAGGAGGCAGGCGTGTTGAGGATGAGCCGGGCCGGTCATCCTGCACCGATTTACTTGTCAAAGACGCGACAAACCGTCCTAGAATGTGGGCGCGGGGTAGGACTTGGTCTCTACGAAGACGCGGCCTATCCACTCGATGAATGGCGAATCGAAGAAGATGGGATGCTGCTGATCTACACGGACGGCTTAACGGATCTCGGACGCAAGAAGAACGCTCTCACACTTCAAGATTGGCTGCATCAGCTGGCATCTGCCAAAACCCAAGCAGGTGAACACTTCGACTCGATTGCAGCTGTAGAACAAAACATCTGGCGGCAGGCGAGGCAGTTGGAACAACAAGATGATATCTCCGTGCTGATTCTCGATTTGAAACAACGATTCATATTCGAGAAAGGAGAGAATGACGTTGTATCTATGCGATCGATGTCCTGATGATCCCAATTGCACGTTTTGTCTAAACGATCTTGGGGCGGGACACATGGCGCAAAAGGTAATCCCCCCCAGGCGGATCCGACTGGTTCACCTCACGACCGGAAAGAAGGTCATAGCGGAACTGCGAGCAGTCAGTCGAATAGCACTAGGCGTCTACATTAGTGGGCAGTGCCCGCCTGGCAGATACGAAATCGAACTGGATACAGACTTCCGAATTATCGGCAGCACCGTTAGAAAACTGAGTGATACCCCGTATCAAGTCGTTGATATCGAGAAAGTGCTGCGCAAGCAGGAAGTGCTGGATCGACTGTTGCTGGAGGAATTTCATCTCTGGCACTTGTCTCACGAGTTGGAACCGTCGGAGGTTTTAGCTGATCCAAGTGATCTGGCCGAGGAACAGAAGCAGTTGATCAAGCAGGAACTGGACAAGCTGTTTATTCTCAGGCAGATTCACGATATCCGGATGTTTATTTGGAAAAAAGGGAACTATCAACCGCTTGGAGAATTTTTTCTGGATAGCAGTTGTGAATCTGACATGAACCGACTGATCGAACGGGCTCTTGCCAGCGGAGAACCGATTCGTGAACAGTTGTTGGCGCAGGAGATGGACCGGGTATTTGACGTACATGTGGTACCACTCCAGAAAAAATCGTGCGGCATTGCCATGATCGACATCACTGATATGGTTACCACGGAGCGAAAGCGACAGCGGCAGGAATGGGATCTCTACAAACAAGTGTTATCGATTGTCACCGAGAACAAGCTGGTTTTGCTGCAAGATGTGGAACTGTACGAACTAATCAGGCAGAGTGACAGGCAATCTACCATTTATATCGAAGAAGCGGCCGATTTGGCTCGGGTACGACAGGCAATCCGCGAAGTGCTGGAAGTCTGCCAGCTTTCCCCGGCCAGGCTGCTTCACTTTATCGTTGCGGTCAATGAAGCCGCTACCAATACGATAACGCACGGTGAAGCAGGCAGGGTTGACATCTATCTCTCTGAAAAAGAGCAAGTTTGTCGGATCGTTGTTTTTGATCAGGGGACGGGCATATCGCTGTCCGACTTGCCGCAGGTAACGCTGTTGCCGGGTTATTCGACTCGGGCATCCCTTGGGGCTGGGTTTCAAGTGATGCTCAGCTATGCCGATCGGGTACTGTTAAACAGTTCACCCATGGGCACAAAAATCGTCCTGGAGCTGAATACCAGTCAAGCGACGGCCCCCAAGAGGGAGAGATAGTTTTGCCAGAAAGGAGACCGAACATGGACTACCACGTAAAAGAGGCAGAACAACAAGCGATTGTTTACCTACAAGGTGAACTAGACATGTTGGTTGGAGAAAGGCTGGGAAGTCTGATTCGCGAAGTAGGGCAGCGCAATCAGACGATCCTGTTGGACTTTCGCGAAGTGACGTTTGTCGATTCGTCCGGCATCGGCAGCATGTTTTTTGCAACCAAAGATTTGCTGAACACTGGCAAACGGGTGGAGATTGTTAACATCCGTGAAGAAGTGCTCGACATCCTGCGCGTGCTTGGTTTTACCGAGGCGCTTCGGATTCAGGTAACACCGCTCGAATCGTAACAGCGGACTCGGTCTGCTTTTTTCTTTATAGGACAGGCGATTTGACGGAGCAAAAAACGTTCGTATATAATACTGTATATTACCATATGGAAAACAGCAATGAGTGGGAAGAGTAAGCCGTAACAGCCTTGGCAGAGAGGGAGAATCGTCTGCTGCGAGATTCTCTAAGGTACTGGCGGTGGAAGGTCGCCCATGAGCAGTTTCGGTGAATGCGGATCGGACAGTAGGTCACCCGCATCAGCCGGAGCCGGCAAACAGCCGTTATCTTAATTGAGTGAGCAGAGATGAAGACGGGGGCATACCCAAAGGTGAGTCCCGCGTCTGAGGTCTTTTGCTAACAAAGGTGGTACCGCGAAACGACTCCTTTCGTCCTTTGGATGGTAGGAGTTTTTTATTTTCCATAAGGAGGGACTTTCAGCAGATGTCAATGGAGTCTGTGTCAAACCATCAACTGCCGAAAAACTTCGATCCGAAGACGGCAGAAAAAAAATGGTATACGTACTGGATCGAAAAACAGTTTTTCAAAGCGGAGCGCGATGCCAAGAAGCAGCCGTTTACGATCGTCATCCCGCCACCGAACGTGACGGGGAAGCTGCATCTCGGCCATGCTTTGGATACGACCCTGCAGGATATTATTACCCGCACCAAGCGCATGCAGGGTTACAGTACGCTGTTTTTGCCTGGGATGGATCATGCCGGGATTGCTACTCAGGCACGGGTGGAGGCCAATCTGCGGGAAGAGGGCATCTCCCGGCACGATCTGGGCCGAGAAAAGTTTCTGGAAAAGGTATGGGAGTGGAAGTACATCTACGCCGATGCAATTCGTGAACAATGGGAAAAGTTGGGCCTGGCGCTTGATTACTCCCGCGAACGATTTACGATGGATGAAGGGCTCTCGCGCGCTGTTCGCGAGGTTTTTGTCCGATTGTATGAAAAAGGTTTGATATATCGCGGCAACCGGATCATTAACTGGGATCCGGCGGCACGCACCGCTCTCTCCGACATCGAAGTGATCTACAAGGAAGTGAAAGGCGCGCTTCATCACATGCGCTATCCGTTGGCAGACGGTTCCGGCTACATCGAGGTAGCGACGACTCGACCTGAGACGATGCTGGGAGATACGGCAGTCGCTGTACACCCGGAAGATGAACGCTACAAGCACCTGATTGGCAAGACGGTCATCCTGCCGATCGTCGGGCGGGAAATCCCGATTGTTGCTGACGAGTACGTCGACCCGGAGTTTGGTTCCGGTGCGGTCAAAATCACTCCGGCCCACGACCCTAACGATTTTGAGATTGGATTGCGGCACAACCTGCAGCAAATCATCGTAATGGACGAAACGGGAACGATGAACGAGCATGCCGGACCTTACAAGGGACTGGATCGGTTCGCCTGCCGAAAACAGATCATTGAGGACCTGACGGAGCAAGGGGTTATGTTTAAAATAGAAGAGCACGTCCATCAGGTGGGCCATAGTGAACGAAGCGATGCCGTAGTGGAACCGTACTTGTCCACACAGTGGTTCGTCAAAATGCAGCCTTTGGCTGATGCCGCATTGGCCCATGCAGCTGGTGAAGACAGTGTCAAGTTCGTGCCGGAACGCTTCAAGCATACGTATCTGCGATGGATCGAAAACATCCGCGACTGGTGCATCTCTCGGCAGCTTTGGTGGGGGCACCGCATTCCGGCCTGGTACTGTGACGACTGTGGGAATGAAATCGTCTCCCGTACCGATGTCACCACCTGCACAAGCTGCGGCAGTCATCGCCTGAAACAGGACGAGGACGTCTTGGACACTTGGTTTAGTTCAGCGCTGTGGCCGTTCTCTACGCTGGGCTGGCCTGAAGAAACGGAAGACATGAAGTACTTCTATCCAACAAACGTATTGGTAACCGGCTACGACATCATCTTTTTCTGGGTGGCGCGGATGATCTTCACTGGTTTGGAGTTTACCGCTCAAAAACCATTTGAGCACGTGCTGATTCACGGCATCATCCGCGACTCGGAGGGACGCAAGATGTCCAAGTCGCTCGGTAACGGTGTCGACCCGATGGAAGTCATCGACAAGTACGGGGCTGATGCGCTTCGATTCACGCTCGCGACTGGTAACTCGCCGGGTAATGATCAACGCTTTTATTGGGAGAAAGTAGAGGCTAACCGCAACTTTGCTAACAAGATCTGGAATGCCTCCCGCTTTGCTTTGATGAATCTGGAAGGCTTCCGATATGAGGATATCGATCTGGGCGGCAGTCTGTCCGTACCGGACAAATGGATCCTCAGCCGTCTGCAGGAAACCATCGCTGATGTGACCCGCTTGATCGATGCGTTTGAATTCGGTGAAGCCGGGCGGTTGTTGTACAACTTTGTCTGGGACGACCTGTGTGACTGGTACATCGAGATGGCCAAACTGCCGCTGTATGGAAGCGATCAGCAAGCGAAACGGACCACTCAATCGGTGCTGGTGACAGTACTGGACCAGACGCTCCGTCTGCTTCATCCGTTCATGCCGTATATGACGGAAGAGATCTGGCAGGCCCTGCCTCACAAAGGTGAGAGCATCACCATCGCTGCTTGGCCAAACATTGATGAACGTCATGTCTATCCGGAAGCGAAGGAAGAGATGAACCTGCTGGTGGAAGTGATCCGCAGTGTTCGCAACGTACGGGCAGAAGTAAATGTGCCGATGTCGAAGAAGATTGAACTGCTGGTCAAGGCAAGTGACCAGAACACCTTGAAACGACTGAAGCGGGGAGAAGAGTATCTCGTCCGTTTCTGCAATCCGGAGCGGCTGGTCATTGCCGACGCGATTGATGTACCGGACAAAGCGATGTCTGCCGTGGTAACCGGAGCTGAGTTGTTCTTCCCGCTTGCTGGCTTGATTGATCTCGAGCAGGAAGTGCAGCGCCTGGAAAAAGAGCTGGCAACGCTGAACGGGGAAGTAGAGCGGATTGAAAAGAAACTGGCCAACCAAGGCTTTATCGCCAAAGCGCCAGCCAAAGTAGTGGAAGAAGAAAAGGCCAAACTGGCCGACTATGCTGACAAGCGGGAGAAGGTTCTGGCGCGCCTGGCAGAACTAAAAGCGTAAGCATGATTCGCCGGTTGCGGTCATATTCATGAGAATGGAGTTATGCCTTATGAAGTGCCAACCCTTTGCTCACTATACAGAAGCGCTTGAGTGGATTCACGGATTACTGCGCTTCGGACAAAAGCCGGGGCTGGAGCGAATGAAGTGGATGCTGGAAGTACTTCATCATCCCGAGCGGCATGTGCCGTTTGTACACATTGCAGGTACCAATGGAAAAGGGTCAACGTGCGCCTTTTTGACACATATGCTGATAGAGGCGGGGTACAGTGTCGGCAGTTTTACCTCGCCGTATCTGCACGACTTTCGCGAGCGCATCTGTTACAATCGGCAGATGATCGCAGAGAAGGACTTTTTACAACTTGCCAACCAGGTAAAACCGCTTGTAGAGCAATGTGCCGAGTCGACGCCATACGGCTCGCCTACAGAGTTTGAAGTTGTCACCTTAATTGCGATTCTTTACTTTGCGACCGTTCGTCGCCCAGCTGTTGTGGTTTGGGAGACGGGTCTGGGCGGACGGCTCGACTCGACCAATGTCGTCCATCCGCTTGTTTCCGTGATTACCAATGTGGGCACGGACCACACAGATGTGCTGGGGACGAAGCCGGAGCAGATCGCAAGCGAAAAGGCAGGTATCATCAAGCCGGGGGTACCTGTGGTTGTGGGGGAGATGAGTGACCAAGCCTTCGCCGTTGTGGAGGAGATCGCGCGAAGCAAACGATCCCCTGTTTACCGGCTGGGACAACAGTTTGAAGTCAGGCTGCAGGAGACATCCCGCAGTCTGGATGGAATGCGTTTTTGCTTCAACAGTCTGCTGCGTCGAGATGGAAAAGAATACGGACTGCGGGTGTTGGGGGATCATCAAGCTGTCAACGCTGCTACAGCTTTGATGACTGTTGATCTGCTCAAAGAGTTTTACGCTTTTTTACTGGAGGAGGAGGAAATCGAACGAGGTCTGAGACAGACCCGTTGGCCGGGACGATTGGAAGTAGTCTCCAGACGACCGTTGTTTATCCTCGATGGTGCGCACAACGTCGAGGGTATGGAGGCCCTAGCCAAAACCATGCGTCAGCTTGTTGGGGCACAGCCCATTGAACTGCTGTTTGCAGCGCTGGCTGACAAACCACTTGTCGACATGGTGAAGGCTTGGAAGCGCTGCGGTCCAGCCGTTTCCCGGTTTTATCTGACGACCTTTGATTTTCCGCGTGCGGCATCCATCGAGCAGCTTGTCGATGCGTTTCATGCCGAGTACGGGCCAGAGCAGATAACGGTAATTGACGACTGGCCATCATTTATCCGTTCGTGGTTGAGAGCAGAGGAGCAGCGGGAACAGGTTCTCCTTACGTGTGGATCGCTGTACTTTATCTCTCAAGTTCGGGCGGGTTTACCGACATCCGTAGAAGAGGCAGGTGAATAGGGTGGACCAACGACAACATGTCCACTTCGTAGGTATCGGCGGTTATGGCATGAGTGCCATTGCCCGCGTCTTGGTCGACCTGGGCATGAAGGTGACCGGGTCTGACGTTGCACTTAGTGATCTAGCCAGAAAATTGCAAGCGCGGGGAGCACAGGTCATGGTCGGACATGATGCAGCGCATATCGAAGGCGCTGATCTCGTTGTGTACTCTACGAGCATTCCCAGAGAAAATCCGGAAATCGCTGCAGCAGAAGCCAAGGGAATCCCCCTATTGCACCGTTCGCAAATGCTGGCTCGGATCTTAAATGAACGAACGGGTGTCGCGGTTGCCGGTGCGCACGGCAAGACGACCACGACCTCGATGATTGCTCACGTCTTGGAAGAGTGTGGGGTTGATCCTACCTATATCATCGGTGGCGAACTGATGAACGCGGGGACCAATGCCAAGGCGGGAAAAAGTGAATTCGTGATTGCTGAAGCCGATGAGAGTGACGGTTCGTTCCTTGAATATTCTCCGGCGTTGGCGGTTGTAACCAATATCGAGCCGGATCATTTGGAGCATTTCGACGGTGATTTTGACAAGCTGAAGCAGGCGTACGCCCGCTTTCTAAGCCGGATCAAACCGGACGGGAAAGCGATCCTGTGCATAGACGACGCCTACAATCGTGAACTGATGACCAGTTTGCAGCAAGAACTGATCACCTATGGGATTGATCCGGAACAGTGTGCAGTGGCTGAATACCGGGCCACCGAGATCACGTGCGGCGACCGGAAAACGACTTGCTTGATCTGGCACAAACAAGAGTGTCTTGGTACCCTCTCGTTAAACGTGCCTGGACGGCATAACGTCTGTAACGCTCTCGCCGCGATCATCGTGTGCTTGCAAGCAGGGGTGCCGTTTGAGCAGATCGCGGCCGCACTACAGACCTTCCGTGGCGCAAAACGTCGCTTTCAAATCATCGGCGAAGTGCGCGACATCCTGGTGGTCGATGACTATGCTCATCATCCCACGGAGATTATCGCGACATTGAGCGGGGCCAGTGCTTCGGGGCGCCGTGTGATTGCCATCTTCCAACCGCAGCGCTACACACGCACGTTTTTTCTAATGGATGAGTTCAGCAGGGCATTTGCAGAAGCGAACGAAGTGATTATCACCGATATCTATTCTCCAGCAGGAGAGAAGAAGATTGACGGTGTAAGCGCTGAAGTGCTGGTTGAAAAAATACGCGCCAACAGTCACCCCTTTGCCCAGTACATCCCGACTAAGGAGGAAGTGCAGGAACACTTGCTAAAGCAGGTTCGTCCAGGCGATCTGGTGTTGACGATGGGGGCAGGAGACATCTGGAAGGCTGCGTATTGGCTGACGGAGCAGCTGGTCGCTGAATCAGCGGAATCAAATAAAGCCTAGATATTAGTTGACCTTTCGTTCAGGGTCTTATTGACAGCTCGCCGTTTTTGAGGGCGGGTTGTCTTTTTTTTCTGACAACCTGTCATACCCTGTCCACTCGGATCATAAGCTGGTAGTACGAGATGTCTTGCGACCGAGGAGGTTGGCGGAGTTGGAGCAAAAAAAACATCGGATATCGATCAGGCTGAACGGAACGCAGTTGGATGGACAGGAAAAAACGACGGGACAGACGGGGAGTGTCGGGCGTCCACACGAACAACGGCAGGAACTCCCGTTTCCTTTTGCAGAGGAAGCGACAGGCGGGGCGATGGTGCCGCCAGCGACAGGAGAGCAGTTGAATCGTGACGACACACTACAAACGGAGCAGGGAGAGTCCTCTGTCGGGCCAGGGATATCGGAAGCAACCGAACGGCTGTCTCAACTACGCAGCACACGTATTGCGGAGGACGTCAATGCAGGACACAATGAACGGAACGAAAGGCCAACATGGGACAATGGCAGTGGCTGGGGTGTTGAATGGTCGGATCAGGAACTGGAGCATGGATTGCTGACAGGGCGGATCAGCAAGAAATCGCAGTTTGGCGGGGGGAGATTCTTCGATCAGCGGAACTGGGCCAAGATGTTGATTGCTTCTGCCAGCGCTGTCGCGATCGGACTCTGCTTTGGTTTTATCGTACTTAGTATTTTTTCAGATGACAAGCTGAGTCAATCGTACCGATATGTACTGGATGGGACGATGCAGACATTGACAGCTGCACCGGAGGATGGGCAGGCTGAGCAGGCGGAAGCGAACCAGATGGATGCAGCGGGAGAGAAGCCTGACGAGGCACCTGTTTCACAGGAGGGTGCAGGAGAACCGCTTCAACTGCCGGAACTGCACGCGTTTATGGCGCAGGTAGGGGCGTTTCAGGATGCGGCATCGGCGGAGATCGCGATGGAATCACTGGAAAAGCAGGGGTACCCGCAACTGCTGTATGCGCAGGACGGCCAGCATTACTTGTTTGTTGCTGCCGCACCATCCCGGGACGAGATTCTGGGGATCGCCAGCGTGCTCAAAGAAAAGGCGATCGATGTCTACGTGAAAGAAGTGACATTTCCCGGGTTTAGCGGACAGCTGGACATTCCAGAGAAAAAGACGGCAGAGGATCCAGCAGTCTTGGAGGAACAATCACTGCAGTCCTTTTTTTCCACAGGAGCCCAACTGGTTGATTTGTTAACGGAATGGTCGGCACAACGGTTGACACAGCCGGGAGCCGCCTCATCCGCCGGGGAGGAAGAGACGAAGCTGAAAGAACTGCACCTTCGTTTTCTCGAACAAAATCGTCTGCTCCAGCCCGTTCTTCCTGAGGAGTGGAAAGCACCGATCACAGAGATGGTTAGCGGTCTCAATCAGGCCATGACTGCTTTTAGTAAAGCTAATACTGCCAACGTCCAATCGTATGCCTGGCAGGTGCAAGACGGGGTGCTCCTCTACATCGAGAGGTATGTGAGTTTTTTGCAGAAGCAACAATCACAGGAGGAGCAGTCACAGCAGCAGCCATCACAAAAACAGCCATCAGAGTAACAGCAATAATGGGAAAACGAAGCGCCTGTTCGCATTTTTTTGCGGGCGGGTCTTTCTTTTTTTACGATGGAAGAAGCTCAGGATTGTCTCGTTTCCGCCCATTTGTTACACTTAAGTTTGGTTAACGTAAATACGCTCCTCCTGCTTTGTGGGAGATGGGACGAGGGAAGAGAAACATATGAGGGGAAAAGAGACAGTCATACTCGTCATCATACTGATAGGCGGTCTGCTGTTTGGCAGCATCATTGGGGAAGTGTTGTCGCCATGGCTGCCGTTTTTACAAGCGTCGGAAACCATCACATGGTCTCCCGCGGCGGATTTGGAGATTTTGAAGTACAATCTTCACTTTGAGGTAAAACTAAATCTAGCCAGCATTGGGGGGCTTGCCCTCGCCTTCTGGATTTTTCGCAAAATCTACTAGGGAGGGACATGTATGCAGAGTACCATTACTTTGACCTTGGCGTCAGCTTCACCACGTCGTAGAGAGCTGCTGTCATCATTGGGCCTGCCATTTCAGGTGCAGGAAAGCCATGTGGATGAGCAGATTTCGACGGACCTCGCACCAGAGACGATCGTAGAGACGCTGTCGCTGGGAAAGGCGCAGGCAGTTGCCGGGAAAGTCGGATCAGGACTTGTGATCGGCTCGGATACGATTGTCGTACTGGACGGGGAAGTGCTCGGAAAACCGCGGGACGAAGCAGATGCGCTGCGCATGCTGTCTTCTCTGCAAGGCGAGGAGCACACGGTCTATACAGGTGTTGCTGTTATCGACGCCGGATCGGGGCGGACAGAGTTGGCCCACAGTGCGACAAAAGTAAAAATGCGCCCGCTGACAGAGCGGGAGATCAGGGCCTACATCGCAACTGGCGAACCGATGGACAAAGCCGGCTCTTATGCCATTCAGGGGATTGGTGCCACGATTGTGGAACGGATTGCAGGCGACTATTTTACTGTTGTTGGTCTTCCTCTTCACCTCACGTCGCAACTTCTCTCACGGTTTGGAGTTTCTGTATTGAAGTGACCAAGCATCTGATGGATCCGTACTATAGTTTAGCAAGCGGAAAAGGGACTTTCTCTGACAATTACGAACGGCAGCGATGCCTTTCTCCATGTTTTCAGATGGCAGATCGGGCGAACTGTCGTTCTCAGGTAGGAGGCGCTATTATGGAAGCGATCACCTGTAACAAAAGTCAGATGAAAAACGTCCCATTATATGAACGCCCGCGTGAACGATTGTTGAGGCAGGGGACAGCCCCGCTGTCTGATGCGGAACTGCTCGCTATTCTGCTGCGCACCGGTTATCAGCGGGAGACATGCTACCAGCTGGCGCAGCGTATTTTGAGCGCATTTGGCAGCTTATACGGGATTGCGCAGGCTTCTCATCAAGAACTGGTAAAAATAAAAGGAATTGGCCCGGTTAAAGCGGTGGAGTTGCATGCTGCATTTGAACTGGGGCGTCGACTGGCGAAAAGCGACCGGAAAGAAGGGACTCCTATCCGCCTGCCGCGTGATGTGGCTCAGTTGATGATGCCTGAGATGCGGCATTTGACACAGGAACATTTTGTTTGTCTCTATTTGAACACAAAGAATCAGGTGATCAGTAAACAGACGATTTTCGTCGGCAGCCTCGACGTTTCTATCGTACATCCACGGGAAGTGTTTCGGGAAGCGATCAGACGCAGCAGTGCTTCCGTTATATGCCTACATAACCATCCCAGCGGCGATCCCACGCCCAGCCGGGAGGACATTGCGGTGACACGGACACTGCGTGAAGTTGGCGAATTGATTGGTATTACCTTGCTTGATCACGTGATTATCGGTGACGGGAGCTTCGTCAGCCTGAAAGAACAGGGACATTTGTGAAGGCAATACACAATACAACACGCATGGGATCAAGGGAAGCGAAGTGTCTATCTTTGCTGCTGCTTGACGGAACGGAAGGAGATCTTTGGTATGTTTGGCGGATTTTCACGTGATTTAGGGATAGATTTGGGAACGGCGAATACCCTTGTGTATGTAAAGGGAAAAGGAATCATTGTGCGTGAGCCTTCGGTAGTGGCGATTCGTACAGATACGAATACGATTGAAGCGGTCGGCAATGCCGCAAAAAATATGATCGGTCGTACGCCCGGCAATATTGTGGCAGTCCGTCCGATGAAAGATGGCGTCATTGCCGATTTTGAAACGACAGCAACGATGATGCGCTACTTTATCCGCCAGGCTCAGAAAAATCAGGGAATGTTCAACCGCCGTCCCAATGTGATGGTGTGCGTGCCATCGGGGATTACGGCAGTGGAAAAGCGTGCCGTAGAGGATGCAACCAAGCAGGCAGGAGCGAGAGAAGCTTACACGATTGAAGAGCCGTTCGCCGCCGCGATTGGGGCGGATCTCCCTGTATGGGAACCGACTGGAAGCATGGTGGTGGATATCGGCGGTGGAACAACGGAAGTAGCGATTATCTCACTGGGCGGGATCGTTACCAGCCGCTCTATCCGAATCGCCGGAGACGAAATGGACGAAGCGATTATCCAATACATCAAACGACGCTACAATCTCATGATTGGGGAGAGAACCGCAGAAACGTTAAAGCTGGAAATCGGTTCAGCGATGGTACCTGAGGAAGCAGAGTCGGTGGAGATCCGTGGCCGCGACCTGGTTACCGGTCTGCCCAAGACGATCACGGTTACGGGATCGGAGATAGCCGAAGCCCTCTCAGAGACAGTGCAGGCGATCATTGAAGCGGTGAAGATTACGCTGGAGAAAAGTCCGCCGGAATTAGCTGCCGACATTATGGACAGAGGGATCGTGCTGACAGGAGGTGGAGCGCTGCTGCGCAACCTCGACAGACTGCTTTCCAAAGAGACCGGGATGCCGGTCCACGTGGCGGAGAACGCCCTGGACTGCGTGGCGATTGGGACCGGACGTGCACTGGAGAATCTGCATCTGTTCAAATCCAAACACGGAATAACCTCCTCTCGCTCGAAGCGGAGCAGGTAGTCGGGAGATAGGAATGATGTCGTTCTTTGGCAACAAGCGACTGATCATCATGCTCGTGGGGTTGGTCTTGCTCATCTCGGTGATGGGATACACAGCGAGAGAGCGAGACACTCTGACTTGGCCGGAAGAGTTTCTCAAGGATACGTTCAGCTTGATGCAGGGGCTTTTTTATCGCCCTGCTCAGGCTTTTTCCCATTTTGTGTCAGGGGTGTCCGCTGCCTATGACGTATATCAGGAAAACCGTGTGTTAAAAGCAAGCCTGGATCAGTATGCGCAGGTAACGGCACAGTTAAAATTACTAGAAGCGGAAAACGCCCGGCTCCGTACACTGTTGGATGCCAAAACACGGCTTCACGACTATAAACTGCGGGTGGCAGAGGTGGTCGCTCGCAACTCCGACCATTGGAATGACGTCGTCACGATTGACAAGGGACGTGTGCACGGGATCAAAAAAGATATGGCCGTCATCTCTGCCACTGGAATGATCGGCCGGGTGGAAAGCGTAGCCAACTTCTCCTCTACGGTCGAGCTTGTAACGGCGATTGAAAACAGCAATCATCTGTCGGCCAAGATCATCACGGAACGAAAGACGGATAACGGAGTGGAACCTCAGCCGATCGCCGGAGTGATAGAGGAGTACGATCAGCGTCGACGCTTACTGATTATGCGAAAAATTCCGTTGGGATATAAAGTAGAACCTGGACAGGAAGTAGTAACGTCCGGGATGGGCGGTGTCATCCCTCGTGGTTTGTTGATCGGAAAAGTGGTTGGTGTAGAGGCGGGGGATTACGGTCTGACGCAAACTGCTTTCGTCAAACCAAGCGCCGATCTGAGCCAACTCAGTGAGGTGATGGTGGTGGAGCGAGCGTTTGTCACCACTCCTGAGGGCGAACTAATTCCCTCCGCACCAGACGAACAGATGGGCGATACGGAAACCCAGGGGGAAGCGGGAGGAACCTCGGAAGGCAATCACTCCCCTGCTCAAGGGGGAGGGAGTCGGTAATGCCCCGGCTAATTCTTACCCTTACCTTGTTGGTGTTGTTTTTGCTGGAAGGGACGGTGCTGCAGCTGCTACTGCCGGATACATGGGGGCTCACCTGGGAGGCGGTCCCCCGATTCGTCCTGGTCGGTGTGGTTCTGATCGGTTTGTTTCTGAACCGACGGGAATCACTGATCTACGGCATGGTGTTCGGGTTCCTTCACGATGTGCTGTACAATCAGATCATTGGCGTCCACACCTTGACGATGATGGTAGCCGGCTACTTTGCCGGACTTGCGTTGCTGTTGTTTCACCGCAGTCTTGCGGTGGCTTTTGTCACACTCACATTGGTATTGTTTGGCCACGAGTGGCTTTTGTACAGTTTATACCGCTTGTTTTTCCCCATTGATGTTGATGTACAATGGATGTTGAGACAGCAAATACTGCCGACAGTCGGCCTCAATCTGCTGTTTGCCGTACTCATTTACTTCCCGCTGAGCAAGATTGCCGCAGGCGTGAATGCAAAAAAAGAGATGAAGTTGGATTAGCTGCGGCTGATATCTGGATATCTGGATGAGAGAATCAGATGACTTGAGTTGCAGGGAGGAGAGATACAGGTTGGAAGAGAAAAAACCGGAGCAGTCTCACATCCCAATCAGGCTGAACATTTTGTTCTTCATCGTATTTGTCTTTTTTGCCGCTATTATTCTGCGTCTGGCATACGTTCAACTGGTAGAAGGCGAGCAGTACAAACACGATTTGGAGCTGTACAGTACACGTGAGTTGCCCATTCCCGCCCCCCGCGGCCGGATTCTCGATCGCAACGGCGAGGTGCTTGTTTCCAATAAACCGGTCTATACCGTCACCTATGTGGAAGAGCAAAATCAAGAGATCGATGAGGAGAAAGTGGCGGAAAAACTGACTACCATCTTGCGAATGGATGAGCAGCCAGGGACTGACAAGGAACTGTTGAAAAAAGCAGTCGAATTGAATACCGTCCTGCCTGTTTCTTTTGGACCGGAGGAAACCGCTCAACTGATATCGAGGCTATCCGAACGGCTGAGCACACTGCCGACGATTGAAAAAGCAGCTTCTCTATCCGATGCGCAGCTGGTAAAAGCTGCGATATTGGTCGGCATGTGGACGAATCCCAATCTGGATGAAAAACAGCTTGATCAGCTCAAGCAGCAGATTGGTACCGTGCTGAAGAATGCTCAGACTGATCTGGAGCAGATGTCCACGTACCTTTTATTGAAAACGGCAATCCAACACAATGTTGATATTTCTGTTCGACTGGATGATACGGAGCGGAATGACCTGCGCAAGGAACTAAAAACGCAACTGCAGACGCTGCCTAGTCCCAGTAAACTGAAAACGTTGTCCGACATGGACCTGCTGCGACTCGCTTCGCAGTTTGATTTTGACGTGACCCTGCCGCTGAGCGACGAACAGCGGTTGTTCCAATGGAACAAGCTGACGATCTTGAAAGAAATGCGTTCCTACGAACTCCCCAGTTATGTCCCGCGTCGAGTAAAGGTGAACATCACACAGCAGGAAATGGCTAAAATCGTGGAACGGCGTACAGAGCTTCCCGGCATTGACGTCATCGTAGAGCCGATCCGCCAGATCAAGGAGGATAACGACGGTGCCTTTGGGACTCACATCCTCGGCAGCACCGTAGCGATTCGGCAGGAGCAGCTAGAAGAATATCTGGCACGTGGGTATAGCCCGACGGACCGTGTTGGCGAGTTAGGCCTCGAGCTGTATTACGAGGAGCAGCTGCGCGGTAAGGATGGCGTCATGGAAGTACACGTGAACAAGAACTCTGAGACAGTAGAAAAACAGATGACTCTGCCGGCACAACCAGGAAACGATCTGGTGTTGGCCATGGATTGGCGTTTTCAAAGTAAAGTGGAAGAAATCCTGGAAACAAGCATAAAGGAAATCCAAAAAGATCCGAAGAAGAGTAAAAATATCACGGAAGCCCACGCCATCGTGATGAACCCGAATACGGGAGAGATTCTGGCGATGGCCAGCTACCCCGACTACAATCTCAACTGGCATTACAACCGGGAGGAGTTCAACAAACGATATCATGACGAGATTTTGCCCAACCAGCGCAATGATCTGATCAACGCCGCTTATGCACCTGGCTCCACGGTCAAGCCGATTTCCGTGATGATTGCCCTGCAGGAGGGATTGACCACTCCCAGAGAAACGATTTTTGACAGCGGCGGGTTAATGGTGGGAAACGTCTATATGCGCAACTGGAAGGCGGGCGGCCATGGTTCCGTTGATGCCAGACGTGCCCTGAAGGTATCGAACAACACCTATATGTATACGATGGCCATGCGTCTGGCTGAAAAGGCGTACAGTCAGAACAAAAGCTACAAGACACAGTTTGCCGTTCTCGACTACTACAACGCACAGTTTGGATTAGGTGTCAAAACAGGCGTTGACCTACCCGGTGAGATTACCGGCTGGTTTTCCAGCTACGACTATCTGGGCAACCTGGCGCATGCCTTTATCGGCCAGTACGACAACTTTACACCGATGCAGTTGGCGCAGTACGTCTCCACAATTGCTAATGACGGCTACCGCCTGCGGCCGCATTTTGTCAAAGAAATTCGCAAGGGCACAACCGATCCAAGTCAGCCGGGGCCGGTACTTACGACAGTAAAACCGGATGTGTTAAACCGGATCGAAATCGATCCCAAGTGGCTCACAGTGATTCAGGAAGGGATGAGGATGGTCACGGAGCCGGGCGGAACGGCATACTACTCGTTTAAAGACCTCCCCTTTACCGTTGCGGCCAAAACCGGTACGGCACAAACGGGTTCCACCGAAGACAATTCACTGATTGTCGGATACGCTCCGTATGAGAATCCACAGGTATCGTTTGTGGTGATCGTACCGAAAGGCGGCCATGGTTCTGATTCGTCCGGGCCGATCGCCAGGGAGATTTTGGAGGCCTATCACCAACTGTATCCGCTGTCGTCAACAGCCTCTGCATCTCAGACGACTGTTCGTTAAGGCTGCTGGTACCATTAGGGCAACAATGCAAGTTACCTTACGGCAGAGGTCAAGACGTCCCGGTGGGGCAAATTTTCTCAGCAGAGCAGGATTCTTTTCCCTCTGTGGCGAATGGTAACGGTCGAGGTGAAACAGGCTGATGACCACAACCAGAAGTAAAGTGACGATCAAAGGAACAAAAGACGGACTCGTTTTCTTCATGGACGATACATGTTCCTTTGACGAATTGATAACCGATCTGCGAGAGAAGATTGAACACAGTCACCAGCAAATCTTGACCGGTCCACTGATCCGTGTCTCGCTTCGAATGGGCAAACGGTACTGTACTCCGGAACAGCAAGAACAGCTAACGCAGATCATTCGGCAAAAAGGGAATCTGGTCATCCATACGATCGATGCTGACGTGATCTCCAAAGAGGAGGCGTTTGCAGAACGGGAAAAATCAAAATTCATGATAGAAACACGGACGATCCGCTCCGGGCAAGTGCTGGAGTTTGACGGCGACATTTTGCTGCTGGGAGACGTCAATCCCGGAGGGACGGTGCGGAGTACCGGCAACATCTACGTGATGGGAGCCCTGCGAGGAGTTGCTCATGCAGGGGCAAATGGAGACGATGCCACGGTAATCGCTTCGGCCTCGCTGGAACCGACCCAACTGCGGATTGCAGAAGTGATCAGTCGTCCTGGTGAGGAGTGGGCGGATAAGCAAGGCTCGGCCGAATTTGCTTACGTAGAAGACGGCAAAATGATGGTGGCCAAGATGAACTACCTTCATCGCGTCCGCCCGGATATTGGATGGAAAAAAGCTTTTGGTGTGTAGGAAGAGGAGGTTAGCGCAGTGGGCTTAGCGATTGTCGTAACTTCAGGCAAAGGCGGAGTAGGGAAAACGACGACTTCGGCAAACATCGGAAGTGCCTTGTCACTGCTCGGACAAAAAGTGTGTATGGTCGATACGGACATCGGTTTGCGCAATCTCGACGTGGTGATGGGACTGGAAAACCGTATCCTGTACGATCTGGTCGACGTTGCGACTGGCACATGTGCCCTGCAAAAAGCGTTGATTAATGACAAGCGCTTCGAGAATCTGGCGCTCTTGCCGGCTGCTCAAACCAAGGACAAAAGTGCAGTAACCCCGGAGCAGATGGAAGAGATCGTTACCCAACTAAAACGCGAGTATGATTATGTGATCATCGATTGTCCGGCAGGCATTGAACAGGGATTCCGCAATGCCGTGGTTGGTGCGGATCAGGCCATTGTGGTGACCACGCCAGAGAAAGCGGCGGTTCGAGATGCTGACCGAATCATCGGACTATTGGAACGGGAAAAAGTGGGGATGCCCAAACTGGTTATCAACCGTGTCCGGCATCACATGGTGAAAAGCGGCGACATGCTGGATGTGGAAGATATACTGGCAGTGTTGGCCATTGACTTAATCGGGGTCGTGCCGGATGATGAGTATGTGATCAAGTCAGCTAATGCAGGTGAACCGGCTGTGATGAACCACGAATCTCGTGCCGCGATCGCGTACCGCAATATAGCACGGCGATTGCTGGGTGAGTCCGTGCCACTTCTGCCCCTGGAAGAAAAGAAGGGCGTATTCAGTCGCATGCGGAAATTTCTGGGGCTGACATAAGCGGTATTCCGCAAGAAACGGGTTTGTTTCAAGAGGAGAGACGGAACAGGGGCAGGCTCCTGTTTCTTTTTTACGGCTGACGAAGCAGCGAGTACTCACGCAGCATACTTGGTTTCGAAAGCGACGTCGGCTGTCAACCGATACGTGTTTTACTGAATTCGGAGAGGCTAACTTGTCTTACGTCCAGAGGGAGGGAAGAGATGGACCTGGAGAAACGTCATCTGAAGGAACTGGACTGGACCATCCTGTTGATCTTCGTCGGACTGGGAGCCTTTAGTTATCTGGGCATTTCCGGATCGGGAGCGGGCATAGAAACAGCGCAAAAGCAGGTGGTTTGGTATGTGCTCGGTTTTGTCGTCCTGGGCGTCAGCCTGTTGGTTGATTATCAATTGTATAAAAGTTTGGCCTACTTATTGTACGGCTTCGGACTGGTCCTTCTGGTCGGCGTCCTCTTCACCAAGCCGATTAACAATGCGCACAGTTGGTACGACTTAGGGCCCGTGCTGTTTCAACCTTCGGAAGTTGTCAAATTGTTCATCATCTTGGCCGTAGCCCGCTACCTGTCCAAAAACAGCGAAAACCCGGATCGCTTTGGGGCATTTTATCAGCTGATACCGCCAGCCCTCTTGGTCATTGTACCACTTTTACTCGTTCTGATTCAGCCAGATCTCGGAACGTCGATGGTCTATGTGGGCATCCTGACGACGATGCTGGTAGTTGGCGGTATCCGCCTGCGACATGTCCTGTACCTGGGCTCTTTGGTTGGCAGTTTTCTGGCCACGATGACGGTCCTGTATTTCTATCGAGATGATCTGTTTTTCAAGATTATCAAGCCGTATCAATGGGACCGAATCGTCTATTGGCTTAACCCCGATCTGGAAGCGATGGGACGAGGGTTTCAATTGAAGCAATCGCTGATCGCCATTGGTTCCGGACAGTTGATGGGAAAAGGTGTGAATACCGCTACCCAAGCCAGCTACGGTTGGGTGCCGGTTGGCGAGAGTGACTTCATCTTTACTGTTATCGCGGAGAGAATGGGCTTTATCGGAGCGGGCATCTTGATGATGTTGTTTTTCTTCTTGATCTACCGCATGATTCGGATTGCCATGGAAGCAAAGGACGCATTTGGTTCCTATGTGGTGGCAGGGGTCGTAGGGATGCTCACCTTCCAGGTATTTGAGAACATCGGTATGACCATCCAATTGATGCCGATCACCGGGCTGCCGCTGCCGTTTATCAGCTATGGGGGGAGTTCGCTGATCAGCAACTTCCTGATTATGGGGATTGTACTCAATATCGGCATGCGAAAGCAAAAGCTGATGTTTGACTAAATCGTTTACATGCCTGCCGTTGTCCGCAAAAACGGACGTGACAAAAGGATGAAGATATGCTATCATCTGAAGTAAGTTAACCATTTTACGGGTCCAAGTGATTTGATGGATTGGCTGATTTGACCGTACAGGTAAGAGATGTCACCATGTGATCAAATCTCTTGCTGCTGTACGGTTTTTATCGTTACCAGCAAGTTGTCAAGGAGTAAAACGGTTAACCCGACTTTAGCGCCGCGTCAACGGCGGATATGTGTAGGAGGTTTGTTTACATGCAACAAGGTACGGTAAAATGGTTTAACGCTGAAAAAGGATACGGCTTCATCCAGGTAGAAGGCGGAGATGACGTATTCGTTCATTACAGTGCGATCCAATCGCCGGGTTTCAAAACCCTCGAAGAAGGTCAACGAGTGGAATTTGAAATCGTACAAGGTAACCGTGGTCCGCAAGCAGCCAATGTCATCAAGCTGTAAATCGGCACACTGATCGGCAAGCAGTCTCTTCAGAAGAGACTGCTTTTCTTTTTGTAAAGGGAAGGCACTCCTCACGACAGCATAAAGCAGGTGTACAAGTCATAGGATGGTACAAACGTCCGGTCGGAGGGGAGATGTCTATGTTTGATGAAGTGGAACGCGTAAGGGAGAGACGGCGGGAGCGGATGGAGCAGATTCGGCTGCAGACGCGGGACAGTCTGCCTCCTTATATACACGAGCTCAATGATCCCATTGAAGAGTCCTATACCGTGGGACGAGTGTTTGGCGGTTCATATGGCGACGACAGCCGCGGATCGGGACCACAGACACGGGAAGTGCTAGGCATGCAGGCTGTAGGGGCATTGTTGATCCTCGGTGCAGCCTATCTGTTCTTTCAGTCAGCGGTCCCTTTTCCTTCCCCCTGGAAAGAGACAGCCCGCCAGATTATGACCCGCGACTTTAATTTTGAAGGGGTGGCGGCCTGGTACGAGTCCCGCTTCGGCAGCAGTCCCAGCATACTTCCGGTCCTGACTCCCGACCAAGCAGCAGATCCTGCTTCCCAGACCGCTCCTCATCCCGTCTGGCGGTTTCCACAAGAATGGAGACTGGTCAAACCTTACGATCCCTCTAGCGCCAAGGTGGTGATAGACGTGGGAGAGAGCGGTCAAGTGATCAATGGAGAAACCGGATGGGTAACCTATGTCGGTGAGAAACCGGGATTTGGCACGACCATCGTGGTCAAGCTAGCCTCGGAGCGAGAGGTTTGGTATGGAAACGTGGAAACAGCGGAGGTGGTCGTCAACGACTGGGTCAATCCGGGTGATGTGCTCGGCAAGGCCAAAACGTTTACTGGCAGTACACGTTATCTGTATCTCGCGCTTCGACAAAAGGAGCAGTTTGTCGACCCGATGGACGTGATTACGTTTGAGTGAGACATCACTCCTGGGAATCCGGTTTCGTATCCACCCTTTGTTTTGGCTGGTGGTTGGTCTGTCGATTGCTGCCGGATACTTTCTCGAAACCCTCGCCTTATTTGTCATCGTCATCATCCACGAATTGGGCCATATTGCCGCTGCCCGGGAGCTTGGCTGGCACATACGGGAAATCCAACTGCTGCCGTTTGGCGGTATTGTAGCCATTGACGAGGAGTTGGAAGCTGATCCGCTTGATGAAATCGTCGTCGCACTTGCAGGCCCGTTTATGAACGTAACGATGGTGGCGATCTCCTTCCTCTTTTGGAAAACGGGTGTCTGGTCGGATGAGTGGACACGTTTTTTTATGACCAGTAACTGGCTGATTGCGGGTTTCAACTTGATACCGGTGTGGCCGCTTGACGGCGGACGAATTGTGCAGGCACTGCTTTGTTACTTCCTTGCTTACCGCGTAGCTGTGCTTGGTTCGCTGGGGGCGAGTTGTTTGTTGGCCGGGCTGATGCTAGGGATCGGTTTTTTGGAGCAGCATGTCCAACTGGTCATCGCCTCCACTTACCTTGCCATTTTGAATGCCAAGGCGTTTGTCCGTTTTCCTTTTCAGTTTATCCGCTTCCTACTCGGGAAACATGCGGGTAGCGTAGGGATAAACAGAATCTACCCGGTCACAGTGGAGCCGAATGTGACGCTGTTGCAAGCCGTACAGTGCCTCCGTAAAGGTCAATACCATGTGTTCCATGTGAGCGGCAGGGGAATAGTGGAAGAACGAAGGCTGCTCCATGCGCTTCTGTTCGAGCAAAAACATCAGGAACCGATTGCACGTCTGCTTTGAAACGCTTTTCGCAATCTGCCTAGCCAACATGGTACAATAAAGCGAATTCCATGTGAGGAGGCAGTTCTGGTTGAAGCAGATCGTCATAGGAAGAACAGGTGGCCAAACACGCATTGCCATACTGGAAGAAGGAAAATTGGTAGAGCTGATGATCGAATCACTGGATCAGGCGCTGCTCGGCAACGTGTACCGTGCACGTGTTGCCGACGTCGTTGCGGGGATGCAGGCGGCATTTGTCGACATTGGAATCGATCAGAACGCTTACCTGTACATAGATGATATTAGTCTGGAACAGATTGGCGAAGAACGCAAGGAGCAAGCGAACCCCAAGCCGGGGATCCGCCAACTCGTACAACGCGGTGCCCAACTGCTGGTGCAGGTCAGCAAAGAAGGCATTGGCAGCAAAGCCCCGCGTGTGACGACCAAGATCAGCCTTCCTGGCAGAACGCTGGTCTACCTGCCGCATGGCGGCCAGGTAGCTGTATCGCGTCGGATCAGGGATGAACGGGTGAAAGAGCGGTTGGTCAACATGATAGGCGCTCTGCTAGGAGACGGAGAGGGAGCCATCTTGCGTACAACGGCAGCAGATGCATCTGAACAGCAGATCGCGACCGAACTGTCGGCACTTCGGCAGACGTGGATGGAAGCACTGGAGCGTACCAAGGATGTGAAACCGCCTCATTTGGTGCATCAGGCAGCCGATGTCGTCCTTCGAACGGTACGTGACCAATGCACGGTTGATGTGGATGAGGTGGTTGTTGAGGACGCATCAACCTACCGTCGGATCAAACAGGATCTGAGCGCTTTTTCTCCAGAACTTACCGATCGGATCCGACTGTACCAAGGGAAGCAGCCGCTGTTTCAGGCGTTGGGGATCGATGTGGAACTGGATAAGGCACTGCGCCGCCAGGTCTGGCTGAAAAACGGTGGTTTTATCGTCCTTGACCAAACCGAGGCGATGACGGTGATTGACGTCAATACCGGCAAGTTTACCGGCAAAAGTGCACAGCAGCTGGAGGAGACAGTTACGGCAGCCAACCTAGAAGCAGCGTCGGAAATCGCTCGTCAAATCCGCTTGCGCGATATTGCCGGAATCATTATTATTGATTTTATCGATATGAAGGCGGAAGCCAACCGTGCACGGGTGCTGGAACATCTGCAGCAACAGTTGGCCAATGACCGAACCTCCACTTATGTCTGCGGCTTTACCCGGCTTGGATTGCTGGAGATGACTCGTAAACGAGTGCGGCCCAGCCTTGGCGAGGCCCTTACGGTGACTTGTCCCGTCTGCAGCGGCAGAGGACGTGTGCTGTCTGCAGTTGAACTGGCCAGACGGCTGGAGGAAGAAGTGAGCGGTCTTGCCAAAAGTCAGGAAGCTGAAGCAGTTGTGGTTCAACTGCCCGCCTTGCTGTTCGAACATTTTCTGGCAGGAGAGAAGGCGGAATGGCACCGCTTAGAGCGGGAACTGATGCTGAAGCTGTACCTGCACAAAACAGAATCGATCTCTCCTGATCAATACCGGATCCTCTACGTCGGCAGTGAGAAAGAGGCCAGTCGTTGGCAGAAAGAGGAATCGGCAAATCCTTGACGAGATACTCGCATTGTGGTATCGTATTGTTTGTTGCACAGATATGCTTGTCACCTCAAGCATGCTGTAACCGCTCGAATCAGGTTGATCAAGCTGGCGGATTGCCACACCTGCAGAGGCGAGTCTGAGTATAGGAGGTGCGTGAAAACATGTACGCGATTATCGAAACTGGCGGCAAACAGTACAAAGTAGAAGAAGGCGCTGTGCTCTACATCGAGAAGCTCCATGCAGGAGAAGGAGAAAGCGTGACGTTCGACAAGGTTCTGTTTGTCAGCAAGGATGGCAAAGTAACTGCCGGTTCTCCGACAGTTGCCGGTGCAACTGTTACCGGTAAAGTGGAAAGACACGGCAAAGGCGCGAAAGTGATCGTCTACAAATACAAGGCCAAGAAAAACTATCGTCGGAAACAAGGTCACCGTCAACCGTACAGCAAAGTCGTGATTGAAAAAATCAACGCGTAATTTGGTGACGGTATGATTGTGATCACTGTACGACGAGATCGGCAGGCTATAGCCGAGATCACCATCTCAGGCCATGCCAATGCCGGAGAGTATGGAAAAGACATCGTCTGTTCCGCCGTCTCTGCGATCAGTTTTGGCATGTTGAATGCCGTGCACCTGACAATGGGGATCGTCCCTGATGTGGAACAGGCTGCACAGGAGGGCGGGTTTCTCCGCTGGCGTGTACATCCGCTTGACGATCAGGCAGGCCAAGAGAAACTGCAGTTGCTTGCAGAAAGCATGGTTATCTCGCTCTCTGCTGTCGCAGAGCAGTATGGGCAGTATGTGACAGTTGAAGATACGACACAAAAAGGAGGTGCATCATGATGAAAATGCTGTTTACTGTGAATCTGCAGTTCTTTGCATCCAAAAAAGGGGTAGGTTCCACCAAGAACGGCCGCGACTCCATTGCGAAACGTCTGGGCACCAAACGTGGTGACGGGCAATACGTGAAAGCCGGAAATATCTTGGTTCGCCAACGCGGCACCAAAATCTACCCGGGGATCAACGTTGGTATTGGCGGCGACGACACCCTGTTTGCAAAAGTGGACGGTGTGGTTCGCTTCAAACGCTTAGGCCGTGACCGCAAACAAGTGGTGATTGAACCAGTTGTTGCGCAAGCCTAATTGCTAACTCAGCCTAGAACCCAGCCTAGCGCTGGGTTTTCTTTTTGTGATGGGTTTGTGATATGGTACAATAGGAAACAGTGATGGGATGAAGGGAAAATAATACAGTTCAGGTGGGGGAAGATGAGCGACCAACAGAAGCTTTTTACCCAGCAAGTCGATCTGTTGCTCTATTTTTTAAACCAGCAGCGGCACGACTGGCTGAACCACTTCCAGGTTTTGCTTGGCTACCTGAAGCTGGGCAGAGCGGAAGAAGGCGAGGCCTACCTCAGGCGGGTGACAGAAGAGATACAGCAGGAGAGCGGAATCGCTCGCATCAACAGCCCCTTCTTATCAGTCTTCTTCCTAACCTTTAATGCTCTCCATAACGATCTCCGGCTGCAGGTAGAAGCTGACGATCAGTTGGATCTCACCCGATTGGCGATGGAGCAGGAGACATTCTCCCGGTTGCTGATCGACCTTGTATATGCTGTCCAGCAGCATCTGGTTGAAGGGCAGCACGAGCAGCCCAGTCTGCTGGTATCGTTGGCAAACGGGAGAGGACATGTGACGATCCGATTTGATCTAGTAGGTGAATTCAACAGTTCCGGTCAGACGGCAGTAGAGTCTCTGCTGAATGAAGTGCGGCAGTACGGTGGAACGGTTGCCAACTGGATACATAAGCAAGGAGAATGGGTTCTGGAAATGAAGTTTGCTTGCCGTACGTAAAAGAGGTGACATCATGTTTGTCGATCAAGTAAAGATTTATGTTAAAGGTGGAGACGGTGGCAACGGTTCCGTCGCATTCCGGCGGGAAAAGTACGTACCGCTTGGCGGACCTGCAGGAGGAGATGGCGGACGCGGCGGTGACGTCGTCTTTCTCGTTGACGAGGGATTAAACACGTTGATGGATTTTCGTTATCAGCGTCACTTCAAAGCACAGCGCGGAGAAAACGGACGCTCCAAATCACAGCATGGCGCAAGTGCCGAGGATATGATCGTTCGCGTACCGCCTGGGACGATTGTGACAGATGCTGATACGGGCGAGACGATTGCTGATCTAATCGAGAATGGACAGCGAGCGGTCATTGCCAAGGGGGGGCGCGGCGGACGGGGGAACATCCGGTTTGCCAACCCGGCCAACCCTGCACCGCACATCGCGGAGAACGGTGAGCCAGGTCAGGAGCGTCACGTCATCTTGGAACTAAAGCTGATTGCCGATGTCGGTTTGGTGGGCTATCCCAGTGTAGGCAAATCTACACTGCTCGCCAGTGTGACGGCAGCTCGGCCCAAAATCGGGGCGTATCACTTTACAACCATCGCTCCTAATCTCGGTGTGGTGGATGCCGGTGAGCGAAGCTTCGTGTTGGCTGACCTTCCCGGACTGATCGAGGGAGCGCATGAAGGCCATGGGTTGGGACATCAGTTTTTGCGCCATATCGAACGAACTCGTCTGCTCATCCATGTGCTGGACATGGCGGGTTCGGAGGGACGTGATCCCTATGAGGACTACCTGCAGATCAATGAAGAATTGAAACTGTACAACGTCAAGCTGGAAGAGCGGCCGCAGATCATCGCTGCCAACAAAATGGATCTGCCGGAAGCAGAGGAGCATCTGCAGCACTTTAGGGAACGGATGCCTGATGTGAAGGTCTATCCCATCTCTGCTGCGACTAAGCAGGGTGTTCGGGAGTTGATGCAAGCGGCGGCGGAGATCCTGGAGACGATTCCGAAAAAGCCGCTGGTAGAAGAGGTGGCGGAGGTGGAAGAACGCGTTGTCTTCCGCGCCGAACCTGAACCCGTTCCATTTCAGATCACCAGGGAGAACGAGGTTTTCGTGGTGCAGGGTGACAAGATTGAGAAGTTGGTACGGATGACCAACCTGAACAGCTACGATTCCATCCAACGGTTTGCACGGATGATGCGCAGCATGGGAGTTGATCAGGCGCTGCGCGAGCGGGGAGCCAAGGATGGAGACACCGTTCGCATCGGCGAGATGGAATTCGAATTTACGGACTAACCGAGCAAAGCGGGACTGAAAAGCCCCGCTTTGCAAGCAGTGAGTGTTGACACCTAAGATAGACAGCTATATGATCATACTATCGTTTGGAAAAACAGTGCAATTGGATAGACTCTCTTATCATGAGCAGGCTGAGGGACTGGCCCGATGAAGCCCGGCAACCGACCGCGTGTGATCCCGTTATACCGCATCACACCGGCACGGTGCTAATTCCTGCAGGGAAACTCCTGAGAGATAAGAGCCCGTGGATCAACCATGGTCATCAAAACCTCTTTTCCCTCAGGAAGAGAGGTTTTTCTGTATTGCAGCAGATGTATACATTGACGGTGGGGAGGGGAGTCGTTGATCGTTGTTATTTCCGTTCATCATCTTGTGCCGGGCAATCTTCAACGTCTGTCAGTTGCTCATCGATCGCTTGGCCGAACTGATCGAGATCGCTCGGCTTTGCTGCCGGGTGGTTGTTGCGACGCTCCGACTTGTCTGTTTTACCGCGTCCCGCCATGATTGTCACCTCCTCGATTCGATTCTTCTTTAATCTGTACCAAGGGGACGCAAACTTTTCATACTTTTTCCCGTTTTGGGGTTGTCACATCGTCAGCCCTCCGTTATAATGTCTCCCATAGATAAACAACTGTATACTCTGGGAGGACATATGACCAAACGGGAAGAAAAGTTCTATCTGATTCGCTCCGATATCCTGCCTGAATCGATCGCCAAGACGATTGAGGCAAAAAAGCTGTTGGAGTCAGGAGAAGCCGATACGGTACATGAGGCAGTGGAGCGTGTTGGTCTCAGCCGCAGCGCTTTTTACAAGTATAAAGACGGCATCTTCCCATTTAACGCGATGATGAGCGAGGAGATCATGACGATCACGTTTGCTTTGGAGCATCGCTCGGGAAAGCTGTCCAGAGTGTTGCAGTTCGTTGCGGATTGCGGTGGCAACGTATTGACGATCAACCAGACGATTCCGCTGCAGGGAATTGCCAACATCGCCATGTCCATCGATATGGCCCATCTGAATCTCTCCAGTACAGATTTTGTGGATCAGCTTCAACAGATAGACGGCGTCCGCCGGGCGATGATCGTCGGACGCGGATAGGTTTTTCAGGAGGATAGGAGGACGAGAAAATGGAAAAACAAGTAGTCAAAGTGGGGTTAATGGGATTAGGGACGGTTGGTACGGGAGTGGTGCGGATCGTCAGAGGTCATCAGGAAGATTTGCAGAAGCAAACCGGCCTTGGCATCGAGATCCACAAAATCCTGGTCCAAAATATGGGCAAGGCACGCAGTATCACAGATGTAGACGACTGCATCACCACCGATGTGAATGACCTGCTGTTCGATCCGCAAATCGATGTCGTCGTGGAAGTGATCGGAGGAATCTCGCCAGCCAGAGAGTACATACTGGCTGCCTTGGACCAAGGAAAGCATGTCGTCACCGCCAACAAGGACCTGATGGCTCTGCACGGGGCGGAAATCCTGCAAAAAGCACAGGAGCGCGGGTGTGACGTCTTTTATGAGGCAAGTGTTGCCGGCGGCATTCCGATTCTTCGCGCACTGGTAGAAGGCTTCTCCTCTGATCGGATTACCCGGATGATGGGGATCGTCAACGGTACGACCAACTACATCCTGACCAAAATGAGTCAGGAAGGAGCCGAATATGCAGAAGTGCTGAAAGAAGCCCAGGAGCTAGGATACGCGGAGGCAAATCCTACATCAGATGTGGAAGGACTGGATGCTGCGCGGAAAATGGCGATTTTGTCGACGCTCGGCTTCCGCGTTCCGATGAATCTGGACGACGTGGAAGTAAAAGGGATCAGTCAGGTGAGCAAAGAGGATATCGCATACGGCAAGCGGATGGGCTACGAGATGAAGCTGCTCGGTATCGCCCGTCGCGACAACGAAGAGATTGAAGTAAGCGTGCAGCCGACGATGATTCCGAAATCACATCCGCTGGCCACGGTAAACGGTGTCTTCAACGCTGTCTACGTACATGGGGAAGCAGTCGGGGAGACGATGTTTTACGGGCCTGGAGCAGGAGAACTGCCGACCGCTACGGCTGTTGTTTCAGACCTTGTAACGGTGGTGAAAAATATGAAACTGGGAGTGAACGGCCGGGGAATGGTCGCTCCTTATAAAGAGAAGATCCTCAAAGAGGATCACCAAAAAGTATCGAAGTACTTCCTGCGGCTGATCGTTGCCGACCAACGCGGCGTGTTGGCACAGATTACACAGCTGCTCGCAGAGAATGATATCAGCCTGGATCAGGTGCTGCAGCAGCCGTACAACGGCGGTGAGCAATCGGAGATCATCATGGTGACGCATCTGGCGGCAAAGAGCAGCATGGATACGGTGCTCGCGGCACTCTCCGATATGTCCGTGATTTACGAACTGAAAAGCTGCTATCGCGTGGAAGGGGGCGAAGCGTAATGGCCAACCTGTCAAACGTTGCCGGACATTCGTCAAGGCAGTTGGGGCTGATCGACCGGTACCGCTCGTTGTTGCCCGTTACCGACAAGACGCCGGAGTTGACCTTGCATGAGGGAAGCACGCCGCTGATTTACGCTCCCAATCTCTCGAAACAATTCGGCGTGGAACTTCACTTTAAATACGAAGGTCTTAACCCAACCGGTTCTTTTAAAGATCGCGGGATGGTCATGGCGGTAGCAAAAGCGGTGGAAGAAGGCAGCACGACAATCATGTGCGCCTCCAC
Source organism: Brevibacillus humidisoli (assembly GCF_020923435.1). Lineage (NCBI taxonomy): Bacteria > Bacillati > Bacillota > Bacilli > Caryophanales > Paenibacillaceae > Brevibacillus > Brevibacillus humidisoli. The sequence goes on along the minus strand of NZ_CP087263.1, from coordinate 2,674,432 downwards.
AGGGAACACCTCAGCAGCCGCAGCTGCCTATGCGGCTCGCGCCGGGCTGCGCTGCATCGTGTTGATTCCGAGCGGCAATATCGCGCTTGGCAAGCTGGCGCAGGCGATGATCTACGGTGCTGAGGTAATCGCTATCGAAGGCAATTTTGACGAAGCACTGCGCATCGTCCGGGAGATCACTGCTTCCGAACCGATCACACTGGTCAATTCGGTTAACCCTTACCGCATCGAGGGACAGAAGACAGCAGCTTTTGAAGTGTGTGATGCGCTTGGCAAAGCCCCTGACATTCTGGCCATTCCGGTGGGTAACGCGGGCAATATCACAGCGTATTGGAAAGGGTTTAAAGAATACCGGCAAGCTGGGCAGATTGAAAGCCTGCCGCAGATGTTCGGCTTCCAGGCTGCAGGTGCGGCACCACTGGTTCATGGAGAGCCGGTGCCCCATCCGGAGACGATCGCCACTGCGATCCGCATCGGAAACCCAGCCAGCCGGGAAGGGGCTCTGGCGGCTTTGGATGAATCAAACGGCCACATTGACGCGGTAACGGACGAAGAGATTCTGGAAGCTTACAAACTGCTGGCCAGTTCCGAGGGGATTTTCTGTGAACCGGCGTCGGCAGCATCTCTCGCCGGCGTGATCAAGCTACGCCGCAGCGGCAAGCTGCCGGAAGGACGAACCATTGCCTGCGTCCTGACCGGGCATGGCCTGAAAGATCCTAACATCGCTCTTGAATCGGTTGCGGTGGAGCCACGTACGGTGGCAGCCAATCGTGAGGCGGTTATGGCGATGATCCGGGAAGGACATGCAAATGAATAAGCAGGAGCCCAATCCAGTCATACGCGTACGGGTGCCGGCCAGCACTGCCAACCTGGGCCCGGGATTCGACACAATCGGCATGGCTTTTCAATTGTACACCACGATTACCATGCGCTTGGCGGAGACCACGCAGATCCGTCCGCTCAGCACAGAACTGGGCGGACTGCCAACCGGCAAGGATAACTTGCTGTACCGTGCTGCTGCCGCTCTCTTTTGCGAAGCGGGACTGCCTGAACCAGAGATCTACATGGAAGTAGAGAGTGAGATCCCGCTCACGCGTGGCCTGGGCAGCAGTGCGGCGGCCTTGATCGGGGCGCTAACGGGAGCGAATCGGCTGGCGGGCGAACCGTTTACGGCAGAGCAGTTGTTTTCCATTGCCAGTAAGTGGGAGGGGCATCCAGATAATGTGGGTGCGTCGTTGTTTGGGGGAGTAGTGGTAGCCACTATGCCGGAGACGGAAGAACGGCTGGCACCGATCCCGCATGTCCGCTTGTCGGTGCCCAATGGGATCAAAACGTTGGTTGTGATTCCCGATTATGAACTGCCCACGGAAAAGGCGCGCTCAGCCCTGCCTGAACATTATCACCGTGGGGATATGATCTATAATGTCGGAAGGAGCAGTCTGCTGGTGGCTGCAATGGCCCAGGGACGGCTTGACTTGCTCTCACAAGCGATGCGGGATCGACTGCATCAGCCTTATCGCTGCCCCTTGGTCCCTGGCTTGAGTGAGATGCTGCAGATGGCAACGGAGCATGGAGCACTTGGCGCCGCACTGAGTGGAGCAGGACCGACAATGCTGTTTTTCTATTCGGACGATCAGCAGAAAGAGCGGCTGCAATCTTTTATCGATCAGGTGATGACACGCCATGCCATTGGTTACAAGGCAATGGTGCTTCTCCCCGATGAGAAAGGTGCAACGATTGACGTGAGCAAATCGTCTGGCGCATAATAGACAGATATTCGAGAATCGCGTCAAAGGATAGGAGAGAACGATGAGAAACAAGATCGCTTTTCTGGGGCCGTCTGGTACGTTTACCGAAGAAGCGGCCCGTCTGTTGCCGCTCGGCAAAGTCCAGTACCAACCTTGTGCCAGCATCATGCATGCATTGGATGCCGTAACCAAGGCCGAGGCCGATTACGGTGTCGTCCCGATTGAGAATTCCATAGAGGGTTCTGTCAATTCAACACTCGATTACTTGATCCACAGCGTGGAGATGCCGATTTTGGCCGAAGTGGCACTGCCGATTACACAGCACCTGGTCATTGCGAAGCGTCCAGAGCCACTGCCGTTGTCCGCTGTCACCAAAGTGATCTCTCACCCGCATGCGGTGGCACAGTGCCACCACTTTCTGCAGGAGCACATGCCGCAAGTGGAGATTGAGTACGCCAACAGCACTGCGACGGCGGCGCAGTTGGTCAGCCAGAATCCGGAGGAGCCGTGGGCCGCTATCGCCACCCGCTTGACTGTGGAGATCTACCCGTTAATGTTTGTCAAAAACAACATTGAGGATTACCCCAACAACTTCACCCGTTTTGTCCTGGTGGGAAAACAATCGCTGGACCTGCCGCAAGCAGATTCGGAGAAGACGACGATTGTCGTCACCCTGCCGGAAGACTTTCCAGGAGCGCTCTACCAAGTGTTGGTCGCTTTCGCCTGGCGGAAGGTAAACCTCTCGAGGATCGAATCACGGCCAACCAAGAAGGGCTTGGGCAGCTATTATTTCGTGATTGACATTGAACAGCGCATGGATGATGTGCTGTTGCCAGGCGCTTTTGCCGAGATTGAAGCACTCGGCTGTCAGGTTCGTCAACTTGGCACGTACCCGGTATACGTTAAACAAAAATCTCTGTCTGTACAAAATGGGTGAATCAAGGCATTCCGGGGGAGCGTTTCCCCCGGTGATGTTTTCATGGGGTGTCTGGATCAAGCAATTCCCTTTTGTTTCCGCAAAACGAAAAAATGTTCAGCATCACCAACTTGTTTTTCATCAATTGTTCTCATATTTACTGTGAAAGTGATTGACGAGTCCATTTCACAGTTTTATAATCGTACTCATACTCAGAAAGTTTTGTCGATTTTTCACACATGGTACTATTGTGGAGGGAGAACCAGATGGCAGCACAGTGGATCTATCTGAATGGAGAGTATGTAGAAAAAGAAAATGCGAAAATCTCCGTTTACGATCATGGCTTTTTGTACGGAGACGGGGTATTCGAAGGGATCCGGGTATACAACGGAAACGTATTCCGGTTGAGAGAGCATATTGAGCGGTTGTACGAATCAGCTCTTTCGATTTTGTTGGAGATACCGATGACCGTGGAAGAAATGATGGACAAAGTGGTGGAGACGGTACGCCGCAATGAACTGCGCGATGCCTACATCCGATTGGTCGTTTCCCGCGGTACGGGCGATTTGGGGCTTGATCCGCGCAATTGCAAAGCACCTAACGTGGTTATAATTGTCGAACAATTGCAACTCTTTCCCAAAGAACTTTATGAACAGGGAATGCGGATTGTTACCGTTCCGACGCGTCGCAACAAGCCGGACGCGCTTAATCCCAAGATCAAATCACTCAACTACTTAAACAACGTGTTGGTTCGGATCGAAGCTAGACTGGCCGGGGTAAGCGAAGCCTTAATGTTGAACAGTGAAGGATACGTAGCCGAAGGATCGGGAGACAACGTCTTCATCGTGAAACGAGGAGTGCTCTACACTCCACCCAGCTATGTTGGAGCACTGGAGGGCATCACGCGGCAGGCAATCATCGAAATCGCTCAGCGTCTCGGCTACACAGTAAAGGAAGAGCCGTTTACCAGACATGATGTCTACGTAGCGGATGAAGTATTCCTGACGGGAACTGCGGCTGAAGTGATTTCCGTGGTAGAAGTAGACGGACGCAAAATCAAGGATGGCAAACCGGGACCGGTCACTCACCATCTTTTGGACGAGTTTCGCCGTTTCGTCCAGGAAGACGGTGTCAAAGTGTACGAACAACCTGGTGTACTGCCAGAGGTTAGATAGAGGTTTGCGTGTATCGTAACGGAGGGTATCCCTAATCGGGTAACTCCAAATAAGTAAAGTCAAACGAGCTTATAAACAGCGTATAAACATCTCGTTTCACGATGAAAAGTGAGACGGGATGTTTCTTTTTTGTCTTCTGTTCCTTTCGACAGCGAGCCGGCAGTGCGCTGCTTCTTCTGCCGGAGAGACGTCCAAAAGCGGCATCCTTTCTTTTGGGCTTACTCTCTCTTGTTGGCATTTGTGAGCAAATCGCCTATGGGTGCATACCATGGTAGGGACCTGGAACCAAGGAAGGAGTGCAAGTCCGTGAAGATTCACATCGTGCAACAGGGAGACACCATGTGGAAGATCGCAAAGCAGTATGGTGTCGATCTTGAAGAATTGCTTCGGGCCAACAATCAATTGAAAAACCCCGATCGAATCATGCCGGGGATGAAGATCAAAGTCCCTGCCAGACAGGTTCCGCTGCGTCCTCGTGGGGAACAAAAGGAAACTTATCAAGTCCCTGCTCGCCCTCGTAAGGAAATGCCTGTAGCGCCTGAAGAGGAAGAGCCGAGGATACCCTCTACACTGCCCAGAACCATCGAACCAGAGACGATAGAAGAAGAGTTGATGCAGTTGGAAAAGCAACGAATCGAACAGGAGAGAAGGGAGCTTCAACAGAACATAGAGCCGAACATCAGAGGCAACGTAGAGCCGAACATTAAGGACAATGTAGAACCCAACCTGAGGCCTAATGCAGAACCCAACCTGAGGCCTAACGTAGAGCCCAACTTGAGGCCTAACGTAGAGCCCAACTTGAGGCCTAACGTAGAGCCCAACTTGAGGACTAATGTAGAGCCTAACTTGAGGCCCAACGTGGAGCCCGACGTAAAGCCCAACGTACAGCCCGATGTAAAGCCCTATCTACAACCAAACGTCAAGCCCAACGTCAAGCCCAACACGGAACGGAGCATCCAGAAACAGCCAATGGAGCGATCACCGGCCGAGCAGATGCCGCCTACTGGAAGAGGCTACCCGCCTCAGCCGCCGGCATACAGAAAGGGAGATCCATATGGTTACACAAAGACACCACCACCTGTCATGCCTTATCCCATGCCGCCGTCTCATCCGTCACCAGTGATGCCAACACCTCCAGCTTCGTCCACGTTACCATCGCCGCCGCCCATGCCCTACGCTTCATCGATGATGCCATATCCAATGATGCCAACACCCGACACTTCATCGATGATGCCTTACCCGATGATGCCGATGCCCGATACGTCATCGATGATGGGATTGCCGATGATGTCGATGCCCGATACGTCATCGATGATGGGATTGCCGATGATGCCGATGCCTGACACTTCATCGATGATGGTGGTTCCGATGATGCCGATGCCTGACACTTCATCGATGATGATGGTTCCGATGATGCCGATGCCTGACTCGTCGATGATCATGGCCCCTCATGTTTCACCGATGATGCCTGGGTATGACTCTCCACCGATGCCCAACGATTCCTATGACGATTCCAGCAGAACGAGAAGCGGCAGCAAAAAGAGAGAGCGCATGAGCGACGGTAGGTCCAAGCATGACCATGTATACATGTCGTCCGATTATTCATACGACTCGTTTAGGGCTTACAGTTACTCTACTGATAGTACACCCTATATGTTGCCCCACCCCGGTATGAGCAGCTCGATGTACCCTCCCAATCAAACGATGCCACAACTGCCTCATTCAGAAGTGTGGCCGTCTTGGGAGAAGGGTCATGAAGAATCCTCTTCCTGCCGGTAAAACTGCAGATGAATGAGGCGTTTCTTTCTGCTCTAGAAAAGAACTTTGGCTGTCATATCAATGGGGTGAAACCGCGTAGAAACGTATTATTTGTCAGAACCAACCGTGGAAACTGGGTGATCAAGGCATACAAAGACAAGGAGAAGGCGCAATGGGTTACGCAGCTGTCTCATCTACTGCAAGAAAACGGTTTTTCTCATACCGTGAGTTATCTGCAAACGGAGGAGAATGGCCCTGTTTTTCCTTATGGAAACCATTTTTACACCATAATGAAGGCAATCGATGGCAGGGAGTCAAGCTATGCGTTTCAGGATGATATCAGGCAGGCTGCGCTCACCTTGGCGCGCTTTCATCGGGCAGCGAGAAGCTGGAATCCCGGTCTGGTGCAGTTCAGATATAAACCTCCGCTGATTGAGAAGTGGGAAACCCGATTGACAGAGTTTACCCGGATCGCGGAAAGGATCGCCGCGAGAGGGCCTGTCAATCGATTGGAGTCGATGATCCAGAGTATGGCCCCCGAGGTGTTGCGTGACAGTCGCCAAGTGCTGGAACAATCATACCGAATGCCGTTGATAGCGGAGATGCACCAGGCGATTGAAGAGGGGACGGTCGCCCACCGTGACGTTGCCAGTCACAACTTCCTCTTGACACCATCCGGGGAGTGTTATTTGATCGATCTCGATACGGCCCACTTTGATATGCAGTTGGTTGACTTGGTCCAGTTTGTTGGCAGGATGCTGCTGCTGCAAGGGTACCAGCCGGGCATATTCACAGATGTGATCAACGCCTATAGCATCGTCAATCCACTACAAGACAATCAGATACGAATGATCCACCAGTTGCTGCGCTATCCCGACAACATCCTGCGGGAGGTGACTGGTGTTTACAGTAGACGCCCTGGTTATCGTGCACGCGGTGCCATGCAGCTTTTGCAGTTGGAGGGAAGGTATCGTAGGCAGCGAAATCATTTCCTGAGAGCAGAACATCAGGTGATGGGGTCCTGGTCCAACTGGACGATGGGCGGCACAGGTTAGACTGACAGACGACGATTGTTTGTACGGAACGGGTTGTGCGAAAGGGGGGCTGACACGTGATGAGGCGATTTCTCCCCTCAAGTAGAAAAAAGCTGATGACCGAAAGGCCATCAGCTTTTTGATGCGATTTAGAAGCCAAATGCATTTTTTAGAACGGATTCAGGAAGATACAGGCGATCATTTTCAATCTTCGCCTCCACCGCAACGGAGCTTCCGTTGACGATGGCCTGGTCCGCCCCCAAGGTGTATTCCAGTGTCGCATCGCCTTTGCTCAACGTTACTTTGCGGCTGTCAAAGTCATACGCCACATCGATTCCGTTTGCCTCGGCGGTAACACGGACCGGCACCAGTTGATCAGCCTTAGCCTCATCGGCAACATTCGCTTCGTCGTTTGCCTTGTTGTCCACAGCCGGGGTGTCTGTGTCAGCAGCGTTGTCAGCATCGGTTGCTTCGTCCGTGCTGCCAGACAGATTGATTTGGTACTTGGCAAAACCGCTGTCCAGTGTGGAGAGGTACGTCAGATCTGCTAGATTCTTTGCGTACTTCTCGGCGTTCGGAGAGGTCTCAAAGGTGACCGTTGGGTTGCCGTCAACGGGAGCAAACGACCAGTTGTTGTCTGCAGATGGATTGATCGTTTTCTCAGCCATCAGGTAGTTGATGACTACTTGACGGTTTTCGTCAGGAGAGTCGATTACGATGTTGCTGCCATCCAGGCCAGGGAAGTTTCCACCGCCACCTGCACGGTAGTTGTTGGTAACAACGATGAACTTCTGGTCTGCTGTTACCGGCTTCCCTTGGTACTGCAGATTAACGATCCGGTTGGCATCCGGATTGACCAATTCCCCTTTCACATCGTATCGAGCCGGCTGTGTCACATCGACTTGATAGGTGACACCGTCGATCACGTCAAAGTTGTAGGTTGGGAAACTGTTGTCAACCAGTGGCTGCTCCCCTTCTTTATTCGGGTCGATCTGGTTAAACTGACCTGCCGAACGCTCCAGCCATTCTTTCACTGTCGTTCCATCGACCAGCACGGCTTTCAGGGTGTTCGGATAGATATACAGGTCGGAAACATTCTTCACGGCAATGGTTCCGGCCGGGATATCGGTATAGTAGCTGGCGCCGCCACGACCGCCTGCTTTAAACGGTGCGCCTGCGGACAGGACCGGAGTGCCTTCCAGTTCTGTTCCCTGGATATGGTTCTCTACATACCACTTTTGGGCGTTGGTCACGATCTGAATGGACGGATCGTCGTACACCAAGGCGAAGTAGCTGTTGATCGGTGCAGTGGTAGTGGCTACCGGGCCACGGACGTACTCCAGTGTCGCTTCGTGATCTTCTTTCACAGCTTCTACGATATGCGGATCGGCTTCTACCAGCGGAACGATCTCGCTTCCTTCTTTTTTGTAGATCGGGCGAGCTTCCGACTGAGAATCTACAACTTCCCACTCACCGTCCACCTGCTGCAGGGTGAGATCGATCACGCCGAGGTGGTCGCCCCAGAAGCCTGGTTCAACAGCAGCTACACCATTGATGGTCCCTTTAGCGTTGTCTACTCCCGGAGCGCCTTCAAATGTGGGGCCAGGGAAGACTACGTGAGAGTGACCAAACAGGATCGCATCGATGCCTTCTACCTTGCTCAAGTGGAAGGTAGCGTTTTCATCGTTGCCTTTCAGATCTTCACTTCCGAAGCCGGAATGCGGGATGGCAACGATGACGTCAGCGCCTTTTTCCTTCATTTCAGGAACAAATTTTTTGGCTGTCTCGATGATGTCTTTGGCGATCACTTTACCTTCCAGATTGGTTTTGTCCCACTGCATGATTTGCGGCGGCACGAACCCGATGACGCCAACCTTCAGGTTTTGGTCATTTCCGCTCTCGTCTTTGAAGGTCTTGTCCAAGATCAGGTATGGGGTGAAGTAGTTTTTGTCGTTGTCCGGATTGTCATCCTGATCGTCAACGTATACGTTGGCATTGACGTATGGGAATTCAGAACCTTCCAGACTCGTTTTGAGAAAATCCAACCCGTAGTTGAACTCATGGTTCCCGATGTTGCCCGCGTCGTAGTCCAGCAGGTTCATCGCTTTGTATACAGGATGGACCTCCCCTTCTTGAAGCGGGTCAATCTTGGCTACGTAATCACCCAATGGATTTCCCTGGATCAGGTCGCCGTTGTCGAACAACAAGCTGTTTTGCACTTCTTCCCGTGCCTGTTTGATCAGAGTAGCCGTTTTGGCCAGGCCAAACTCATCTGTTGCAGCATCTTTGTAGTAGTCGTAGTTGACGATGTTGACGTGAATGTCAGTCGTCTCCATCAGTCGCAGCTTTAGCGTTGTCGGTTGGTCTGCGGCACTTGCCGAAACCGGCAGAACCAAGCTGCCCAAGACCAGCGCTGAGGCCAGGACACTACTCAGCAGCTTCTTCTTCAATGTACAATACCCCCTCATGGAAAATTTAAAAATGTAAGACAACCTGATAGTACCACAAAATTTTTAGGGGCGAAACGCTCACATGAACTACCAAAAAAATTTTTTGAATACGGTGTGTTGACAAAGAGACGGAGATAAGAGTACCCTTTTGTTGAGTAAACACTTAATAAAATGGTAGTGGGAGCAGAGCGACTATGAAGAAAAAGGTTAATCGAAAGGCAAAACAGGGACTGGAGACCAGACAGAAATTAATTGAAGCAGCTCTGCGAGTGTTTTCACGCAAAGGGTTTTCAGCCAGCACCACAAAAGACATCGCCAGAGAGGCAGGCGTCACGGATGGACTGATCTACCACTATTTCCAGTCTAAAGAACAACTGCTGTGGGTAGTCCTAGAGCAGCAAACGCTCAACCACAAACTGCGGGAGATGGTTGACCAGTACAGCCAGTTTGCTCTGCTGCTTGAACACACGCTGCAGCAAATCTTTCGCTCGCTGCTGCAGATGCTTCATCAGCAGCAGGCGTTTATCGTCATGTTTTTTGGGGAATCACAGCGCAATCCAGTGATTCAGGAGCGGTTGTCGGAAATCATCCAGCAAGGTGTCCAACACCTTTACCGTCTGCTCGCGCCAAAGGTGGCTGTGGAAGAAACCTACTTGCGCACAGCGATTCGCAACGTACTGGCATCTGTGATGATGTTTTTCCTCACGCATGACCGGTTTGCCGGGGACGAGACAAGTCGTGAGCAGTATATACGAGATACGGTGCAGCAGTTTATGAAGGGGCTGGAATAGCACCATCTATTTTTTAACTGATTATTAAGTAAGTACTTAGTAAACAAAAGGAGAATGTACAGATGAAAACAGATGAGATGACAAATACTGTAAAAACCACCTCGGTCGAAACAGACGTGGTGATTGTCGGAGCGGGACCTGCCGGCACGGTGTTGGCTTACCTGCTGGCACGCAGCGGAGTTCGTACGATTCTGCTGGAACGCCACTCCAGTCTGGAGCGAGAGTTCCGCGGCTATGCCTTTCAACCGCTGGTACTCAAGATGTTTGACCAGATGGGGCTGCTTGCAGATCTGCTGCGGTTGGAGCATCATCGGGCAGATGCCTTTCACTTTGTTGATCGGGGGAAGGAACTGTTTTCCGTCCGATTTGACGAACTGCCGCAGCCGTACAATTACGCCTTGCTGATGTCCCAGCCGTTACTGCTTCGTTTCCTGATTGAACAGGCTTCCCGTTATGATACATTTTCTTTTTGGTCCGGGACTACAGCTCGCCGCTTGTTTCGGCAGGGGAAAGAGGTGGCGGGTGTGGCTGTCAGGCGTGGGGAACAGGAGGTCGCGATCAGGGCCAGGTTGGTTGTCGGTGCTGATGGCCGCTACTCCACCATTCGCAAACTGGCTGGAATTGAACAAGAGGATCAACCGATTCCGTATGATTTTCTCTGGTTTGATTTGCCGGGAGGTACATTTGATCACACCTTCCCGCTGCAGATTTCCATCGAGGAGGGGGGGATGCTGATCTATATTCCCAAAGGCCCTGATCTGGTTCAAGTGGGATGGGTGATTGAGAAAGGCAGTTATCCGGACCTGCGCAAGCGGGGGATTGATGCTTTTCGTCACCAGTTGGCAACCGTTGCTCCGGAATTGACGCAAATGCTGTCAAAGCACCTGACCGATTTCAAGCAGGTATCTGTCTTGGACATCCAAGTCTCTATGGCTCAACAGTGGTGCCAGGATGGGCTGTTGTTGATCGGAGATGCAGCCCATGTTGCTTCCCCGTTTTCCGGTCAGGGGAACAGCTTGGCGATTCAGGATGCTGTGGCGGCTCATCCTCGCATTGTCACGGCGCTCAAGGAGCAGCACGGCCTGATAAGCGCTTCTCGTCTGCAGGCGTTTGAAGAATACCGGCGGCCGGCAGTATCGGCGATCACCAGGATTCAGCAGATGCAGGCAAGGCTGATTGGGATCAACCATCCATTGCTGGTCAGGTTGAGGAGGATTCTGCTGCCGCTTGTCAGCAAAACCCCCTTGTTGCGCCGGATGCGCGAACAGTTGGCGATGGGAGCACAACCCATTCACGTTGCCAGTGAGTACTTTGTCCGGTCAGAGTCGTAGAAACAAGTGGGGCAGTCCGGCTTGATCCACTCGTGGAGCAAAGGAAGCCCATTCATTTGTTCCTATCAAACTGCTGATCCAGACTCTTCATGCTTGCCTGCTTGGATGTCGGCTTGCTAAAGGCAAGCAGCATTTGATAGAAGCATCCGGGTATGAGGGACGGATAACATCAGCCAGATAGACGTTGACAGCGAAGCCGATCTGCTAGAGTAATAGGTATAAAGCCCCTTTTGATTGGCGAAAACTAGTAAAAAAAGTCGAGAAAAAGGGGTTATTTTTCATGAAGCGATTGTTCCTGATGGTATCGGTCGGGGCATTGCTGACGAGCGGTCTGATTTATGCCAAGCTGTATGACCAGCGTGTCGCTGAACAAGAGCAGAAGGCGAACAGCCAAGCGGCAGCAGTGCAAGCAGAAAACGGTGATCAGGCGGAGCCTGCTTTGGCCAATCCGCTGGAGTTGGTGTTAAGACGCACTTATCTATGCGGTGTCAAGACAGAAGAACAGAAAGAGCTAACAGGTGAAACGATGGAGCAGGTGCTCGCCAAGCACAGGGGATGGGAGATCGTCTCGGTGGCGTCCGAACAAGTGATCCTGCACAAAATGGAGAACGACATCGCTCCCTCCTGCAAGGAGAATGGGTATTTCGGCTTGTCAGAAGACGGCGTACTCACGCTGTTTAACGGACTGCCTAGCGAACAAAAGGTGATTCAAACCTTTTACCCGATCAATACGGAGCGGATGGAAGTGAGCCTGCCCAAAGAGGAAGTGGAACTGCTCAAGCAGGGAATCCGCGTTCGCGACTTGGCGGAGTATAACAGCATCTTGTCCACATACGGAGATTTTCAGATTGAATCGTCAACAGGCAGTGGTCATTGAGCACATTGGAGCTTCTGTATCGGGAAGCTCCTTTATTTTTCTCATCGATCTGAGGATGGCAGCTCCGGCTCTGTTAGCTTGCCCAACACTGTCGCCCGGAGTACAATCAAAATAGCGCCGCTTCTCTTTGCGGATGGTTCCGGGTACGACAGAATGTGGTTTGCATAAGGGAGGGGTACCCATGATTCGCTGGCTCGTGATCGTGCTCGGCGTGATGGTGGCCACGGCGATTGCCGGTGAGTTGAAAATGAGCCCGTTTCATGGTGCCTTTCGCATCAGTCTGGGCAGTGCTGTCTTCTTTTTTTTACTGCTGTTGTTCAAACCCCGCTATCTTCCCATCGTCGGTGTTATCGTCGGATGCTTTGTCAGTTTGTTTCGGATGACGGTGGACGTGGTGAGTGGAGTTGCCCAGTGGGAAGAAGCGTATCTCACACATATTCCGGCAGCCTGGTACTACATTGCTTTCGTGATCGTGCTCTCTTTGATTCGTTATAAACATTTTCTCTCTGCGCCGCTGCTGCTCGGGTTGATTGGAGGGTTGGTCGATTTCGGCTCCAATCTGGTGGAGCTGTTGGCGCGGATGGTGATTGAACAGCGTCAAACCTCTCTGCACGACGACGCGCCGATTCTGCTGTTGGTCGGGGTGCTGCGCAGCTACCTGGTTGTAGGGGTCTACAACATGCTGGAGATCCGTCAGCTTCGCGCCGTCAGCCGGGAACAGCAGAAACGGATGGAAAAGCTGCTCTTGATCCTCTCTGAACTGTATGAAGAGCGGTTGTACCTGCAAAAGCTGATGGGTGAGGTGGAACAGATTACCGCTGACAGTTATCAGCTATACCGGCAACTGGCGGGAGATCCACGTGCCTCGAAAGCGCTGCGTCTGGCCGAGGAAGTGCACGAGGTCAAAAAAGATGCGCAGCGGATTGTTGCCGGCCTGTCCAAACTGATCAGGCAGGAAAACATGGCGGAGCGATTGTCCCTGGCCGACGTCGCCAAGCTGGTAAGCAAGGCGAATATGAAGTATGCCGAACACTTGGGGAAACAGGTTGACATCCAGGTGAACATCCAAGGTCCTTGGGAGACCAATCGGTTCTACTCGCTGCTGTCGCTGTTGAACAACATAGTCGCCAATGCGGTCGAGGCGTTTAAGGACGAGGGCAAGATTGTGATTGATATCTTCGCATATGACGACGACATCTGGTTTGAGATTAGCGACAATGGACCGGGGATCGAGAAACGTGACTGGGAGCTCATCTTTCAACCAGGCTACACCACAAAGTACGATCAGGCCGGCAATGCGTCGACAGGGATTGGTCTGGCGCACGTGAAGTCAACACTGCGGGAGATTTCCGGCAAGATCGAAGTGGGCGAGAGCAAGATGGGAGGGGCGATGTTCCGCATCATTGTTCCCGGAAGCTCCTTATAAAAAGTGAATGAGGGAGAGGAGGGGAGGCATGACAACATTTTTCGTAATGGATGACGATCTGGCGGCCAGGCGGATGTTGAGCACGTTGATTGAGGATAACGATCTGGGTACGGTTGTCGGTGAAGCCGAGGACGGTAACGGGGCGGAAACCCAGGTCTTGCGGCATCATCCAGACGTTCTCGTGATCGATCTGTTGATGCCTGAGCAGGATGGTATCGAGACTATCCGACGCCTCAAGGAGTTGGGGTACCAAGGCAAGCTTGTGATGCTTTCGCAGGTGGAGCATAAGGAAATGATCAGTGAAGCCTACCAGAATGGCGTTGAATACTACATCCAGAAGCCGATCAACCGGATAGAGGTGGTTGCCGTGCTGCGCAAGGTGATTGAGCGAATCCAACTGGAAGCCTCGATCCGGCAGATCAGGAAGTCGCTGGCCTGGATTGAGCAGGATACGCCGACCAGACAGCAGAAAACGGCGTTGTCTATCACCGATCTGGTACGGGCAGCGCTGACGGACCTCGGAATCGTTGGTGAAGCCGGTACGCGAGACCTCACGCGAATCGTCGATTATCTAGTGAGCAACGAGCACAAACTGGATGAACACCATTTGCCGCCGCTGCGAGAGCTGTATGCAGCCGTTCTGCAGCCGGGGCTGTCCACAGAGGCGAGTGAGAAGGAGATCAAGGCAATTGAGCAACGGGTGCGCCGAGCCGTTGCCCAGGCTCTGCTAAACGTTGCCTCCATGGGCCTAACCGATTATACCAATCCGATATTTGAACAATATGCAACCAGGTACTTTGACTTTGCCGATGTACGACAGAAGATGCGGGAAATCGAAACGGATGAAGAGCAATCGCGTGTGAGGCTCAATCTGAAAAAGTTTTTGTACGCTCTATATCTGGACGTAGTTCAGCAGTGGACGGACCAAGTGGATACCTTCTAAAATCCGATAGGGTTCGGCGGGCACATAACCCACCTGTCGTTTGTGTCATACTGTAGCCATACGGCGCATGTAAAGGAGGAGTCTGGGCATGTCTTCGATGCCGCGAGGAAGCTACAAGGACCAGTTCCACCAACGCTTGTACGTTCAGTTAAACCAGGGGCATAACAAGCTGGATTACCGGAGAATTAACCGGATTCAGGATGAAATGCGAGCCGCTGTCGACGATTATGCGCATATGCAGCATGATGAAGCGGATGCACTGGGAATGAACAAACACTAGCGAGCGCCGTACAGCCTGACCCGATGGGTCGGGTTTTCTTATTGTGCGGTGCTGCCTGGATGGGTACGCGGCCATCGCCGGGGATTCATGCGGTGGCAGGTTGGGGGCGGTTTTGTTGCATGAGGGAAATGCATGTTCGCTTTTAATCCGAATTGTGGTACAGTAAAAACGAGTACAGTAACGAGAGCGGAGAGTGAATCATGCGCATCTTGGGAGTGGATCCGGGGATTGCGATCGTCGGATTTGGACTGATTGACCAGTTGGGCAGCAAACAGCGTCCTGTACAATATGGCAGTATTCAGACCGAGGCAGGGCTGCCGGTGCCGCTGCGATTGCGACAGATCTTTGAATCGGTTCAGCACCTGTTACAGAAGTATCAGCCGGATGAAATGGCCGTAGAAAAGCTATACTTTAACCGCAATGTGACCAATGCTTTCGTCGTCGGCCAGGCCAGGGGAGTGATCGTACTAGCTGCGGAATTGGCGCAGATTCCCGTCTACGAATACACACCGATGCAGGTGAAGCAGGCGGTCACGGGATGGGGTGGAGCGGAAAAGCGGCAAATCCAGGAAATGGTTCGCTTGCTGCTTTCCCTGCCGGAGATCCCCAAGCCGGATGATGTAGCTGATGCTTTGGGGGTGGCGATTACCCACGCCAACAGCAGAACCTATACTCAGATGGCAGGCGGTGCAGACAGATGATTGATTTTGTGGAAGGAACCATAGACTACATAGAAAACGATTATGTCGTAGTGGCGGCGGGAGGAGTTGGCTACCGGCTATTCTGCCCCAACCCTTATGCGTTTATCTCCGAGCAGGGACAGGTAAAGCGGCTGTACACACACCAGCACGTTCGAGAAGATGCGCTGCACCTATACGGATTTGCTGCTCGTGACGAACGCGACCTATTTCGTCGGCTGCTTGACGTGAGCGGTCTCGGTCCCAAAGGGGCGTTGGCGATCTTGGCAGCGGCCAAGCCAGAACAGATTGTGGGCGCGATTCAGCAAGAAAATGTACAGTACTTGACCTCTTTTCCAGGGATCGGCAAGAAGACCGCACAGCGCATGATCCTCGACTTGAAAGACAAGCTGAAAGGAGCCGCTGCTGCATCCTTTTTGCCGGAGAGCGCTGTCGGTGAGCAGCAGGAGGCAGGGAATGCGCTGAGAGAAGCGTTGGACGCACTCGGCGCACTAGGCTACACTGAGGCGGAGCTGCAGCGGATCAGACAGACACTGATGGATCATGTTCAGGGCGGAGCTGGTGTGGAACAGCTGATCAAACAGGGATTGGCGCTGTTAGTGAGGGGATAAAAAATGGATGACCGCTTGATAACGACACATATGCAGTGGGAAGACGAGGGGATGGAGGGGAGTCTGCGTCCCCGTTATCTCGCTGAGTATATCGGCCAGCAGCAGGTAAAACAAAATCTAAAGGTGTTCATCGAAGCGGCCAAACTGCGTCGGGAAGCACTGGATCACGTCCTTCTGTACGGACCTCCAGGACTGGGCAAGACCACTCTCTCCCAGATTATCGCCAATGAATTGGGCGTCAACATCCGCACCACCTCGGGCCCGGCGATTGAACGGCCAGGCGATCTTGCAGCCATCCTGACCAATCTGCAGGAAGGTGATGTGCTGTTTATCGACGAGATACACCGCCTTCATCGAAGTGTGGAAGAAGTACTGTATCCGGCGATGGAGGATTTCGCGCTCGACATCATCATAGGCAAGGGACCCAGTGCACGCAGCGTCCGCCTGGAGTTGCCCCCGTTTACGTTGATTGGGGCGACTACACGAGCTGGACTGCTCTCTTCACCGCTCCGGGACCGCTTTGGCGTAGTGAACCGCTTGGAATACTACACTGTTGATGAGCTGGCGTTTATCGTCAGCCGGGCTGCGGACATCCTGCAGATCGGCATCCAGGAAGGGGGAGCAGCGGAAGTGGCGAAGCGTTCCCGGGGGACGCCTCGTGTGGCAAACCGGCTGCTGAAGCGGGTGCGCGACTTCGCCCAGGTACAGGGCGAAGGCGTGATTACGGAGCAAATCGCTCAGGAGGCATTGATTCGCCTGCAGGTGGATTCCCTTGGGTTGGATCACGTGGACCACAAACTGCTGCTCAGTATTATCGATCAGTTTAACGGGGGGCCTGTCGGGCTCGACACCATCGCGGCAACGATTGGCGAGGAAGCGCAGACGATCGAAGACGTCTGTGAACCCTACCTCCTCCAGATCGGCTTTCTGCAGCGCACTCCCCGTGGGCGTGTCGCTACTGCCAGTGCTTACCAACACTTTGGTCGGGAGATGAGAACGTGAATCCAATAGCCAAACTGTTGATCCTGATGGGCGTTGTACTGATTGTGATTGGATTGATCTGGCAGTTCGGCGGGAGATTTCTGCCGCTTGGGCGACTGCCGGGAGACATTGCGGTAGAGAAAGAAAATGTGCGCTTTTATTTCCCGATCGTCACCTGCATTATCATCAGCATCCTGCTCTCTTTGGGCAGCTATTTGTTTCGTTTGTTCAAATAAGCGGTTCTGCCAACAGTCCTCCATCCACTTACGGTGGCAGGAGGACTGTTTACCGTTGCCCCCAGCCGATGGACCCAACTTTTGCTAATCAGGAGGAAAACCCTCGGTATTTGTCGAAACAACCAGAAATCGCAACAAAGAAAGGAACGAACCGGGATGAACATACGATCGGTTGGGAAAAAAGCCGTGCAGATCGCTGGCGCTGTCTGTCTGGCCTTTTCCTGGATGGGACAGGCTGCACTCGCGGCAGGAGAAAATATCCGTGTCGCCCTCTTTGTCGACACAGGTACAGGATACAGAGGTGTTGTACCATCTGTGACATTAGGCAGCGACAGTGGTCTTGCTATCCGTATGACAGGTGATAAGGGTGCTGCTTTGCTGCCGGTCGGCGATGTCCGGCAGGCACGATTCAGTCTGGATCGGTTCAGCGTAATCGCAGTTGAGACGGAGCGGCTGGTAGAAGCCCAGCAGGTGGCGCAGCAGCTGAGCCAACAGAAGCTGGATGCTTCTATTCAGGTGCAGCCGCTCGGCGGAAGGAACATGTATCAAGTAGTCAGCGGTTCCTTTCGTACATACGAACAAGCGATCAATCAAGCAGAAAAGATTGGGAATACGACAGGAACGGCTCCCAAGATCTCCGGGCCTTATCGCCTGGAAGCAGGGGCGTTTGGAACCCTCCAGGAGGCGAGGGATTGGGAACGGGCATTTGAAACGTCCGGCATCCCTGCTCATACCGTGATTGTGCTGCAAGGTGAAAGCCCTTCCTACGAGGTGTGGGTAGGCGATGAAGTATCAGAGGCAAAGCGGAACGAACTGGTTGCCACCGCTTCCGCGCTGTATCCCAGTTTTTCCTATCAAAAACCGGACAATCAGGCCTACGTAGTTCTGGAACAAGACGTGGTTGCTGACGGAACGGAGGCAACCACGATTCCCCGTTATTCCTTTTCACCTGCCGCCAAGCTGATAGCCGCACCCAGAGGTGGTGAGCCGCCGCTGATCACGGTAGAAGAACGGGCAGCCCGACAGTATCGCGGGATGATCGAGATGTCGGAATATAATGGACACCTAACTGTAGTGAATGAGCTGCCGTTGGAACAGTACCTGTACGGTGTCGTCGGTTCAGAGATGGAGACTGGCTGGCCGATCGAAGCGCTCAAAACGCAGGCTGTTCTAGCTCGCACCAGAGCACTTGGCCAAGGCAGCAAATACGGAGTGGCCCACTTGTCGGATACTGTACATGAACAGGCCTACTACGGTTACGGACGAGAGGCGGACGACATCCGTCGAGCTGTCAATGAGACCGCTGGCGTGGTCATCCGTTACCAGGGGGAGTTAGCTGAGTCACTCTATTACTCCAACGCAGGCGGCATAACGGCAGACGGCAGAGAGGTCTGGGGCAGTCCGATTCCTTACCTCGGCTCGGTAGAGAGCAATGACATCTACCCGATGCTCTCCGCCAATACGTGGTACCTCGTACAACTGTTGGACAGATCGATCGGCTATGTGCGGCACGATTTTATCGATCTGCTGCCGATCAAAAACGGGATGGGACTGCAGTTGGGAGAAGTAAATACGGACAATCTCAACTTCCGCACCGGCCCCAGTACTACTTATCACCGCAGCCTATTTACACTGCCGGCCGGAACCCAGGTGACGATTATTGCCCAAGAACCGGAAGAGAACGCTTTTTCCTGGACGCGCGGACCCTACAGTGCCGTAGAGATAACGGAGATGATCAACAAGAGCCAGCAGCAGAACAAAGCAGAGCCCTTCTCCCGTCCGATCGGTTCGCTCACTGTGACGGAACGCGGGCCGTCGGGACGGGTCATGTCCATGGAAGCGGATGGCGTCAGACTGGCCGTCTCTTCCCCGGATGCGCATCGGTCGGTGTTCCGGCAAGGAGAGAGTGGTCTGCGGAGCACCAAGTTTGAAGTGGAGCAGATGGGTGCATATACGGTGCTGGGTGCCGGAGGGCGGACCTCTCAGTTCCCGCAGTCGTCTCCGCAACTGCTCGCAGTAGGGGGCAATGGTGCAGGACCGATCCCGGTCAACGGGGGCAGCGAAGATTTTCTGATATACGATGGATTAAACTGGCGGGTCGCGTCACTCACATCCAAGTTCCTGTTTCGTGGATACGGATATGGGCATGGATTGGGCGTCTCCCAGTATGGGGCCAAGGCACTGGCTGAACAAGGGTATGACTATGTACAGATCTTGCAACACTACTATCAAAACGTGACGATCGGACCGTAGCCGTTTGAAACAAGACAAGGAGACTAGGAGCAGTGGACGTACAATTATTCGACTTTGAACTGCCTGAAGAATTGATTGCCCAGCATCCGCTGCAAGAACGAACTGCTTCGCGAATGCTGGTGCTCGACAAAGAAACAGGTGAGATCCAACACCGCCGTTTCCGCGATTTGATCGACTACCTCGCTCCCGGTGATGTACTTGTGCTAAATGACAGTCGGGTGCTGCCGGCAAGGCTGATTGGTGTCAAGCCGGACACAGGGGCAAAAGTGGAACTGCTGCTGCTAAAGTCGTTGGACGACGATCGATGGGAAGTGCTGGTAAAGCCCGGCAAAAGGATAAAGCCCGGTACGACGATCCAGTTCGGCGACGGTCTGCTCACCTGTGAGTGTGAAGCAGTCACAGAAGCTGGAGGACGGATCGTTCGTTTCTTCTACGACGGCATTTTTTATGAGGTGCTGGACCGGTTGGGCTCCCTGCCCCTCCCTCCGTATATCCATGCTCAGTTGGAGGATAAGGAACGCTACCAGACGGTATACGCCCGTCAACGGGGCTCGGCGGCAGCCCCCACTGCGGGTTTGCACTTCACGGAAGAGTATCTGCAGCAGATAGCCGACAAAGGCGTTCAAATCGCCTATATTACGCTACACGTGGGGCTTGGCACCTTCCGTCCGGTCAGTGCAGATCAGGTGGAAGAGCACACGATGCACGCCGAATATTTCGAGATCTCAGAGGAGACGGCAGAAGTGGTCAACCACGCCAAAGCGGCTGGACGCCGCGTGATAGCTGTCGGGACAACATCCTGCCGCACGCTGGAGACGGTTGGGCAGCAATCCGGCGGTAGACTGGCTGCCGGTTCCGGCTGGACCGATATTTTTATCTACCCCGGTTACCGATTTCACATCATCGACGGACTTTTGACCAACTTTCACCTGCCTAAGTCCACGCTGGTGATGCTGGTCAGCGCGTTGGCCGGACGCGAGCACGTGCTCAACGCTTACCAGGAAGCGATCAAACAACAATACCGTTTTTTCAGCTTTGGTGATGCGATGTTGATCGGATCATTCTGATGACACATCCCCCTTCCAGGAGGAGTACTGTACGCATGTGCAGGCTTTTCGGAGGGGGTGTTTTGTTTTGTGCGGCACATTGCATGAGGTAGGTAGTGTCCTCCTTAACGTTTTGTAACACTGCATTTACGCTGCATAAATAGCAGCCCCCTACCGGCCCAAGTACAATCGAGAGGAGACTATTTGCACAAGGGAGGAAACTCATGCCGCGCAACATCTTGCTCGTCTGTTTGACCATCGCTTTGATCTTTTCGGCAACGCCTGGGAATGCTGCATCTGATCTGCCGTCGGTTCCCTTTGACAGCAAGATAGTGGATCGCCTAGAGGTTGACCGCATGTATGAAACAATTCGCTTTCTATCCCAGTCACCCCGGGAAGCGGGAAGTCCAGGTGAGAATCAGGCAGTAGCTTATCTGAAAAACCGTTTTGCTTCATATGGCTATGAGACGCAGGCACAGTCGTTTCCTTTCGCTCACTATAAAGAGCCTACTACCCTGTCTCTATCCGTGAGTGGATTTGAAGATGTAGATTGGTCTCTTGGTTCTTTTCACTTCGGTGTCAATGGTGAGGTGACGGGTGAGCTAGTCGATGGCGGAATCGGCAGTGAAAGTGATCTGGCGGGAAAAGATGTGTCCGGCAAGATTGTGCTGGTGGCTCGGGGAGTGATTCCTTTTGCCGACAAAATTCTCAATGCTGCAAAAGCGGGAGCGGTGGGGGTGATTGTTTACAACAATACCCCGGGAATCCTCCACGCGACACTTAGTGCGCCAGATGAGCGATTGATCCCCGCTATTACGATCGGACAGGAACAAGGAAATCAATTGGTGAAGAGACTGGCTTCCGGGGAGAAGGCAACCGCTTCTTTTGTGGTGGAAGGAGCCTTAACGACGCTGCGGACGTCGCACAACGTGATCGCTGTCAGAAAGCCGGATACGGATGAGGGGACAGGGCAGATTGTGATTGTCAGTGCACACCATGATACGGTGGCAGGATCTCCAGGTGCCAATGATGACGCCTCAGGGATAGCGATTACATTGGAATTGGCACGTGTTTTGGCCGATGTGCCGATCGATACGGAACTTCGTTTTATTACCTTTGGTGCAGAAGAAAGCAGTTTGATGGGTTCCTTTGCGTACGTCGAGTCACTCACGGATGCAGAGAGGGAGAGGATCGTAGGGGTTTTTCAACTAGATATGGTGGGCAGCAAAGATTCCGGCGAATTGATGATGTACACGGCAGACGGACAGAAAAACCTGATCACAGACATGGCCGCGGTCGCCAGTTCCCATTTTTCTGATGTGCTTCATTACGGTCAGGAAGCGGGCAGCGACCACCTGCCGTTTCACCTGGCAGGGATTCCGGCAGGCCTATTCACCCATGCGCCGCGCGAGCCATGGTATCACTCGCCAAATGACACGATTGAGCACATCAGCAGGGATAAGATAAAGCAGGTGGCACAAATCATAGGAGCCTCCGTTTATGAAGTCGCGCGACCTGATACGCCTGCGATTGAAAAGGTGTACCGGAGTCCGGTGACTGTTGATTATCCCTTTGATGACAGAGCGATTGAGGACATGGCACAAGACAATCGGGAGCAAGACAATCAGGCGCAAGAGAGGGAGCTCCCCGACAGACAGGTAGAGATGGTACCTTAGCAGGGAATGAACAAAAATGCCGCTCACATGGGCGGCATTTGTCTTTTGGCACTAAGCAACGCCGAACATCTATCGGGTGTAAATCCCGAACGGGGACTGGTGAGCGAATACCTGTTAGGCAAGAACAAGAGGGGCCACGGAACTGTTGAACAAGACGTAGTCCAGTGCTGCCAAGACCCCCTCCTGTTGGAATATGTTTTTAGCCTTATTGTAGAGGCAGGGGACAAATATCGCATACAAAAGCAAGAGAGGGTTAATAAGATACTAGAGAAACCTATCCATTGAGGTCTGGGGGGGAAAGCATGAACACTGTGGTCCCAAACGTACCACGGATCACTATCACAGGAAGCTCAGGGAAAACGACAACAAGAGAAATGTTAGCCTCCATTTTGCAGACAAAGTGGCGCATTTTGAAGACTTCAGGCAATAAAAACCTGCCACTGCATACAAAACAAACAATGCAGAAGTTGCGTGCCAACCATCAAGCTGTCTTGTTGGAATTGGGCATGGGAAAACCTGGCGCAGCTCACCGGCATTGTCGATTTATCAAACCAGATATTGCGGTCATTACGAATATAGGCACCGCCCATTTCGGCAATTTAGGAAATAGCATTCGTGCAACGGCGAAAAATAAATCCGCTCTGATCCAGTATATGAACAAGAATGGCATTTTGCTCATCAATAACGATGACCACAATTCAAAATGGTTGGAAACAGACATTCATACAGGGAAAATTCTTACAATCGGAGTCAACAGAAGCGCCGATTATCGGGCCAGTATGATCCAGTACAGGAACGAGGGTATGAGTTTTTCTGTGACCATAGATGGAGCAGCCGAAAGCTTCTTTATCCCAAGCTATGGATATCACAATGTGTATAACGCATTATTTGCGATTGCCATTGCTCATCAGCTTCGTTTTTCAGTCCATGACATCAGGCGAGGATTGGCGCGATACACACCCCCCGTGAAACGTTTGAACGTGACGAACCTAAATGAAGGTTCCTTGCTCATTGATGACACAGTCAATGCCAATCCGCAATCGGTAAAATCGGCAGTCGATGTCTTGGTTCGGATAGGGGAGAGCAAGAGGAAGGTTGCTGTCATCGGCAGCATGTTGGAATTAGGTGACTACACAAACGAAGCACATCTAGAGATCGGCAGATATATGGCACAGAATGGAGTAGACGCCATTTACACGCTTGGAAAAGAAACCGAATGGGTAAGGCAAGGAGCGCTTAAAGCAGGGCTTGCTGCTCACCAGGTCCACTATTTTACCAATCGGCAACGGATGCACGCTGCGTTACAGAGAGAGAATCTTGCCAATAGCGTCATTTTGGTAAAAGGATCAAGATCAATGAAAATGGATATCACCTCAACTTTCATTAGAACTCGATTCACCTGTAGTATTCAATTCGATCAACACCAGGACAGCCATGAAGTACACGTCCATCCTCTTACCCTGAACCGCCTGAAAATCTTGTCTTCCCGCATTCGATTACATTTTGGCAATTACTCCAAAGTATTGCGAACGAGGAAAAATGACCAGGTTGCTCCGGGCGTGCTGCGGATCCCCCGGCGCCTGACTCGTACCATCACCATTCCTGACCTTCCCTATGATTATTATCTAAAAAGGAACCACTTGCACGTAGGACCAGTGATTGGTTTTTTTGTATTGTCCAGCTATTATGATGATCCCCAAAAGCAGTTGTTGCGGTTTTCCGATTACAACCGGACAAGAGGGCTGATCTTTCTCTTAAAACCAAATCAGAGACTTGGACAAGATAAAACAGTGAGAGGCAAATATTATGATCCTATCCGGAAAACGTTTGTAAATGGAATATTTCCCCTTCCATCGTCCATTTTTAGCCGAGTCTCGTTAAAGCGGGAGACGTACCAGCGCTATAGAAGACGAATCGGAAACAAGCTGTTTAATTATCCCTACAAAAATACGAACAAATGGCTGTTTTGGTCCCGATTCTCCAAAGATCCGCTGATCAGGAAGCATTTGCCTGCAACAACCCGGTATACGGGGATACCAAGTCTGCTCCGCATGCTAAACAAATACAAGTTCATTTATTTAAAACCGACAACAATGGCCGGGGGCAAAGGAATTGTGGCGATTCGTTCCATCAGCAACAACAGAAAGGTATGGATCAACGGAAACGGTGAAACATGGAACATTGAATCCAAGCCGCAATTGTTGTCGTTGATCAAGAAATATGGAATCAGCAGCAAACCTTATATTGTGCAGCAAGGAATTCCATCAGATTTTCAAATCGGGAAAGTGGACTTCCGCATCTATATTCAGAAGGACGGAGCAGGCCGCTGGAATTTTTCAGGTCTGGAAACGAAGATAGGCAAGCGGGGAAGCATTATTTCAAACTCCAAAAACAGGTCAAAAATTGTGCCAGGAAAAGTGACGCTGAGGGAATTGTACGGATTAACCGATGTGCAGATAAAGCAGAAGATAAAACAAGTTACCCAGTTAGGAGCAACCATATTAGAAAAGATGGAAAGGCAAGGAGGGCTTTTAGGAGACGCTGCCATCGATTTTGTGATCGACCATAGTCTGAATATCCACATATTAGAGGTTCAGCTAAACTATGCGGCCGAAATCAAGCAGGACCGAACAGAAGATGAGCGTGAGGTGTTGCCTTCTATTCTTCACACCCCTTTTCAGTATGCCAAGCACCTTGCAGGGTTTTATTCCTAGTGGAGGTGAACAAATGAGCAAAGTGATAGGGGTATTGGGCGGGATGGGACCAATGGCAACCTTGGATATGGTGAAAAAAATAATTGAGAACACCCCGGTCCAACAAGAACACGATCACTTGCGTATGTTGATCTATAACAATCCCAAGATACCGTCGAGAATCGATGCTTTAAAACCAGGCCATGAGAGTCCTGTACCGGAGATGATCCGAACGGCAATCACGCTGGAACAAGCAGGAGCTGATTTTATTGTCATCCCGTGTCATTCAGCACATTATTGGCTGGATGAGATCAGCGCTTCCATATCGATTCCGATCTACAGCATCATTGAATGTACGGTTGAACATATCATCACACAGACCAAAGGGAGGAGTGAGCAGATTCTTCTTCTCGCGACAGAGACCACCATTCGCAGTGGACTATATCAAAGAGCGTTTGAGAAAACCTCTGTACAACTGATTATTCCCGATATCGATCAACAAACTCTCGTCAATCAGATCATACACGAAGTCAAAACCAAGCATAGGCCAACCCTTTCGACAATAGAAAGCGTGCGTGAGATGATAGCGGGATACCAAATCACAAACGTTTTGGGTGGTTGTACAGAAATTCCTCTCCTTTTTCCACCTTTCGAAAAAGAGTTTACATTCATTGATCCGACCTTGCTTTTGGCAAAAAAGACGGTGCGCTTGGCACTTCAAAAGTAGCGACTGCCGTTGCCGATAGACAACGGCAGCCGTTCAGAAGCAAAAAAAGTACCGCCCCCAACGGGCGGCACTTTTGCACATCACGCGCTCTGCACACCCCCGATGTACCGCAGTCCGCGTACCATCGGGCTGTTTTGCACTGGCCAACGTGATTGAGAAAGATGATCCTCAGGCGAGATCCGTTTTTTTCACCGTAACGCGACCATCAGGGAACAGCAGGACGAGATCCGTGTCGGTCTCCTTCAGTACCATTCCCAAGTGTGGATACACATACTCTGTACCCTTTTGCTTTGATCGCACCGCAATTCTTTGACCGTACGAAAACATTTGACCAACACCTTCCTTTACCATATGATTTGGGCAATGTCCATGAGCTTTACAAAAACTTAATAAAAATTTTAAGGTTATTTTACATTATAGTCGGTTTGCGAGAGATTGCCAGTACTTTTTTTGCTCTAGCTTGTGATTCTTGTCCAATGCCTCTATAATAGGAATGGCTTATATGTAAAATTTTCTTCTGAGACAAACGATTGAGGAGTGCGAGCGATTGGCTGTCCGCTATGAATTGATCAAGACATGCAAACAAACGGGGGCGAGACTGGGAAAGCTGCACACGCCCCATGGTACGATAGACACCCCAGTGTTCATGCCGGTCGGAACCCAGGCGACCGTCAAGACGATGAGCCCGGAAGAGATGACGGAAATGGGGGCCGGCATCATCCTGAGCAATACCTACCATTTATATCTGCGGCCTGGTCATGAGGTTGTCCGTGAGGCGGGTGGACTGCACCGCTTCATGAATTGGCCGGGAGCGATCCTGACAGACAGCGGCGGCTTTCAGGTATTCAGCCTGAGCAATCTGCGCAAGATTACGGAGGAAGGGGTCTCGTTTCGTTCCCATCTCAACGGGGAAAAACTGTTTATTGGACCTGAGGAGGCGACGCAGATTCAGAATGCGTTGGGAGCCGACATCATCATGGCGTTTGATGAGTGTGCCCCCTATCCTGCCGAATACGATTACGTTAAGCAGTCGCTTGAGAGGACGACTCGCTGGGCCCAGCGCTGTCTCAAGGCGCACCAGCGGCCGCACGATCAGGCGCTGTTTGGCATCGTGCAAGGCGGTATGTACCGTGAGCTGCGCGAACAAAGCGCGCGTGAACTGGTTTCACTTGGGTTTCCCGGTTACGCCATCGGTGGACTCTCCGTAGGCGAGCCGTTTGGCCTGATGTATGAAATGCTGGATCACACGGTTCCGCTGCTGCCGTCAGACAAACCGCGTTACCTGATGGGAGTCGGCTCGCCCGATGCGTTGGTTGAGGGGGCGATGCGCGGTATTGACATGTTCGACTGTGTCCTGCCGACGCGGATTGCACGCAACGGGACCTGCATGACCAGCCAGGGCCGACTGGTGATTCGCAACGCCAAGTACGCCCGGGACTTTACACCGCTTGATCCAGCTTGCGACTGCTACACCTGCCGCAACTATACACGGGCTTATATTCGCCACTTGATCAAAGCTGATGAGACGTTTGGGATTCGGTTGACCACATACCACAATCTCTACTTTCTGCTTCAGTTGATGACACAGGTGAGACGAGCCATCTACGAAGATCGGCTGGGCGACTATCGCGACCAGTTTTTCGCTCAATATGGATTGAGTGAAGATAGATCATTTTAGTACATAAAGGAGGCATCATGTCATGCAAGGATGGGAAAGCTTTCTGCCGATTATCATCATGTTTGTGATTTTTTACTTTTTGTTGATCCGCCCGCAGCAAAAGCGGAACAAAGAGCGCAACGCGATGCTTGCTGCACTGAAAAAGGGGGATAAGGTGACGACGATTGGCGGGGTTCACGGCACGATTCAGGATCTCGACGATGCCACTGTTACGCTGCGCGTCGCGCACAACGTGAACGTTACCTTTGATCGCGGTGCAATCAACTCTGTTGTTGCCGCATCGCCTACCGCAGCTGCTGATAAGGAAGAAAGCAAGTAGCAGGGAATCTGACACGCTATGAATGGTGTCATACATAACAGCATGGCAAACAAGCAGACGGGAAACAGCAAAGGCTGAATCCCGTCTCTTTTTTTGTTCTCCATCGCAAGTCGAAGGCACGTCAATACTGCTATCGCGCGGATTGTCGCACTGATTCGGTCGATGGAGACAGCGAGGCTGGCTTTCGTTACCGACGGTTGGTCATATTGACGCCGATGACACCGCCCAATGCACCGAGTATAAACGCTCCTGCGAGGTACAGCAAAGTGACAAGCTGCATGGGTACATCGAATCCAAGAAAGCCGATCAGCAATACCAAAATGAAGTAGAACAGCCCGGTAAGTCCTCCATAATACCACCCTCTGTTGCCGCAACGGCGCCCTGTCACGATCCCGCCAATCAACAAGCCAAGCGTATTGATCGCGTATGTGAAATAGGGAAGTGAGCTCTCATGAAGATCGGTAAATGCCAGCAGCAGCGCGGTTATCAATGCACCGACCAACACTAGGCCGAACGTAAATAGAAGCCCGGTTATGACAGATGCGGAAGAACTCTGCACATCAAACGCCTCCCTCGTGGACAGATGTTTGTACCATCTATATGAGAGGCTTGACAGGCTTATTCATTTGTTCGTTGAACAGACAGCAGAATTTTCGTATGATGGATGAGGAATGAGTCAGGGGGGGTGAGATTGTGATCAAAACCTATTTTTACAATCATTCAGAGTTGAAGATGTACCACGATGTCGATTTGTCCAGAAAAGACGAATGGCTCAAATCGCCTGAGGATCTGCTGTGGATCGACTTGTATGATGTAGGCAACGATGAACTGCAGTACATCGCGCAAATTTTTGATTTCCACCCGTTGGCGATCGAAGACTGCCTGCACGTCAGCCCTCGGGCGAAGGTGGACAAATACGATGACTATTACTTTTTTGTCTTTCACGCCCTCAGGTACAACGAGGAAAGTGACACGGAGATCACCACCCTTGAACTGAATGTCTTTCTCGGCGTCAATTACATTGTCACGATTCACAAGTCGCCGATGAACACAATCGGCCGGATCGCCGCGCAGTGCCACCGCAACATGTCGTACATGAACCGGGGACCTGACTACCTGTTGTACGCGATTGTCGACGGGATCACGGACGAGTACTTTCCGATCATGGATCGGCTGAGTGTGCGGATTGATGAGTTGGAGGACGAGATCTACGAACACCAGATGGAAGAGATTACCGAGGAATTTCTCGCTTTGAAGCGAACGATTATCTTGATCCGGCGCGTCATCCTGCCACAGAAGCGGATCTTTGCCAATGTAAACGGGCGCTATTCGTTTGACATATCAGAAGAGAACGTACCGTTTTACGTCGATCTGACCGACCACCTGGAGCGCATCGCCGATTCGACGGAGACGTTTCGTGATCTGGTCAACGGTGCGCTTGACACGTACTACACCATCATCAGTGCGAAGACGACGGAGACGATGCGGGTCTTGACGATTATCTCCACGATTATCCTGCCGTTGACGTTTATCACCGGATTGTTCGGTATGAACACGTTTGGATGGCTTGGTGCCGGAGCAGAGCCGGTCATGCTGATCATCGCCATCCTGATGATGCTGGGATTAACCGTGGCTATGCTGTATGTGTTTAAAAGAAAAAAGTGGATCTGAACGCATAGCGGCACGCATCACAAGGGAAAATTGGGTAGGCATAACTACCTCCATGGGAGAGGGACAATAAAATGAGTTCCCTATGGAGGTCGATCACGGTGGATCTGACGACCATTTTATTGCGTACCCTGTTGACGTATTTCTTCATCCTGTTGCTGCTGCGGTTGATGGGGAAGCGCGAACTGGGCAAGATGTCCGTATTTGATGTGGTCATCTCCATCATGCTGGCGGAGATGGCTGTGCTGGCCATTGAGGAGGCGAAACAACCGGTCATCCATTTTTACCTGCCGATGATCGCAATCGGCCTGCTGGAAATCGGTATGGCTACGCTTTCATTGAAAAGTAGGAGAGTGCGTGACTGGATCGAGGGATCACCATCTGTACTCATTGAAAACGGAGAGATTCGGGAGCATGCTCTACGCCAAAACCGGATCAACCTGGATGACTTGTTGATCCAATTGCGGCAAAAAAATATCAGCCATTTGGCTGATGTGGAATTTGCCATCCTGGAGCCGACAGGAGAATTAAGCGTCTTCCCCAAGCGGGAAAAACAACCGGTCACCAGAGAGGATTTGCAGCTGTCATCGGAGGAACCGGTCTCTCCCGTCACCTACAACGGATTGCCGATCCCGCTGATCCTGGATGGAAAAGTACGGGAAGATGCATTGAAACTCATCGGACAAAATACGTTTTGGCTCAAACAAGAAATTCGAAAGCGCGGGATTCGCGAGTTTAAAGAAATCTCGTTTTGCAGCCTCGACTCCCAAGGTCGACTGTTTATTGATAAGAAAGATAAGACGTATCCGCGGCGCCGCTGATCACCGATTAGGGAAAAAGACGGCCAACTGCTCGCCAATCCAGGGAATTCGTCGCACGTCCTGTTTGCCAAGCACGCGCATCGCAACCAGCAAGACGATGTACAGCAGCGTGCTGACCGCAGAGCAGATCAGCAGCATTCCTCCGATCGATGCCTCAGCGAACCAGTACACAGCCATATAGGAGCTGGCATAGCCCATCACCAGCATCGCGGCACCGATTTTGGCAAACTCGGCGAACTGGATCGTAAAGCCAATCAGCTTGACCAAACTGGCAAAGTGAAGCAGGGTCACCAGTGTGATGCCCAGATTTAAAGCGATAACGGTGCCGTGGATGCCCAACTCAGGTCGGGCCGTAGCGACAAACATCGCGCTTGTTTTGACCACAGCACCTACCAAGGTATTGCGCAGCACCGCATTTGCAAAATCAAGACCTTGCAGCGCAGCAGCCAGTGGTGCTTGGAAAAAGAGGAAAATGGAGAAGGGAGCCATCTCCCTCAACAAGATGCCTACTTCTGGATTGTCGTACAGCAAGGTACAGAGCGGTTCGGCGAAGACGTACAACAGGACGGCGCACGGTGCACCAATGACCAGGGTGATGCGCATGGCCTGGTAGATTCTGCGATGGACTAGGTTCTGTTTTTTTTCAAAAGCTGCTGCTGCGACGGCAGGAACGAGGGACACGGATAGCGAATAGGTCAAGAATGTTGGAAACAAAAGCAGTGGAACAGCCATGCCGGCAAACTGGCCGTACAAAGCGGTTGCTTTCACCGTCTGATAGCCGGCCAGAACCAGAGCGAACGGGACGAGCAGCGGTTCCAATACGTAAGCCACGGAGCCGATCAGACGGCTCATGGTGACGGGGAGTGAGACGCTAAACAACTGGCGTAAGCTCTCCTTGTTTTGTTTTAACGATGTGAGGATCGGAGAGTGCGCCAACCGTTCGGCTGTCCGGGTGCCACCTCGTCTGATCTGCCACAAGATAAACAGAAATCCGGCCAGTTCACCGGCGATAATGCTGGCGGCCGCACCGGCTGTCGCGTACTCGATCCCCCGATCCATAAAGGAGACCGTCATCACGACCACACAAGACATCCGGATCACCTGTTCCAGCATCTGCGAGACGGCAGTCGGGATCATGTTGTGTTTCCCCTGGAAGTAACCGCGCAGTACTGCGGAAATACTAGCGATCGGTACGACGGGAAGAGCTGCCAGCAGGACCACGTAGGTACGCGGATCGGCCAACAGATACCCGACGACCAATCGTGCCCCCAACAGCAGGACAGTACAGATCAGCAGGCTAAGCAAACCGACGACGGCGAGAGCAAGTACCAGAAATCGTCTGGCCAGACGCGGATCGCGGGCTGCATCTGCTTCGGCCACTTGTTTGGCGATCGCCACCGGCAGCCCAAAGGTCGTCAGCGTGATCAGAAAGTACAACAGCGGTACGACCATCTGGTACAGTCCCATTCCCTCGGCACCGATCAGCCGAGAGAGGATAATCCGATTGAGAAACCCGAGGATCTTGGTAATCGCACCAGTGATAATCAGGATCACGGTGCCGTAAAAGAACGATTGTTTCATAGAGGACGTGGTCCTTTCTCATCGCTTACTCATGCTTACTTTATGAATATGGACGTGCCTGTACTGGCATGACAATAATTGAAAGGAAGAAAAGAGATGACAGAAAGTCGCGGGTTGAGCCAACAGGACATCTTTTTGGAAATGCATGAACTGTGTGAAAGCAAGGCGGATGAGTTTGCGCTGCTCGGATACGACAACATCAGTGCCGAGGACGTGTGGAAGTGCGTTTCTTCTCAATATCAAGAAATCCCTCCTGTGCATAAAGTTGTAAACGATA
This sequence comes from Brevibacillus humidisoli, assembly GCF_020923435.1. Lineage (NCBI taxonomy): Bacteria > Bacillati > Bacillota > Bacilli > Caryophanales > Paenibacillaceae > Brevibacillus > Brevibacillus humidisoli. The sequence goes on along the minus strand of NZ_CP087263.1, from coordinate 2,642,438 downwards.
TCCTATCGCTGAAAGTAACCAAATACATGAACTGGCTCATGGTCAACATGTACAAGAACCCGGACTCGATTTGACACGCTTTTTCCCGGTTCGCTATAATGGGCGTGTTGGTCAACTATTTTTTTGTGAAACGGGGATAGCGCTGCAAAAACAAGGATGGACGAGAGAGGGAGAACCTCGCTTAGGGGAAAGGAGCATTGCGGCAGATGATAAAGTGGAGCAGATTCGTGCTCTTCCTGCTCGTGGTAGCCGTACTGGCCAGTCTGATGGTCACAACGACCAATTCCACTGCGAAGAACATTACGTTGGGACTGGACCTGAAGGGCGGTTTTGAGATTTTATACAGGGTTGAGCCACTAGAACAAGGACAAACAGTCACACCTGAGCTCCTGAAAGCAACCGCTGGGATGATTGACAAGCGCGTGAACATAGGTGGAGTGACGGAACCGGAGATCGTGATTGAAGATCCGGATCGGATACGTGTCAAAATAGCCGGGGTGACCGATCAGGAGAAGATGCGTGAATTGATCGGAAAGCCGGCTGTGCTCACGTTTCGGGACGAGACAGGCAAAGTAGTGCTGCGCGGAAGCGATCTCGCGCCGGACGGGGCTTCTGTCGGGTTTGATGAGTACACGAAAGAACCAGTTGTTATCCTCGAATTCGCAGAAGCAAGCAAGTTTGCTGAGATTACGCGTCAAAACATCGGCAAGGTCCTGGCCATCTACTTGGATGAAGATGTGCTGTACACGCCGCGAGTAAATGAAGTGATTCCAAATGGACAAGCCCGTATCTCAGGCGGATATACCGTGGAAGAGGCCCAAGAGTTGGCGGACATCCTCAACTCCGGTGCACTGCCGGCAAATCTGGTCGAAATGCAGGCCACTTCCGTCGGGGCCAGTCTGGGGACGATGGCCCTGCAGAAGACGATTTATGCCGGTTATGTGGGCGGCGCTTTGATCTTTTTGTTCATGCTGTTCGCCTACCGGATGCCAGGTATGATTGCCAATATTACCCTGGCCGGCTTCATCTACTTCTGTTTGGTCGTGATCGATTGGATGAACGCTACCCTTACGCTTCCGGGGATTGCCGGGTTCATTCTGGCGGTGGGGATGGCGGTCGATGCCAATATCATCACCTATGAGCGGATTCAGGAGGAGATCAAAAGCGGAAAGACCATCCTCTCCGCGTTTCGTGCCGGGCAGCGTCGCTCGTTTATTACGATTATTGACGCCCATGTAACCACACTGATTGCCTGCGCGGTGCTGTTCTACTTCGGGACCAGTTCCATTCAAGGCTTTGCCATCATTCTCACGATGACGATCATCGTCAGCATCATTACTAACGTATTTGGCTCCCGCTTTTTGCTCTGGCTGATCATCAAAGCCAACATGTTCAAGAAGCCGTTCTGGTACGGAGTGAAGGAGAGTGAAATCGGTGAGCTCTAAACCACAAGACACAACGGTCAAGTTTGACATCGTGAAGAATCGTAGGAAGTTCTTCATGATTTCCGGCTTGATCCTGATAATCGGACTGCTCTCGATGGCGATCTTCGGCCTGAACCTGGGTGTAGATTTTAAAGCGGGTACACGTCTGGATGTTTATATCGGAAAAGAGTTCTCCACAGCGGATGTGGAGGCAGCCATCAAGAGCCAGGTGACGGATGTCTCATTCAAATCAGTCACCAAGTTTGGTGATCAGAATGCCTGGGCGACGACGACATTTGATCAGACGATCGACCCGGACCATCTGGCGGCGATAGAGAAGGTACTACAAGAGAAGTACGGCGACCAGGTCAGCAAACAGGAGTCGACGGTGAACCCTGAGATTGCCCGGGAATTGGCGCTGAAGGCAGGGATCGCGATCTTGATCGCCTCGGCCGGGATCATCATCTACATTGCGATACGCTTTCAGTTTTTGTTCGGGATTGCTACCGTTATCGCCCTGCTGCACGATGCCTTTATCCCGATCGCGATGTTTTCGATCCTCAGACTGGAGGTTGACCTGACGTTTATCGCAGCGATTCTGACGATTGTCGGGTACTCCATCAACGATACGATCGTTATCTTCGACCGCATCCGCGAAAACCTCCGCGTCATGAAGGTGAAGACGCCTGAGGACTTGGAGCATATGGTCAATGTCAGCCTGTGGCAGACCATGCGCCGCTCCATCTTTACCGTACTGACCGTCTTCTTTACAGCGTTGGCCATCGCCATACTGGGCAGTGAAGGGATACGCAACTTCTCGCTTGCGCTCATATTCGGCCTGATAAGCGGAACGTACTCGTCCATCTTCATTGCGGCACAGGTATGGGTTAGTCTGAAAAAACGGGAAATGGCCAAAAGGCGCTACACACCATCGCCACAGGAAGGCTAACTGGCAGAACCGCGGATTCGTTCCGCGGTTTTTCTATTCTTTTGCACATAGTAAGAAAAGCGTTTCTCCCTGGGAAGCATCCGTACAGGGAATCTTTTTCTCGGAAGGAGGAGCTGAGATGGAAAATCGCCTGGCAAAAGCACAGTGGGCGGCATGGGTTGGCATTATCGGAAATCTGTTGCTAGCAGGGGCAAAGCTGGTAGTCGGCTGGCTGGCTGATTCCCGGGCACTGATTGCCGATGCTGCGCACTCGGCTTCAGATGTTGTCGGCTCAGTAGCAGTCCTGATCGGACTGCGGGCCGCCGAGCGTCCCCCAGACGAAGATCATCCCTACGGCCACGGCAAGGCGGAGTCGATTGCAGCGATTATTGTCTCGGTACTGTTGATCTTTGTTGGACTGGAGATCGGATACAGCTCGTTTCAGGCATTCTTCAGCCCGCTGCAAGCTCCGGGGATAGCGGCGATTTGGGCAGCCGTCGCCTCGATGGTGGTAAAAGAGGCGATGTTTCGCTATAAATACCGTCTGGGCAAGAAGCTGAACAGCCAGTCGCTGATCGCCAATGCTTGGGAGCACCGTTCCGACGTCTACTCTTCGCTGGCTGCTCTGATCGGTATCGGCGGTGCGATTGTCGGCGGACAGTTGGCTGTCCCCTGGATGGTGTATCTCGATCCGGCCGCAGGCATGTTCGTCTCACTGCTGGTACTCAGGATGGCCTACAGCATCTTGATGGAGTCGATTCACAATACCCTTGATCATGTCCTGCATGAGGAGGATACGGTAGAACTGATGGAGGCTGTAGAACAGGTGCCGGGAGTGATTCGGATCGACGAATTCCGGGCGAGGGAGCATGGCCACTATGTGATCGTCGATGTGAAGGTGAGTGTGGACCCCCAGATTACGGTGGAACAGGGGCATTATATCGGCAAACAGGTGAAACATACCTTGTTGGACCAATTCGACTACGTGCGAGATGTATTTGTGCATATCAACCCCTACGATTCTCTTTTCCCCTACATCAGCATGGCCAATCAGGAACGGTTTGAGCAGGAGGTGAAGCATTAGCCGCTTGGGCTCTGTATTGTCAGTCTCTGCCCCTTTTTATATAATGAATGGGGATTGGAGGGCGACCTATGCTCAAGGCGAAGTCACGCTGGCAGTTGGCTGTGTATGATGAACAACGAAGCGAAGAGATCGCTCGAGAATGCGGCATCCCCTTGCTGTTGGCCCGTTTGCTTGTGATCAGGGGGATTGACACCCCACAGAGGGCTGCGTCGTTTTTGACGATAGGGGAGGAGCAGTTTCACGATCCATTTTTGCTGGATGGGATGGAACAGGCGGTCGCGCGGATCAAAAGAGCGATCGAACAGCAAGAAGCGATTTGTATATACGGTGACTATGACGCGGACGGAGTCAGTTCCACTACATTGATGATTCACTTGTTTCGCGAGTTGGGCGCCACGTTTGACTACTACATACCCAATCGGTTTACCGAAGGCTACGGACTCAACCCGGAAGCATTAAAACAGATCCATGAGCGGGGGTTTACGCTGGTTGTCACGGTTGACACAGGGATCAGTGCCGTAGAGCAGGTGGCGTACGGACAGGAACTGGGACTGGATATCATCGTCACCGATCATCACGAACCACCAGAGAGCATCCCAGAGGCGCTTGCCGTGATCAATCCGAAAAAGCCTGGCTGCTCCTATCCGTTTGATATGCTGGCAGGCGTTGGCGTAGCATTCAAGCTAGCCCATGCCCTGCTTGGCAGGCCCCCGCTTCACTTGACGGATGTGGCTTCGATCGGCACGATTGCCGACCTGGTGCCACTTGTCGATGAGAATCGCTTGCTGGCCAGCTACGGGCTGCGTCAGCTAAACCAGACCCGCAATATCGGGCTGAAGGCGTTGATTCGCGTCTGCGGTCTGGCGGATCGGGAATTGACCGCAGGACATGTCGGATTTTCGATCGGACCTCGGATCAATGCCGGTGGAAGGTTGGATACGGCGGATGTAGCCGTGAAGCTGCTGACAGCGACTGACCCAACGGAGGCTGAGCAGCTTGCCCAGACCTTGGATGAGATGAACCGGGAGCGTCAAGAGTTGGTGCAGGCGATCGCAGAAGAGGCGGAAGCAATGGTGCGGGAGCAGTATCCCCCTGAGGAGAACGGCGTACTGGTTCTAGCCGCTCCCGGCTGGAACGTCGGTGTCATCGGCATTGTCGCGTCGCGGATGGTGGAAACGTTTTACCGGCCGACGATCATTCTCTCGATCGACCCGGATACGGGGAAGGCCAAAGGCTCCGCACGCAGTATCGCCGGATTTGATATGTATGAAGCACTAACCGCATGTAAAGAACTGTTAGTACACTACGGTGGACATACCATGGCCGCAGGGATGACGTTGGATGTGGACAACATCGGTGCGCTGCGGGAGAGGCTCAACCGGTTGGCCGCAGCCTGGCTTTCTGCGGAAGATTTCATCCCGCAGAAGATGGTGGATCTGGAAGTGACGCTGGACCAGCTGGATCTGGAAGTGATTACGCAGTTGGAACAACTGGCCCCGTTCGGTATGGGGAACCCGACGCCACTCGTGATGCTGCGTGACATGTCTGTCTCGGAAGTACGCAAGATCGGCCGCGACGAGAATCACCTGAAATGCCTGCTGATCTCCGGTGATCAGCAGCTGGATGCAGTCGGCTTCCAACTAGCACATGCTGCTGAGCAGATCGCACCAACGGCCTCTCTCCAGGTACTGGGTGAACTCGCGGTAAATGAATGGAACGGACGACGGAAGCCACAATTGATGATACGCGATTTGGCTGTCCCGCATCGGCAGGTGTTCGACTGGCGCGGTACGGCCGACAAGCGTCAAAAGTGGGTGCAGCTCATCGATGGGAGCGATGTGGCGACAGTTGCATTTGAGTGGAGCAGTTGCGAGGAACTGCTGGCGTATTGGCGATCGGATCGTGAAGATTCCTCCGTTCAACCGATCCTGCTGATGCCGGAGAGAGACGGACTGGATCTTGATTTGAGCAGCTATCGGACGCTGATCCTGTATGATCTTCCGCGGCGACGAGCCGATCTGCAGCAGTTATTCGCTCGTGCTGACCGGATCGAGAGGATCTACTGTCTGTTCGGTGATTCCGACAGCAGTTTCGATCAGCTTCATTTCCCGAGCCGACAGCAGTTTAAACAGCTTTATCAGATCTTTTATCAGTATCGGCAGGTCGCTAAAGAACACTTGGATGCATTGGCTCGCAAACAGCAAGTAAAGCGGGCGACGTTGGACAGGATGCTGGCGATATTTGTAGAACTGCAGTTTATTCTCGACCAAGGACAGCATTACCTGCTTCATCCGGAACCTGTCAAGGCGTCGCTAGAGACGTCACAATTGTATCGTGATTGGCAAGAGCAGACGGAACTGTTCTCCGACCTTATCCTCTCATCTTACGAATCTTTGACCAAGCTTTTGAATCAATGGGTGGCGCCAGCCGCCGTACAGGAGGCCACAACGGTATGAACTTTAAAGAGCACATTCGCGTAATCCCGGATTTTCCACAACCTGGCATTCGTTTCAAGGATATTACCACTCTTCTGCAAAAAGGGGATGTTTACAGAGCGGCTATTGACAAACTGGCTGAGTTCGCTCGCACGTTGGAAATCGATGTGATCGCCGGCCCGGAAGCTCGCGGCTTTGTCGTGGGAGCACCCCTCTCTTATTCGCTGGAAGTCGGGTTCATTCCCGTCCGCAAAGCGGGCAAGCTGCCCTACGAGTCTGTCCAGGCTGATTACAGTCTGGAATACGGAAAAGATGCACTGGCTATGCATGTAGATGCGATACAGCCGGGCCAGCGCGTCCTGATCGCTGACGACCTCCTGGCTACAGGCGGCACGATCGCTACTACCATCAAACTGATCGAACAGTTAGGGGGAAAAGTAGTAGGGGCTACTTTCCTGATTGAACTTACTTATCTCGACGGACGAGACCAATTGCGCGACATTCCGGTCTATTCACTGGTGCAGTACTAGAGCCGACGTCAGCATGAAAAGCAAGCCTGCTCAAGAAACAGAGACGCTTCCATAGCGTCTCTCAGCGTGTAGACAAAGCACCGCAAGGTACAAGGTCTACACGTTTTTTTGTAGAATAATGTATGTGGAAAATAATTGCCAAGAGGTGTCATGTATGCTTTCGAAACAACAGGGCGAAGGCCGTTATCAAGTATCGGTTGTTTCACTGGATGAATTGGTTCCTCGTGATCATTTAGTTCGGAAAATCGAAAATGCCATTGATTTTTCCTTCATCTACGATTTGGTGAAAGATCGGTATTCTCCGGACAACGGCAGACCCAGTATCGACCCCGTTGTACTCATCAAAATGGTATTTATTCAGTATCTGTTCGGCATTCGCTCCATGCGCCAAACGATTAAAGAAATCGAAACCAATGTCGCTTATCGTTGGTTTTTGGGATACGATTTTACCCAACCAATCCCTCACTTCACCACATTCGGAAAAAACTATGTCCGCCGTTTTCAAGGTACGGACTTGTTTGAACAAATTTTTACTCGCATTCTCGAAGAAGCATGTCGTCATGGCTTTGTTGATCCTTCTGCCCTCTACATCGATTCCACCCACGTCAAGGCCCATGCCAACAAAAGAAAGTACAGCAAGCAGCGGGTTCAGGAAGAGCAAAAGAAGTACCAGCAGCAGCTGCACGATGAACTGAATCAAGACCGCATCGAACATGGAAAAAAGCCGTTGCCAAAAAAGTCGGATACAAAGTGGAAGGAGGTGAAGCAGAGCACGACTGACCCCGACAGCGGATGGTTTGTCAAAAACGAGAAAGAGCAGACATTTGCTTACTCGTTCCATGCCGCAAGTGACGAACATGGCTTTGTCGTGAGCGCGGTCGTTACAGCCGCCAACATCCATGACAGCCAAGTGTTTACCAATGTGTTTGAACAAGCGATTGAAAACGTGGGGAAGCCGAATGCCGTAGCGGTAGATGCCGGATATAAAACCCCATACATAAGCAAATATCTCTTGGACGAAGGCGTTCGTCCTGTTATGCCCTATACCCGCTCTCACACGAAGAAAGGTTTTTTCCGCAAACACGACTATGTGTATGATGAATATTTCGATTGTTATATCTGTCCTGCCGGACAGGTTTTGTCCTACGAAACGACTACCCGAGAAGGGTACCGCATGTACCGTTCTGATTCTGAGATATGTAGCCATTGTCCCCTTCGCTTCCAATGTACGGAAAGCCGTGAGGCTGTAAAACGTATCAGTCGCCATATATGGGCAGACTATCTGGAAGAAGTGGAACATCTGAGACATACAGAAGTGAATAAACGGCTGTATACACGCCGAAAGGAAACCATTGAGCGTGTATTTGCTGATTTAAAGGAAAAGCATGGTTTGCGTTGGACCACTTTGCGTGGATTGGATCGGTTACACTAAGTTGGACAGAAAAAATAAGGGCTTGTAGAATAAACCTATTATGTTAAGGAGCGGATCTCTACAATGCCAAAACAGCAACGACGTACCTTTACCTCAGCATTCAAAAAACAAATGGTGGAACTCTATGAAAACGGGAAATCCAGAGCAGCGATTGTTGAGGAATATGACCTCACAGCTTCCGCTTTAGACCGCTGGATCAAGCAGGCTCAGACGACGGGCTCCTTTAAGGAGAAGGACAATCGCTCATCAGAAGAGAATGAACTGATCGCTTTACGAAAAGAGAACCAGCGTCTAAAAATGGAGGTCGATATTTTAAAGCAAGCCGCGCTGATCATGGGACGAAAGTAGCTATCATTCAGAACAATCGTGATAAATACTCGGTATCAGCAATGTGCGACGTCCTGCAAATCGCAAGAAGTACGTTTTACTATGAAGCGAAAGAACAACCGAACGAAGATGCTCTAACCGAAGCGATTGTGAAGATTTTCCACAAAAATCGAAAAGCCTACGGTACACGAAAGATCAAAGTCAAGCTCCAGGAAGGTGGATTCGTCGTCTCCAGACGTCGAATTGGTCGGATCATGAAAGAGCAAGGTCTCGTTTCCACCTACACCGTAGCTCAATATAAACCCCATAAAACCGCTTCTAATGAAGCAACTACGGGGAATATTCTGGCCCGTGAGTTCGAGCAAACGGAATCCAAACGCTTCGTTGTCAGCGATCTGACTTATGTGAAGGTTCAGAACCGATGGCATTACATTTGTGTGCTTGTAGATTTATTCAATCGAGAGATCATTGGTCATAGTGCAGGTCCAAATAAGGACGCTGCTCTGATTTCCCGCGCTTTTGCGAGCGTTCAGGGCGATTTACGTCAGGTTCAGTGGTTTCATACTGACCGTGGCAGCGAGTTTAAAAATCAAAAGATAGACGAACTTCTGGAGACGTTTGACATCGGTCGATCCCTAAGTACGAAAGGCTGTCCATACGACAACGCTGTGGCTGAAGCCACCTATAAAATCATAAAAACAGAGTTCGTAAACCAGGTGAATTTCCAGAGTCTTCGTCATCTGGAACTGGAATTGTATGATTACGTTAATTGGTTCAACAAGCATCGCATTCATGGGACATTAGGCTATACGACGCCTGTTCAGTATCGCCAAGAAGCCCTTAAAATAGTTGTCTGATTTACTGTTGACAATCCAGACTGAAAAAAGTGACAATGCAGGCGATGCTCGCTTTTGCTGCTATGAATCTAAAAAAGCTGGCCAATTGGCTCTGGAATAAAGGGAATGGAGGGCGATTTGCCCTTACGGGGCACCTTAGTTTTTTGCATGTTTCACGACAAACCCCCACTTCTGCTCTGGCAGAGAGGGGGTTTGTCAGCAATCTGAGAGACGCTTCCATAGCGTCTCTGTTTTTTTACTATCAGAAAATAAGAATGTTAAGGTCGATAGGTTAAGTGCAGCGAAGGCTTCGCCCCCCGCTGTGTTCGTCAAGGCAAACGACCATAGGGTTTTTCCCTGACGTTTTTTCCAATCCCTGCAATCTCTATTGACATGTTTGATTTACAGTTGTAATATTTAGCCTGACAGCTTCCATTTACAAATGTAAATGAAAAGGGAGTGACTACATGTCCAATCCGCCAAAAATATCGGAATCCGAGTGGGAGATCATGAGAGTGATCTGGAGGAGCAGCCCGATAACCGCTGAGCAGATCACCCGGCAATTGCCGGACGAGATTGAGTGGAGCGAGCAAACGGTTCGTACCTTTGTGAATCGGCTGCTGAAAAAAAGGCCATTGGTTTTGAGAAATCGGGGAGAAGTTACTTGTATTATCCATTGGTATCTGAAAAGGAATGCGTCAAAACGGAGAGCCGCTCCTTTCTGAAAAGGGTGTTTGGCGGGGCAACACACGTCATGGTGAGCAATTTCCTGGAAGAGATCGAACTAACGGAAGAGGAGATCGAACATCTGCAAAAGATTCTCATCGAAAAACAGGAACAGACAAACACAACTCGCCGAAAGAAATAAGCCGTCTCCACGGTTACGGTAAAGAGGGGAAAACATGGACATTTTGTGCAGCATGTTTCTATGGTTTTTGTATGCTACAAGTTCGGCGAGCATTGTCGTGCTGGTGGTGATGGCCATTGGGAGATGGTTTCGTCCTTACATAAGCGCTCGCCTGATGCACGTATTGTGGCTGATTGTACTGCTGAGGCTGCTGGTGCCGGTTTTCCCCAACAGCCCTGTCAGCATCTTTCATCTGGTACAAATCGGTGAGGACCTAAAGCAAACGATATCGCTCCAACCGTCAGCAGGCACTAGGGGGCAAGTGCCGCAATGGCCGCAAAACTCCATGAATCCGTCCCGTTCGGACGATCCGGATGCACCGGTAGACATCACAACGCCAAGTGAGCGCACAGAGGCGCCACTTTCCTTACATACGTACCCTGTCGGTTTGCAAATCATTTCGGTTGTCTGGTTTGCAGGAATAGTGGCCATTGTTTTGTATCTGAGTACGTATCTGATCAAGATGAGAAAGCCCTCCAGCCAACTAAGATTGGTGACGGACCGTCAGATCCTGGCTGTCCTGGAGGATTGCCGAGAGAAATTCGCTGTCAAGAAGCCAATCGCTCTGTATACGGGATGTCACGTCAAAAGCCCGTATATATCTGGACTGATTCACCCCTGGATCTATCTCCCAGAGGGTCTGGGCAAAGCGTTGAATACCTCTCAGCTTGCCCATATCTTTGCGCATGAGCTGGCCCATTTGAAGAGGAGAGATATCGCTTGGAATGCAGTAGGCAGCTTTGTTCTGGCCATCCATTGGATGAACCCGCTGGTTTGGCTGTGCATCAAGCAGATGAAAGCAGACAGAGAGCTGGCCTGTGACGCTTATGCACTGGAGATTCTTGGTGAAGCGGAGTCCGTCCCCTATGGGATGACCATCATTGCTTGTCTGAAGCGCTTCGCTTCCACAGGCGGAGAACCGAACCTCTTGTATTTCTTTGAATCACGCAATCAAAAGCAAATGGAGAGGAGAATGAACATGATCAAATCATATAAGCAGGGATCGTACAAACTGTCTGCGGCAGCCGTCATATGTGCTGCAGTCTTGGGTACCGTGACATTGACCAATGCTGCTCCCACGGTAAAGGAAAACCGTTCTGCCGTTCTTCCTGCAAGCTTAGAAGCAAACGGGAACCATCAGATTTTGTTTGATTCACCCAATCGGAGCTACGGCAATCTGGAGAAGGCTGTAGAGATTTCCGACTTTCGCTATCAAGTTCCGTCCAGCTTGCCCGAGGGCTATCAATTCGACCGCATCGATTATAAGCGGAGCGAGCATGGTGGCAAGGCCTCACTCCGTTTTGAAAAGCGTATCGAATTTACCTCTTACGGAGCTTTTACTTTTTCCGCAAGTTCTGCAGGAGAGGGGTTGGACGCTGCCTATGCTGCCATTGAAGTTGAGGAGGAGAAGCGGGAGACTACGGAGAGAATAAAGAAGGAGACACTTACCATTGAGGGACGGGAAGCTGTAAAAGTGACGGTGCAAGCGAATAACTGGGAGAAGCTGTACTATCTCTGGCAGGAGGATGGGGTCCTGTATCAGATCGAAGAAAACACCACGTTAACGAGTCAGGAATTGGAGACCATAATCGCCTCGGTGAAGTATCCCGATCGTGACATCTATACCCAATATGTAAACCATGATTTGTTGATCGAACAGATCTACGATACGGGGGATTTGCAGCAAGTGCCGGAATCGATCGGATTTGCTCCCAAGCTCCCTTGGCGGCTCCCTGGATCGCTGCAAGCCGTTTCCGCCTATGAGACGCAGAAAGTGAACTTCAGTTATCCGGACAACGATCAGGATCGAAAGACCAGATTCTTATCCATCAGCTACAGAGGAACGGATCAAGACAAGCAAGGCATCAGTTGGGTCAGTTTCGAACAAATCAAAAATAACAACATCTATGAAACCATCAAAAAGAACGGGCATATTGCGTATTACCGTATCGACGGCGAGAAACACCTGGTGGAAGCCAAACCGCTGGATCTCGGCGGGCGAGAGGTGCTCAAAACAGCAAAATACAAAATCGATGGGCCGTTGAGCAGTCAGGATGCGGAGGATTTCGTGAGCTATTTCTGGAAAGAAAACGATGTATGCTTCCAAGTGACATTTCGGGAGGACGGACCAGAGCAAGAGGATATCGTCACGTATCTGATGAACCAACCGTTTGCGAACGCCGGCCAACTTCCCTGATGTCGGCAGTGTCTGCGGATCGCGGATGCAGGTAGCAAAAAGCCCGGGGCAATGGGCCCCGGGTAGATCGGCAGCGGAACAGACATGATCCCTATCCCTGCTCCACAGGCACGTCCGCTTGTTGTTTGGCCGTGCGCCGCCGCAAAAAGAAGACGAGCGGTAGCGAAGCAAAAATCGGAATGGAAGAGAGCAGAAAGGTATCGGCGATCGCTCTGACTGCCGCTTCTTTCTGGACCAACCCGCCTATGATCTGCAGCGCCACACTGCTGGCACTGGATGTGTTCATGCTTTGACCGGCCATGCCGGAGAGCATCTGGATCGTTTGCTGAGCCGTGTCGGAAGTAAGCGAAACATGTTCGCTGATGCTCGCTGTATGAAACGATTGGCGGGACGACATGATTGTCGTCAAAACGGCGATACCAAGGGAACCCATCACCTGTCGGAACACATTGGACAGGGATGAAGCACGGCCAGCCATCGCACTGGGTACCGCCGTCATCCCAGCCGTGGTCAGCGGCATCATACAGAGGCCTATGCCAATGCCGCGCACGACCAGAACCATGTCCAGCCATTCATTCGGCGTGTCAACCGTCAACCGATGCAGTTCAAAAGTGGTAATGCCCATCATGCTGAGCCCGATCAGTCCGAGCGGCAGGACGCCAAATCGGTCGAACAGCCTGCCGCTGAACGGCATCATCAGCGCCATTGCAATCGATTGCGGCATCAGGACCAAGCCTGTTTGCAGCGCCGTCAGTCCTTGGATGTTTTGCAGGAAAATCGGAGTGAGGAAGATCCCCCCAAACATCCCCAGCATGACCATCCCGGAGGCGATCGTGCTAATCGTAAACGCCGGGATCCTAAACAGGCTGAGTTCCATAAGTGGATTCTTGCGCCCCGTCTCCACCCAGATTAACAGGATCAGACTAAAAGCGGAAATCGCAAACAGCATTACGATATACAGCGAATCCCAGCCTTCGGATTGCCCTTTGCTCAGTGCCAGCAACAGGGTTCCAAAGCCAACTACCGACAGCACGGCGCCAGGCAAATCGAACGGGATCGGCTTTTTTTCCGTTTCCCGCAGCAGCAGCCACGCCATCACAACGGCAAACACGCCGATCGGTACGTTCATAAAGAAGAGCAGGCGCCAATTGAAATACTCGATGATAAAGCCGCTTAATGTCGGGCCTACTGCAGGGGCGACCATCGCAGCGATTCCCCATAGACCAAGCGCCATCCCAATCTGCTGACGGGGCATGATCATGTAAATCATGGCCATCCCGATCGGCATGATGAATCCTCCGCTCAATCCCTGTATGATCCGGAAGAGAATCAGCGTGGTGTCGCTCCAAGCCAGCCCGCACAAGAGGGAACATAAGGTAAACAGGGCCAGTGTGAGCAGATACACTTTCTTGTAGCCAAATCGTTCGGCACATATGGCACTCATGGGAATGACGACGGCGGAAGCCAGCATGTATCCGGTGAGGACCCACTGGATGGTGTCCATCGTCGATTCAAATACGGTGACCAGCTTGGGCAGCGCAACATTGATCAGGCTGTTGTTCAGCACTGTGACAAAGGTGCCGAGGATGATCGCGATCAGGGCGATCCACTTGTAGCCGTCAGATTGTCTCGGTTGTTCGGGAAGGGCGGATGCTTGTTCAGCCATCTTCATCTCCCCTTCATTTCACAGATACCTTGCTGCCGTCAGTCAGTGTGGAAGCAGGTTGGATCACAATCCGGTCACTCGGTTTCAAACCAGAGGTGACCAACCATGTACCGTCACTCTGTTCACGTGCTGCAACCACTGTTTCTCGTACTGTGTCACCATCCAGCTTATAGACGATCGTCACCTCTCCCTGCTTGATCACGCTCGTGGAAGGCAAGGTGAGGGCGCTCTCTTCCTGCTTGGACAAGTACAGATCAGCAACCATTCCCGCGCGCAGCATTCCGTCTTTGTTTTCCACCTTTGCCTTGATCGGAAAGGTCGTATTGTTGGGATCGGAGACGGGACTGATAAACGTAACCTCACCGGCCAGGATACGTTCCAGGCCATCTACCACTACGTTTAGATTGGAGCCGGGATGGAGTTGATGGACTTGCTCCTGAGGAACACTGGCTTCCACCGCTACTCGATCCATTTGTACGATTTTCAACAACGGGACTCCAGCTTGAGCCATCTCACCTGCATCAATCGAACGGCTGGCCACGATCCCGTCAATCGGAGCGGTAAGCCGTGTATTGGCGAGCGTGCTGGTTGCCAGGTCGAGTGCAGACTGGGCGCGGTTTACTTCAGCAGTCAATGCCTCTAGGGAATGGCTGGTCGGTCCTGACTGGATCAGGTGCAGCTGCTGTTTTGCCTGCTGTACAGCCGTTTGTGCCTTCTCCAGCTCTAGCTTTGCTTTTTCCAACTCGGCTTCCGAAATCGCATCTTCTTCAAACAAAGTCTTCATCCGGTCGTAATTCTTTTGGGCCACCTCATGTGCGGCTTGCGCTTGCGACAAACCACTTTCCAGGCGATTGATGTCTTCCGTGCGGGCCCCTGCCTTGGCGTCGGCCAGGCGCGCTTGCGCACCAGCGACGGCAGCCTCTGCTTGCTGGACTTGCAGCATATAATCTGTTTGGTCCAGTTCTATCAACAGATCGCCTTTTTTGACATGGCTGCCTTCCTCCACATGAACCGCAGCGGCGCGACCGGGAACTTTAGCAGTCACCACCACCTCTTGTTCTGCGACGATCCGCCCGCTGGCCAGATAGCCCGCATGGGACAGATCGGCAGCTGTTTTGACCTGAACGACTGGAACCGTTTCACCGGTTTGTTCGGAGCCGGTCTGGCAGCCGGCGATACCCAGCAGCAGGAGGACACTAAGACCCATCCACATAAGAGTGGAGGTAAAATGATGTTTATTCATCGCCAATCACCTAGTTTCCTTTCACGATGATTTTGATGACAGCACTTAAACCGGGAGCCAAGTGACTTTCTTGCTGGTCATCAAGTGAGATTTTGACGGGAATCCGCTGCGTGATTTTTGTAAAATTCCCGCTTGTATTCAACGATGGCAGCAGGGAGAAGGTGGAGTTCGTCGCTTGTCCGATCTCGCTAACCGTCCCTGTGAATGATTGGTTTGGATAGGCGTCGATGGAGATGTCGACGGACTGGCCAATCCGCAACCGGGTAAGTTGTGTTTCTTCGATGTTGGCATCTATGTAGAGGTTGCGATCATCTACAATCATGGCTACTGCCTGACCCGCAGCGACAACTTCTCCTTCTTTGACCAAGGTTTTGATAATCGTACCGCTGATCGGAGCGCGCAGGGTGGCATTGTCCAACTTGTCTGTAGAAAGATTGGTTGTTTCCTGGCGGCCAATCACTTGATCAACCACCACTTGGTCACCCTCCGCCACATCTAAAGAGGTGAGTTTGCCCGAGGTTTTGGCGACAACCCGGTAGATGTCTCCGCTTACACGGGCATCCTCGGTGGTCACGTAGTGTTCACCCACGTACCAATAGTAGGCGCCGATTGCCCCAATCACAGCGACAAACAGCAGCAAGATCACGTACAGAATCAACTTTCTCTTCATGGCTTAACCCCCGACTTTCTCATCCAACTCTCGCATGAGGATTTCTAATGATTCCAAGATTTTGTCCAACTCGTCATCACTCAGATTTGCAAACAGGGAATGATAGTACTCTTCTTGAAAAACCCGCATATTTTTGCGCTTTTCTATCGCTGCTTCCGTCTGCTGAATCCAGACGACGCGTCTGTCTTTGTCGTCGCGAAATCGCTCGATGAAGCCTTGCTTCTCCAAGCGGTCAATAATCCCGGAAACAGTGCTGTAGCTCAGATCGACCGCTTTGCTGATCTGCCCGATCGTTCTTGGTGCTTCTCCCAATTGCTTCAGGACGAGAATCTGCGCAACAGTAAATCCAGTACTGATAAATTCTTGGTACAGCCTGCTGTTTACTTTCTTGGTCAGCTTCAAAAGACGGTCTTTTAAAAGGACGTATTTGTCCAAGCGAACATCCTCCTTTCTAGTTGGTTTCAAACTTGAAACATCACCCGGCACGAATATTTCGTGCGCGAAATATTTATGGCGTGAACTAATATAGCACAGATTGTTTTAATTGTTAATAAAAAAAGTTTGATGTTATTGATTTCTTATATGCGAATATGCTAATGAGATGTTGCTGTCAACCATAGAACTTCTGACGCAAATGGCCAAACGGGACTTGCTCGATCTTCCACACTTTTGTTCTGACAAGAACCTTTACAATCACCGCATCTTACAAGATAATAAAATGAAATACGTAGAGACGACAAAAAAGCGCGAATTTCGATTCTGTCCAACGCCCTGGCGCGATTGGACGAATAACAGCTCTTTACTCTTGTACAAGCTTGTAGAGACGGTGGGTTATCGTGATCAGTCTAGCGGAAGTAAGGAAGGGAACTATGACAACGGGCATCGATGAGGTTATCAAAAAAGCGGCGACTTATCTGTCGGAAGCAGACGTCCAACTCTTGGAACGCGCCTATCGATTTGCGGAAAAGGCGCACGAGGGACAGCTGCGCAAATCAGGTGTGCCCTATATCATGCATCCAATCGCAGTAGCCAGTATTCTTGCCGGCCTGCGGATGGATGCCGTAACGATAGCGGCTGGTTTTTTGCATGACGTTGTCGAAGATACGGAAATCACCCTCGACAACTTGCGCGAGCAGTTTGGACCGGAAGTAGCCGCGCTTGTCGATGGCGTGACCAAACTGGAGCGAATCAAGTATAAATCCAAGGAAGAACAGTTGGCGGAAAACCACCGCAAGATGCTGGTAGCGATGGCTCAGGACATCCGCGTCATCCTCATCAAGCTGGCTGACCGCCTGCATAATATGCGCACGCTCAAACACATGTCCGAGGAGAAGCAGCGGGAGATTTCCGATGAAACGCTGGAGATCTTCGCCCCTCTTGCACACCGCCTGGGGATTGCCTCGGTCAAGTGGGAGCTGGAGGACACTTCTCTTCGTTATCTGAAGCCCCAGCAGTATTATCGGATCGTCAATCTGATGCAGAAAAAACGGGCGGAGCGGGAGGAATATATCGACGAAGCGTCCGAAGCGATCAAGGAAAAGCTGAAAGAACTGCATATCGAGGCGGAGATCTCCGGCAGACCGAAACACATCTACAGCATTTATAAGAAGATGGTCCGACAAAACAAACAGTTCAACGAGATCTACGACCTGTTGGCATTGCGGATTATCGTCAACGACATCCGCGATTGTTATGCTGTATTAGGTATCGTCCACACGCTGTGGAAGCCGATGCCGGGACGATTCAAGGATTATATCGCCATGCCTAAACCCAATATGTACCAATCTCTGCACACAACGGTGATCGGCCCCAAAGGGGAACCGCTGGAAGTACAGATCCGTACCTGGGATATGCATCGGACGGCGGAGATCGGGATCGCTGCCCACTGGGCATATAAAGAAGGCAAAGGCGTTGTTCAGGGGTCGTTCGAGGAAAGACTGGGCAGCCTGCGGGAGATCATCCAGGGTGGGCAGGAAGAAGCACCCAATGCACAGGAATTTATCGAGACACTCAAGCAGGATCTGTTTTCGGACACGGTCTTCGTCTTTACGCCCAAGGGCGATGTGGTTGAGCTGCCCAAAGGTTCGGTGCCCCTCGATTTCGCTTACCGGATTCACTCGGCAGTGGGCAACCGAACGATCGGTGCCAAGGTAAACGGCAAAATCGTGCCGCTGGATCATCCGCTGCGGACGGGTGACATCGTGGAAATCATGACCTCCAAACATTCGTACGGTCCCAGCCAGGACTGGTTGAAGATCGCCAAATCGGCTCACGCCCGCAACAAGATTCGGCAGTGGTTTAAAAAAGAGAAGCGGGAAGAGAACGTGGCCAAAGGTCAGCAGATGGTGGAGGCAGAGATCAAGGCTCGTGGGTTTGACCTGAAAGACGTGCTGACGGATGAGAACCTGCAGGAGGCTTCTTCCAAGTTTAACTTTCAGGGGCAGGATGACATGTTTGCCGCAGTGGGCTACGGTGGCATTAGCGCGGCTCAAATCGTGACCCGGCTGACGGAGAAACTGCGTCGCGACCGCGAAGAGCAACAGACGGTGGCAGATTTGAAGCCGCCTGGAACGACTGACAAACAGTACGGGCGCCGGGACAGTGGAGTCCGGGTAAAAGGAACTGACAATCTGCTTACTCGTCTCTCCCGCTGCTGTACGCCGGTACCGGGAGATGACATCATTGGCTTCATCACCCGGGGCAGGGGGATTTCCATACACCGCCGTGACTGTCCCAACATCATGACCGAAACCTGTACGGAGCGGTTGATTGATGTCGATTGGGAAGGAGATCTCAGTCAGAACTACAACGTAGATATCGAGATTACGGGCCACGACCGCAGTGGTCTGCTTAATGATGTCCTGCAAACCGTTGCAGCCACGAAAACCAACATTACGGCAGTCAGCGGCAAGGCAGACAAGAATCGGGTGGCCACCATTCATATGACGATCGCAATCCACAACCTTGACCATCTCAAGAAAGTGGTGGAGCACATCAAAGGGATCAAGGATATCTACTCGGTCAGACGAATTCTCAATACCTAACCCTGGAACTCTCTTGGCAGGGCCGCACCCGGCACTGCGTTCTTTTTCTTGTACAAGCCAGGTAAGGAGTGCAGGCCATTGTGATCGCTATTACCTTATTTTTGCTCGCCGGCCTTGCGGAGATCGGTGGGGGATACCTGATCTGGCTGTGGTTAAGAGAGGCCAAGCCTTTCTGGTATGGAATCGTCGGCAGCGTCGTGTTGATAGGATACGGGATCATCCCCACTTTGCAGAGCTTTCCGTTATTTGGGAGGGTCTACGCAGCTTATGGCGGCGTGTTCGTGGTTCTTGCCGTTTTATGGGGATGGGGGATAGACAAGAAAACCCCTGATATCTATGACTGGCTGGGAGTGCTTCTCTGTTTAGGCGGTGTATCCGTGATGCTTTGGGGGCCTCGCCAGTGATGGTGATGAATAAAAGGAGTGAAGACCGATGCGGGTTGTAGTCCAGCGTGCGAGCCAGGCAAGTGTGGAGGTAAACGGAGAAACAGTTGGCCGCATTGGCAAAGGACTGGTCCTATTGGTCGGGATCAGTCATGATGACACGGAGCAGGATGCAGCGTTTATTGCAGAAAAATTGGCTCATCTGCGGATATTTGAAGATGAGCAAGGGAAGATGAATCGGAGTGTGCTGGAGACAGGCGGACAGATCCTGTCGATCTCGCAGTTCACGCTGTATGGCGACTGCCGTAAGGGACGGCGCCCCAACTTTATGTCTGCCGCTCGTCCGGAAAAAGCGGAACCGTTGTATCAACAGCTAAACCAAAAGCTGCGGGAAAAGGGATTACAGGTGGAGACAGGTCGTTTTGGGGCGATGATGCAGGTGCACCTGACAAACGATGGACCGGTCACCCTGATCGTAGAAAGCGGATCATAACAGATAAACGTGTACAACTTGCGAGTTGTACTTTTTTATTTTTTGGAGCTGCTGCTCTTCAAAAGGTGATAACAGTAGACGTGTAAAAATGTGGTTGGATCGTACGATGTGGACGGATGTTTAGATAGGGAAGGGGCCAATCATGATCATCGAAAACCAAGAATATTACGTCAATGGGCTGCATTATACGGTTCGATCTGCAATCGAGCAAGATGCAAAGGATTTGTCTGCATTACGATTGCAGATCGATGGAGAGACCGAGAATTTGGGGTATGCGTTTTACAGGATTTTTGGGGGTACGGAATTGGGAAACATCTACTGCAGGCGTCGATTTCTTGGGCAGACTCCAACGGCATCAAAAAAATGACGTTACAAGTTTTGGAAAGAAATGAGAAAGCCATTGAACTGTATAAACGGTTTGGCTTTGAAATCGAAGGGATACCAAAAAACGACAAACTTCTCTCGGATGGCAACTACTACAATGCGATTATGATGGGGAGATGGATAGAATGATCGCCGTAAAATCGTATTGCCGTCATGCAGGAGTTGCATGATTCAGCGTGTAGGGAAAGCTTCGGTAGAAGTGGAGAGTAGCTCTTTTCCGGAAGGAGCAACTTTTGCCAACCAAACTAGCGGAGCCGGTACGCAAGCGGGGGCTTTCGGGCGCAACCCTGAGATACCTCGAAGCGATGGCCACTTTTGCGCCCGCCCGCTTCGGACTGGCGTAGCGGACAGTCCCGCTTCCTGACAGGTTGGCAACGGCGCGACTGGAGGAAAAGAGCTACTCTCCCCCGCGCGTTCCTCCTACAGATAACGTATGTAGTGGCAAAGGATAACCGATCGTTTGCTTCAACCGCCAGATCAGCCGGGCGGTATTTTTTTGGCTAAAAATCAACAGCAAGGTAAACGTGGGGCTGATTCGAAGTAGTAGTGACGAGGAACTGGCTGTCCAAATCAGGAAAAAGAACCTGTTGGAAAAAAGGCAAAGAGCAGTAAGATGAAAGGTAACAAACATTACCAAAGATACAGGCACAAGGGAGGGGACATTTTTGCGTTTACCAAAGGGGATCTATTGTACATGGCTGGTGATCTGTCTGCTGCTGTTTCAGGTAGTAGCCGTTCCACAAGCCGTTAGCGCAGCAGAAGAGACGGCAGACAAACAGTTGGCAGCCCATATTGAAAAGCTGCTCGCTGATCTGGAGCAGGAGTCGGCCAGCCGGGGGATGTCAGTAGGCATTGCCGTCTACAATCTGACAAAGCAAGAATATTTGTATGCCTATCAAAAGGACAAGGCATTTGTTCCCGCATCCAATCTGAAGCTGTTGGTTACCCTTGCCGCACTGGAACGCTTGGGGCCAGATTTTCGGTACAAGACGGAAGTCTATGCAGACGGAAAGGTGACGCCAGCTGGAGTTTTAGAAGGTGACTTGGTGCTGAAAGGCTACGGGGATCCCTCCTTTGCTTTGGAGGATTTGAACTCTCTCGTGAGTAAGCTGAAAGAGGCAGGCGTCAAGCGGATTACCGGGTCGATCAAAGTGGACGAAAGTTACTTTGATGACGTTCGGTTGGGACCTGCGTGGATGTGGGATGACGAGGTATACGGCTACAGTGCCCAACTGAGCGGCCTCACGTTAAACAGAAACGCCGTTACTGTGAAGATTACCCCCGATCAAGCGATCGGAGCTGCTCCCACACTACAGATGATACCGGCTAACGACTATGTCACTTTGCAGAACGAGGTAAAAATTGTCGAAGGCCAACAGGATGATCTTACATACGAACGACCGCGTGGACAGAACACGATCACCATCAGCGGCACAATCGGCAAACAGGCTGAACCGATAGAGGAGCCGCTGGCAGTAGAAGATCCGGCGCTGTTCGTCGGCAATGCCTTGAAACATCAGCTGATCTCTGCGGGAATCTCGCTCAATCCTCAGGTGACGATTGCCAAAGACAAGCTGGATAAGGGAACGCCGCTGGTTACCCACTACTCACAGCCGCTGGCGGAACTGATCAAGGAACTGAATAAGGAGAGCGACAACTTTTATGCGGAGTCTCTGCTCAAGACGTTGGGAGCAGAGCTGAAAGGAGAGGGCAGTTTTGCCGCCGGCAGCGAAGCCGTTGCCGATGTGTTGCAGGATGCCAGGATTGTCACAGGCTACCAGCAGGTGGACGGATCGGGATTGTCCCGCCTCAACCTGATCGCGCCGGATCACTTCATCAAACTGCTTGCCTATGTTCAGGAGCAGGAATACAAAGAAGTATTTGAGGCCTCGCTGCCGATCGCGGGGGGTGAGGGGACGCTGGAGAATCGTTTTCTGGACACGCCAGCGGCCAACAATCTGATGGCCAAGACGGGGAGCATGAGCGGCGTCAACTGTCTGAGCGGCTATGTTACAGCCGAAAACGGTGATAAACTGGCCTTCTCGATCCTCAGCAACGGCATCTATAAGTCGAAATACGCAAGGGACTTGCAGGATCAGGTGGGCACGCTGCTGGCCAGCTATCCGAATCTGAGCGTTCCGGACGCATTCACCCCAGTGGATCCACAGCAGTACGAACTCTCTTCGCTGCTCGACCCTATCGTTACCGAGTTGGAAAAGAGCGGTGCTACTGCGGGTGTGATCGTCAAATCGCTAGACCGACAAGACGAACAGGCTATCCTATACGCTCACAACGCGGATAAACTTTTTACACCAGCTTCCAATGCCAAACTGCTTACCAGTCTGACCGCTCTTAGACAACTGGGAGCCGACTATCGATTTAAGACCGAGCTGTATCTGACGGGTCCGGTTAACCCGGGTGGCGTGCTAACTGGCGATCTAATCATCAAAGGATACGGTGATCCCACTCTCCATACCGAAGACAGTTTGAAAGTGCAAGAGGGGGTTTCCATTGAGGAGATCGTTGAGCAGATCAACGAGGCGGGAATCAAAGTGATCCAGGGCGACATCATCGTCGATGATCACTACTTTGACGATCAGCGGCTCGGTCTCGGCTGGGCTTGGGACGACGAAAGCTATTACTACAATGCTCAAACCAGCGCACTCTCCATAAACCGGGGAACAGTGAGGATCGATTATCAGCCAGGGGAGCGGGGGGGCGAACAGGTAGAGTTGACCCTCTCGCCACAGACACAGTACGTTCAGATCGTCAACGAAGCCAAGACGGTGGACGCAGACGCAGAAAACACGTTTTCGATCGAACGAGTGCGCGGTCAAAATATGATCCGCGTAACAGGGAATCTGCCGCTTGGAGCAAAAGCGGATTATGAACGGATTGCCGTAGAGGAGCCAGCGCTATACACCGGTACAGTACTACTGGAGAAACTGCGCGAAGCTGGCATCAAAGCGGCACAGAGCAAAGTAAAAGCAGGAGAGGTGCCGGACGAAAGTAGAAAGCTGGCTGAATTCGCCTCTCAGCCATTGAAGGAGATCATCACGTATCTCAACAAAAACAGTGACAACCACTATGCCGAGATGATGACAAAGGTACTCGGAGCGGAGAAAAAAGCAGAAGGAAGCACGGGGGCAGGCATCGAGGTTATCTACGAAACAGTTTCCGCCCTCGGTGTGGATGAAACATTTGATTTGTTTGACGCTTCCGGTCTGACGCGATACAATCTGATTGCGCCGCGGCAGTTGCTCACTGCTTTGGAAGCAATGGCGGAGCAGCCGGAGTTTGAGAGCTTTTTGGGCTCTTTGCCGGTCGCTGGTGCAGACGGCACACTAAAGAACAGAATGAAAGGAACCAGAGCAGAAAACAACGTAAGGGCCAAGACAGGAACGTTGACAGGAGTCAGCAGTCTATCTGGCTATGTTTCAACACAGACTGGCGAACGTTTGGCTTTTTCCATCATGATTAACGGCCACATCGGTGATACCGATGAGCTGAAAGCGCTGGAAGACAGGATTGTAGCCGCCCTAGCTGGTTACCGCGGTGAAACAGCTTTGCTGCCGCTTTTCCTGACGATCGCCGAGAGCCCGGGTTCCATCTAGCGAATGAGAAAGGCGGCAAGTGGATGATCGGAGTTGTGATCATCCACCTGCCGCCTATTTTTATGGTTTCGATATGCTGTAGATGCAGGCTGTGTCTTTTTCTTTACGATAGACGAGCAGCTGCTTTTTGGCGAATAATGTATTGGAGCTGTACAATATAAATGTCCAGCTTCTGGCTAAGTTCAACAACAGCGTCATCTGCGAAACCTTTCTCTGCTACCAATGCTCGCAACTGCAGAGACAACTCATCGACGATTTTTCGCAGCTTATGTTCATCTGCCAACGCAGGAGGAGAGGTCGAATCTGACGGTTGCGACGGATAACAGAGTGGTCGTTTTTTCAGATAGAGAAACTTTACCTTATGGGTATGATCCAGGAGGTCTGTGTTTATGTCGGTTGAAGGAGTAACTTTATTTCTAACAAGTTCTTCTGCCCCGTCAAAGCGGTTTGCTTTGCATGGTTGCTGCATAGACAGATCATCTCCTTCCTTTTGTCTTACTCTACGTTTTGTTTCCAGCTTTGGGATTAAAAATAAAATCGGAAACTCAACACAATATTCGACTTTACTCGACAAATATCTGGAAGTATCCCAACAATCGGTCAAGGAGAGTTCAGTAAGAGCAGTTCCCGCAGCGTTCCCAGTTCTTCGATTTTCTGATGAAGCTGTTTTACATAGTATTCCTGTTCCGGACCGACGACGGACACCTGGTCCATTGTCCTGACCAGGTGCTGGTAATTGCGCATGCCAAGACTAAAGATTTTTTCTACATATGCCCTATCTTGTGCATGCAAGCGTTTGTCCTTGTACGTTTTCAGGATCTCGAGGGCGATATTCCCTATCTCCTCCATAGAGTTGAGGTAGGTGTACTCAAAGTCTTCTTCGTCATCCCCATGCTTCGTAATAAACCATAGGGGATTCTTTTTTTCGAAGTTTCCCATCCTCTCATACGTAAGCAGCATGTCTTGCAATAGTTGACGTTTTTTCTTCGTATCTCTTACTTTCTTGGACAGGAACCCATAACTTTCTTTGAGATGAGGCAGCATGGTCATGTATATGTCCATCAATTCATCATGGTTGATCAGATTGAGATTGTGAGAATCATCGGTCAGGATCAGTTTATCCAACTGGATGGCCACTTGCTCATAGGCGTTGACCGCTTCTTCATACTTTTCAAACTTGAACCAGCGCTCCCCTTCACGAAACAAACTGACAATCTTCTCTTCCCGCTGCCGTTTTTCATCACTTAGCCGCTGCTGCTCCGCTCGCTCTTCCGCTTTTTTGGTAACGATCTGACCCGACAAATAGCCCGTACCCAATCCCACTGCGATACTGATGCCGAGATTGACAAGCGTATACTTCCATCCGGCATCTTTTCCAGTCGGCTTCGTCATCCCTTCACCCCCGAATGGCACAAGGTTGTACGAAATCGGTTCTCTTTCATGTGTATGTAAAGAGGGACAATCTATATCCACACTTTTGCTGCCGGTTCACTCGTCGTACTTGTCGTCGAAATGACCACAAAAAAACACCTCTTGTATGGATACGTGAATTGTGGGAACAATTCGCATATCCAGAAGAGGTGTGCATCTCTTGCCCGTAACCTGTTGACAGGGATTACTGGAAATACCGTACAATCCCTCTGTAGATCCCTTCGGCCGCCAACTCTTGATGTTTGGAACTGCGGACACGCAGTTCGTCTTGATAGTTGGATAAAAAGGCGATCTCAGCCAGAATCGAGACGACCGTATTTTCCCGCAGGACATAATAGTTTCCGTAGCGGGCATTCAGGTTCTTGTAGTTGGTCGCCTTGACGACTTCACTTTGGACCAGGGAAGCCAACTTGCTTGAGTTTCCTTTGTCGTAGTAGAAAATGATTGTTCCATTGGTCAGCGAGCTGGGATGAGTGTTGTGGTGGATGCTGACAAACAGATCGGCTTTATTCTCCACGGCAATGTCGACACGATTCTGCAGACTCAGTTTGCGGTCATCGCTTCGCGTCAGGATGACCGTCGCGCCAGCTGCTTCCAGCTTGTTCTTCAGCAGTTTGGAGACCTGCAGGTTGACCACTTTTTCCAGAGTAGAGAAGCTGGAGCCGGTTGCGCCATTATCTTCACCACCGTGACCGGGATCAACGACGATGACCTTTCCCTTCAGTTGGTTTTGCTTGATCACGTCGGGCAATCCGCTGGCACTGACGATCCAGCCGGCGACATAACCAAGCGTTCCGTCACTTAGCTTGATTTGAAACCAGTCGCCTTCAGTCTTGACGATCGGATACACATCTCCTGCCTGCACACGCGTGAGGATCGTGTTGTCGGTTCCCGGACCAGAGCGGATATTGGTGCCCGGATTCATGATCGTTACTGTAGGCTGTGTCTGCTCTGTTTCAGATTGGACCGGCTTGCTTACCAGCCACCCGGCCACCCATCCGACCTGCCCGTCTGGGGTTTTTACCTGATACCAATCCCCTTCAGTCGAGAGGACGGTGAGGCTTGTCCCTTTGGCCAGCAGTGTCAAGCGTTGGCTTTCAGTGGTCGGCTGACTCCGCAGGATCAGATCGGATACGTCCACTGTGACCGTCGGTTGTACGGCTGGCTGCTCTACCGCTGGTGCGGCAGGGGGAGATACAGGATCAGTCGTCGAACCGCTGCTGCCGTTTCCTGTGACTGGATCGGCTTCACTACCCGGCCGGATCCAGCCCACGGCACCGTCATACGTTATCTGGTACCAGCCATTCCCGCGAGGCATCGCTTCGATCGTATCCCCGGGGCTTAATTGACCGATCACCGGTGCAGCCACGTCGTGATTGTTATGTACGTTGGTCAGTGTTCCCAGCGTTATGGAGACAGCTGATGGCATCGATGTCGCTGGCGGGTTCGGGCCGCTGCCAGGCGGTGTTATCACGGGCGCGCCAGGGGATTGCTGGGCTCGACTAGTTGGCGGCGGCGAAGGATTGGTTGGTACAGTCGGTTCGTTTATGACATTTCCGGGTGTCGATGAAGCAGCTGCCTCTTTCACTAACCAGCCTGCCACCCACCCGGTCTTTCCATCCGACAGCTCAATCTGAACCCATTGTTCGTTTTTCTTCACCACCGGGTAGGTACTGCCGGGATTGATCTGGCCGATCACGGCAAATGTCTGACTTGGCCCGGAGCGTACATTCAGATTGGTCACCGTACTCTCGATGTGGGAAGCGGTTCCGTCCGCAAGCGGTTTCACAAGCCAACTGGCCACCCAGCCCTTGCTGCCATCCGGCAGTTGAACCTGTGTCCAACTCTCCTGTTCGGCTAATACAGGCAGCTTCATATCCGCCGTCACACTGGAGATGACAGCATGGTCAAGTCCAGGACCCGATCTGACATTCAGCTTGTCCACTGTGACCTGCACATTCGCAGCGCTTACCGCCCACACGGAAGCAGGCAAGACTAGAGAGAGAAGCAGGGCGAATCCTGCTGCCAAGTGCAATAGGCGAGAGAACACGACTCAACATTCCTTTCTACCTTCTTTTTCCTTCCTGTTTTCATTCGCGCTTCTCTTTACAAAATCCTGCATCTGTCGACAAGATCTTCACTCTTTTACTGAACAACTGCTCTTATGGAGCAAATGTAAAGCGGGTAGACTAGTAAGGATTAAAAAGGAGGGGTACGCATGCGTCAGGCGAAGAACGAAACGGATGCCAAACAGATCAATCGGCAGCTGTTTTCGGTCGACTTCCACGACTTTTTAGAAAAAGAAGCGACGATGAATGATGTCGAACTTTCCCAGGAATTTCATATCAGCATCGGGGATGTTCGGCTGCTGCGCAAAAAAATGAGCAGGTAGTCTTTGAGAATTGACCGTTTGGGCTTGTCTTCGCTACACTGATGGGGAGCTTACAGAGAAAAAAAGCAGGTGAATCGATATATGATAGAAATCAAATGTACGGGACATGCCTTTCAACGGGAAATCTCCCACATCCTGGCGCTGTTTTACGAGGATCCGGACATCGCCTTCGTGCAGGAATGGCAGCATCCGGACGCGCTTCGAATTGAGCTGGCATTAATGATGAAGACGGCGGGAGTCAGCACGCATGGTGTCCTGCATCACGCTTCTCATCCCGAAGAGTACCGCTACGAGCGGCTGTACACCGTACGTGGCGAACAGGGGGAGCGAAGAACAGCCAAACAGGCGATCAATTATACGTTGCTGTTCCTGCTCGAACGTTTTACCGGAACGCGGCAAGGATGGGGGATCCTGACCGGTATTCGGCCCACAAAACTGCTGCATAAACTGCTGACGTCGGGTATCGGACGGGAAGAAGCACACCGTCAACTACGCTCCGACTACATGGTCCGGCCCGAGAAACTGGCCTTGCTGCAAGATATTGTCGATCGACAACTGCAGGTGGTTCCTGACTTTTACCAGATTGACCGCGAGCTGTCTGTCTACATCGGCATCCCGTTCTGTCCGACCAAGTGCGCCTATTGTACCTTTCCCGCTTACGCGATCCAGGGGCAGAAACAGAGGGTCGGCGGCTTTCTGGAGGGGCTTCACTACGAGATTGGCATGATCGGCGATTGGTTGAAGCAGAACCAAATATCAATCACTTCGATTTACTTCGGTGGCGGAACACCAACCAGCATCACAGCAGAAGAACTGGACGAACTGTTTGTCTCTTTGCACGAGTTCTTTCCCGGAATGGATTCGGTACGGGAGTTGACGGTGGAAGCGGGGCGTCCGGATACGATCACTCCGGAGAAGCTGGAAGTGATGAAAAAGTGGCGGGTTGACCGGATCAGCATCAATCCACAGTCATTCACAGACGATACGTTGACGGCGATCGGGCGGCATCACTCAGTCGCAGAGACGATCGAAAAATATCATTTGGCCCGTGAGATGGGATTTTCCAATATCAATATGGACCTGATCATCGGCCTGCCCAATGAGGGGCTTGACGAGGTGAAACACAGCTTCGCACAGGTGGAGCAACTGATGCCAACCTCTTTGACGATACACACCTTATCCTTTAAACGGGCTTCGGAAATGACGCAAAATAAAGCGCGATATGCGGTGGCAAGCCGCGAGGAAGTTGGCCAGATGATGGCGTATGCGGCTGACTGGACCGAGGCTCATGGCTATCACCCCTACTATTTGTACAGACAGAAAAACATTCTGGGCAACCTGGAAAACGTCGGCTATGCGATCGAAGGACAGGAAAGCATCTACAACATCATGATCATGGAGGAGGCGCAAACGATTCTCGGCCTTGGCTGCGGCGCCGTCTCCAAACTAATGGCTCCCGGTTCGGGGAAACTGACGCGTTGGGCAAATCCCAAAGATCCAAAGACGTACAACGAGACCTACCGACAACTGGTGGAAAAGAAGCTGCGCGACTTGGATGACGTCTACTTCGGCGGTGGCGTGAGAGCCCATGGTTAAAGCGCGGACCGCGAACTGAGGGCAGACAAACATTTATCATAAATGAGTTGACGCTGATTGCCTGATTTGCTATGATTCGATATATATTTTTGCAAGATCTGATGAAGGGAACGAGTAACCAGGCACCGGATAGCCAGAGAAGAAGCGCCTTAGGCTGTGAGCGCTTTTCTATCACGACTTGGCGAATGACCTCCCAGAGGACCCGCAGCGAACGGGCTGAACAAACGGGCTGTTCTAGTAGCTGTGAGGCGTTGCCGCCGACGTTACCGGTGTAGAGAGGGATCAGCTGTTTTTCAGCTGTCCAACCAGGGTGGCACCACGGGAGATATCGCGGCAGACAACTCTCGTCCCTGACATGACGGATCATGTCAGAGACGAGGGTTTTTTTGCGTTATACCAGAAGAGAAGGAATGGAGGGCTGTCAGATGGCGAGAATTCAGATTCCGCGCGGCACGCAGGATATTATGCCGGGTACCGTGGAACTGTGGCAGTACGTGGAAGAGAAAATCCGCGACCTTTGCCATCGCTACAATTACCAGGAGATCCGAACCCCTATCTTTGAACACACCGAACTGTTCAGACGGGGTGTTGGTGAAACGACTGATGTCGTGGAGAAGGAAATGTACAGCATCGAGTCTCGCGGTGAGGATGCGCTGACGTTGCGTCCGGAGAATACGGCAGGCGTGGTGCGGGCTTATGTAGAGAAGAAGCTCTACGGTGCGCCCAATCAGCCGGTCAAACTGTATTACCTGGGGCCCATGTTCCGTCACGAGCGTCCTCAGGCGGGACGGCTTCGCCAGTTTACCCAGTTTGGCGTAGAAGCGATCGGAGCGAGTGATCCGGCGATAGACGCAGAAGTGATAGCCGTAGCGTACCGTTTTTACGAAGAAATGGGCCTCAGCGGCTTGACGGTCGAACTGAACAGCGTCGGTACGTTGGAAGACCGGGCCCGTCATCGGGTACACCTGCTGGAGTATCTGAACGAGCGGCGCACAGAGCTCTGCGCCGATTGTCAGTCCCGTATCGACCGCAATCCGCTGCGTGTTCTGGACTGCAAAGTGGAGAAGGATCAGCAGTTGACCAAAGATGCTCCGTCAATTCTCGACTACCTGAGCGAGGAATCGGCTGCTCACTTCGAAGCAGTGAAACAATACCTGGATGCGCTCGGCATCTCCTACCATGTGAACCCACGGCTGGTGCGGGGGCTTGATTACTACACGCTGACTGCCTTCGAGATCAAGATGCAGGAGATTGGAGCAGTGGAGACGCTATGCGGCGGCGGCAGGTACAATGGACTGGTGGCCGAGCTGGGCGGGGATGACGTGCCAGGGATCGGCTTCGCGCTCAGCATTGAACGACTGCTGATCGCCCTGCAGAAAAAAGGAATTGAATTGCCGGTCACCCATTCGCTTGACTGTTATCTTATCACACAGACCCCACAGGCAAAAAGTGTGACTGTTCAATTGCTGGATCAGCTGCGGCAGGCTGGACTATCTGCTGAGATGGACTACCTGGAGCGGAAGATGAAAGGACAGCTCAAGGCAGCCGATCGATTGGCAGCGGGCTACACAGTGATCATCGGCGAGTCGGAACTGGAAAAGGGAACGGTTGTGCTAAAAGAGATGGCAAGCGGCGAACAGCAGGAGGTGGCCCAGCAAGACCTGGCAGCCACACTTGTTGCCAAGATTCAAGGTAAGGAAAGCAAATAGCGTTTTAGTGGAGGGTAAAGCCATGCAAACAATCTACCGTACTGTGTTTTGTGGTGAAGTGGGAAAGGAACATATCGGCAAGCAGATTACGTTAAATGGTTGGGTCCAGAAACGGCGTGACCTTGGCGGCGTCATCTTTATTGACCTGCGCGACCGCAGCGGCATCGTCCAGATCGTCTTTAATCCTGAAGTGAACAAGCCGGCTTGGGAAAAGGCGGACAAGGTACGCAGCGAATATGTGCTGGCCGTCACTGGGGAAGTGGTGGCACGCGACCCGGAAGCGATCAACCCCAAGCTGAAAACGGGCGAGATCGAGGTGCACATCTCTGAGATTACTGTGCTGAACGATGCCAAGACGCCTCCGTTTCTGATCGAAGACGACAACGATGTCGATGAACAGGTAAGGTTGAAGTATCGTTACCTGGATTTGCGCCGTCCGGAGATGCAACGTACGATGATACTGCGAAGCAAAGCGGTCAAAGCGCTGCGCGACTTCATGGACGAACACGGATTCCTTGATGTAGAGACGCCGATTCTAAGCAAGAGCACACCAGAGGGAGCACGGGACTATCTGGTGCCGTCACGGATCCACCCCAACCAGTTTTACGCCCTGCCGCAGTCGCCGCAGTTGTACAAGCAGTTGCTGATGGTGTCTGGTTTTGAGCGCTACTACCAGATCGCCCGTTGTTTCCGCGACGAAGATCTGCGGGCTGACCGGCAACCGGAGTTTACCCAGTTGGACATTGAGACCTCGTTTACACCGGTAGAAGAACTGCTGCCGCTGATGGAGCAGATGATCGTCCATGTATTCAAGGAATCGATCGGCGTCGATGTGCCAACTCCGTTCCCACGGCTAACTTATGCAGAGGCGTTGGGACGTTACGGGTCCGACAAGCCGGACATCCGGTTCGGAATGGAGTTGACGGACGTCTCCGACATTGTGGCAACCAGCGGTTTTAAAGTGTTTGCCGACGTAACGAAGAACGGTGGACAGGTAAAAGCAATCAATGCCAAAGGCTGCGGACACTATTCCCGTAAAGAAGCGGATGACCTGCAGAAGTTTGCCGCCCGTTACGGAGCGAAAGGACTTGCCTACATCGGGTTCAAGGATGGCGAACGAAAGGGTCCGATCGCCAAGTTCTTTACACCTGAGGAGATTGAAGCGATCAGACAGCGTCTCGCAGCAGAAGATGGGGATCTGCTGCTGTTCGTCGCAGACAAGCCGAAAGTGGTGGCCGATGCCTTGGGAGCTCTGCGCAGCAAGCTGGGACACGAACTGGGACTGATTGACTACAGTCAGTTCTCGTTTCTCTGGGTGGTGGACTTTCCGCTCGTGGAATGGGATGAGGAGCAGAAGCGTTATGTCGCCCTGCACCATCCATTTACCCGTCCAAAAGATGAAGACGTGGATCTGCTGGACAGCGACCCTGGGGCAGTCCGTGCGCAGGCCTACGACCTGGTGCTTAACGGTTATGAACTGGGCGGCGGATCCATGCGGATCTACAAGCGGGAGATCCAGGAGAAAATGTTCCGTGCGCTTGGCTTGAGTGAAGAGGAAGCGCGAGAGAAGTTCGGCTTCTTCCTTGACGCTTTTGAGTACGGCACACCGCCGCACGGTGGGATTGCCCTTGGACTGGACCGACTGGTGATGCTGCTGGCCGGCCGCAGCAACCTGCGCGATGTGATTGCGTTTCCGAAGACAGCAAGCGCCAGCGATCTGATGATGGAGGCACCCGGAGAGGTGTCGCCGGAACAGCTGAAGGAACTTCATATCGCCCTGATCCCGCCCAAAGAGGACAAGTAGGGCCGATTTGCGTCCCGGTTTTTTGATGTGGTAGGATGGATGTCAAATGAGCCCTGCCATGTGCGTGAGAACTGATCGTTTTGAGCCACAACCGTTATCTAGGGAGTTTTTTCCGTCCGGCTGTCGAAGACATGCCTCCATCGAGTGGACGCCTGACACAGCCGGCAGAACACCCACCTGCCAGTGCAGGTTCAAAACGGAGGGGCTTCACGGCATGATGGGGCTCTTTTTCGTGTGAATCTCGTGTAAAACGCTTTTGAGGGAAGAAAGGTTGGGTATGCCATGCTGCATCAGTTTTCTCGTTGTGAACTGGCGATTGGACCGGAGGGTCTGGACAGATTAAAAAACAGTACAGTGGCCGTGTTGGGGATTGGCGGCGTCGGTTCCTTTACGGTGGAAGCGCTGGCGCGTACCGGGGTTGGCAGACTGATTCTGCTCGATCGCGATGTGGTCGACATCACCAATATCAACCGGCAGATTCACGCTACCCTGCAGACGATTGGCCAGCCCAAGACGGAATTGATGAAAGAACGGATTGCCGCTATCAATCCGGAATGTGACGTGACGACCATGCAGATGTTTTATACGGAAGAGACGGCCTGGGAACTGTTTGAACATAAACTGGATTACATCGTTGACGCAATGGATACCGTATCGGCGAAGATTCATCTGATATTGGAGGCAAAGCGACGAAACATTCCGATCATCTCCAGCATGGGAGCGGCCAATAAAATGGACCCGACCCGCTTTGAGGTGGCGGACATCTCGCAAACCAGCTACGATCCGATTGCCAAGGTGATCCGCCGCGAGCTGCGCAAAGAGCGCGTCTACAAAGGGGTAAAAGTAGTCTACTCCAAAGAGATTCCGGTCACGACCCGCGTCGATGTACAGCAGCAGATCGTCGCTGACCCCCAATCTCCGATCCGCAAAGTACGGCAGCCGCCGTCAAGTAATGCGTTTGTTCCTTCGGTGGCAGGACTGATCATGGCCAGCGTTGTAGTAAGAGACATTGTCGACTGGCAGCCACAAAAAGGTTGAGCGGATACAGCACAGGAGTGTCCAGTGTTTGCCTAATCAGGAACCGCAGTCCACTTTTCTTGAGTGAGAAGAGGCAGGCGGTTTTCTTTTGTCACTTGGGACTTCGGCGGGACGGTAACGCAGACTGAGCTTGCCTAGTTTTCTTTGCCCGGGGAAGAGGCAAGTGTTATGATATGGGGGATAGATCCTATAGGAATGGAAGGAATTCGGACAGATGGACTTATTTTCGTTTGCATTTGAGGAACAGCAGTCTGGGAAAATAAAGCCGTTGGCTGCCAGGTTAAGACCGCGTACGCTCGATGAGGTGCTCGGCCAGTCGCATATCCTCGGCCCCGGCAAACTGCTGCGTCGGGCGATTGAGGCGGACCAAGTCTCTTCCCTGATTTTTTACGGACCGCCCGGCACAGGCAAGACGACAATCGCCAAAGTGATCGCCCGTACGACCAAGACCCATTTTGCCGAGTTAAATGCGGTTACCGCCGGGGTGGCCGATATCAGAGCGATTGTGAACGAGGCGAAGGACCGGCTGGTTATGAACAGTCAGCGTACCACCTTGTTCGTCGACGAGATCCACCGTTTTAACAAGGGACAGCAGGATGCCCTTCTTCCCTATGTAGAGGAAGGGACGATCATCCTGATCGGAGCTACTACGGAAAATCCCTTTTTTGAAGTAAACGCGGCGCTGCTCTCCCGCTCGCAGATCTTCCAGCTCAATCCATTGAGCGAGCAGGAACTGGCCCGGGTGATCAACCGGGCGCTAACAGACCGTGAGCAGGGTCTGGGAGAGCTGGAAGTGGAGCTGACTTCAGAAGCGACCGATCATCTGGTTCACTACGCCGAAGGGGATGCGCGCCGTTTGCTCAATGCGCTGGAACTGGCGGCATTGACCACACCTCCTGGCTCAGACGGCAGGATTGTGATCACCCTGGACGTGGCGGTAGAGTCGATTCAGCGTCGTGCGGTTCGCTATGACAAGAGTGGGGACAATCACTATGATACGATCTCCGCCTTTATCAAGTCGATTCGCGGTTCTGATCCCGATGCCGCCTTGTACTGGCTGGCGCGGATGATCGACGCCGGGGAAGATCCGCGATTTATCGCTCGTCGACTGGTGATAGCCGCCTCGGAAGACATTGGCAATGCGGACCCCCAAGCCGTGACGGTAGCGGTCTCCTGTTTTCAGGCTCTTGAGCTGGTTGGCATGCCGGAGGGGCGGATTCCGCTGGCTCAGGCGACCACTTACCTGGCGACAGCGCCGAAAAGCAATGCGGCCTACAACGGGATCAATGAGGCGTTGGAGACGATACGCACGGACGGACATAAGCCGGTGCCTCTCCATCTGCGCGATCGTGCCTACAAAGGAGCGGCCAAGCTGGGACATGGAGACGGTTACCTCTACCCGCACGATTATCCCGATGGACATATTCCACAGCAGTACCTGCCGGATGGCGTAGAGTACGCGTTTTATCGTCCAAAACCGATCGGTTATGAACAACAGATCAGGGAACGCCAGGAAACACGTCGCAGTCGTCACATGTAATCAAGTGCGGACATCGCCACCCGGTTCGTCGGGCAGATCACCGTTTTCATTGGGCTGTTTGCTGTTTTCGCTGGCTCCAAAACGGGCCTTGTGGGCAATACGACCGGCTGGCTGATCGTACAGTTGCTCGGAGCGATGGTTTTCTCCTGTCTTTGAGCGCTTCTTGTCGGCCACCTCACTCACCTCCCGTATCGCTATTCTTTCCTGCAAACCTCGGCTCATGAGTCGTTGCGGCAGGCAGATTATGTATGAAGTTTGGGCAAAGGAGAGATGTTACTCTTGAAGATTTCGACTAAAGGACGCTATGGTTTGACGATTATGATGGAACTCGCCTCCAACTACGGCAACGGCCCTGTATCCCTGAAAAGCATTGCCCAGCGGAACGATTTGTCGGAACACTACCTGGAACAATTGGTGGCTCCGCTGCGCAATGCCGGTCTAGTGAAGAGCATCAGAGGGGCGTACGGCGGCTACGTACTCTCCAAGCCGCCGGAAGAGATTACCTCGGGTGATGTAATCCGTGTGCTAGAAGGACCGATCAGCCCGGTGGAATTCATGGAAGAGGAAGATCCTGCCAAACGCTACTTGTGGCTCCGAATACGTGACAGTATCTCTGCGGTGCTGGATTCAACCACGCTGAGAGACCTGATTACGTATCAGGACGACGGCCGCACGGAAAGCTACATGTTTTACATTTAACGGCGATCTTGCAGATCTCACCGACAGTTATGAACCATCTGCAGTGGATGAACAACATTCTTTTGATACAGACAGGTGAATGATGATGAGTATTTATCTCGATCACGCCGCCACCACCCCGGTTCACCCACGTGTCCGGGAGGCGATGCAGCCATATCTGACAGACCATTTCGGCAACCCTTCCAGTATTCACAGCTATGGGCGGACAGCTCGTGCGGCAGTCGAAGGCTCACGCGATGTAATTGCCCAGTTTCTTCGGGTCCGTCCCAAACAGCTGGTCTTTACCGGCAGTGGAACCGAAGCGGACAACATGGCGATTATCGGCGCCGCGATGGCCAATCGGGAACGGGGCAACCATATCATTACCACCCGGGCGGAACACCACGCCGTACTCCACACCTGCGAGTTTCTGGAGGAAAACGGCTTTGAAGTGACGTATTTGCCGGTTGACGAAACTGGCATGGTGCAGGTGTCCGCTCTGGAGCAAGCCCTGCGGCCCAATACCATTTTGGTCTCGATCATCATGGGCAATAATGAGGTAGGGACCATTCAGCCGATCGCGAGCATAGGCCAGCTGCTGCGGGACAAACAGATCTTGTTTCACACCGATGCCGTACAAGCATTTGGTCTGCTACAGATTGATCTGGCTGAACTTCCTGTTGATCTGCTGTCTGCTTCTGCTCACAAAATCAACGGACCAAAAGGCGTTGGCCTCTTGTACGTCGCCGGAGGTGTCAAGCTGTCGCCGTTTATTTTTGGCGGGTCTCAAGAGCGCAATCGGCGGGCTGGCACGGAGAACGTACCTGGAATCGTCGGGTTTGCCGAAGCGGTCAAACTGGCTGCAGAAGAAATGGAGAACAAGTGGGCTCAATACGGAAGATTGAGGCAGGCCATGATCGAGACCTGGCAAACCTCGCAAATCGATTTCTACATCAATGGTCACCCGGAACAGTATTTGCCGCACATCTTAAACGTCAGCTTTCCCGGAACCGACACCGAGACCATGCTGCTGAACCTGGATCTGGCCGGAATTGCTGCAGCGAGCGGTTCAGCCTGTTCATCAGGTTCATTGGAATTGTCGCATGTGCTGCAGGCGATGTGTCTGGACGAATCGCGCAGCAGATCTGCGATACGCTTTAGCTTTGGATGGGGGAATACGGTAGAGCAAGTGAACCAGGCGGCTGTCCGGATAGCGGAGATCGTCAAACAGCTAAAGGGCAGCAAATAACTTGTTATCTGGTCTGGTACCAGGTTTTGCTATGTAAGGAGGCGGTGCGTTTGTCGCAACAGACGCTCTCCCTGTTTGTCGAACCGTTTATCCGAGGACAAGTGGTGCGAGAAATTTACTTCAATGAAGAGAATTGGTACGGGGTGTATCGTTTTCAGGTAGAGGAGACAAACGAATCGATCAGCGAAAAGGAAGTCGTTGTGGTTGGCCACTTTCCGCGCCCTCATCCCGATGAGGTGTATACGTTCTACGGTGAGTGGAAGGTGCATCCGAGGTTTGGCAGTCAGTATAGTGTCAATCGTTACGAGCGGGAGACACCCAAGACGGCAGCGGGTGTGGAAAAGTATTTGGCCAGCGGGTTGTTCGAGGGGATCGGCAAAAAGACGGCCAAGCGGATTGTGGCCCACTTGGGGGTGGATGCGCTCTCGGTGATTGCTGATAACCCGGAGCAGTTGGAGCAGGTTCCGGGGATTTCACGTGAGCGGGCGCGCAAAATCTACGATTCGGTGTTGGAGCACCGCATGTTGGAGAGAACCATGGTCTTCCTCTACGATTTTGGCATCGGTGTTCATCTCGCCCTCCGCATCTACCAGACCTACAAATCAGAGACGATGGACATCTTGCAAACGTCACCGTACAAGCTGGTTGAGGATATTGATGGCATCGGCTTTAAGCGGGCTGACGAGATTGCCCGCGCCGTTGGCGTCGCTGCTTCTTCGCCGGAGCGGGTCAAAGCGGCTGTACTCTATACGCTGAAAGAGGCCGCTTATGGAGAGGGGCATGTCTATCTGCCGGTTGCCGAACTGGCAGATAGGAGCCGCAGATTGCTTGCGGAATGCGGGGGTCATTCGTTTCAAGACGATGAACTGACACTTGCCATACAGCATATGTTTGAAGAGCAAAAGCTGATCTGGGACGATGATCGTGCCTATCTGTCGACTCTCTTTTTTGCGGAGATCGGCTTGGCCAAGCAGCTTCGCTATTTTGCCAAACGAGCTTTTCAGGAAGCGTTTCCCGCTTCGGAATATTATCGGGCGTTAGGCAAAGTAGAAGAAGAGCTGGGGATCACGTACGCTGCTTCCCAGCGGGAAGCGGTGGAACAAGCGCTGCAGAGCGGCCTGATGCTGCTGACCGGCGGACCCGGAACGGGCAAGACCACCGTGATCCGTGCCATTTGCTGCGTCTTCGCGGAGCTGAACGGTCTTTCGCTTGATCCCAAGCAGTACGATCCGTATGAGAATCCGTTCCCGATCCTGCTCGTTGCACCCACTGGCAGAGCGGCGAAGCGGATGACAGAGACAACCGGCCTGCCGGCGATGACGATTCACCGTTTGCTTGGATGGAATGGCGACAGCTTCGAGTACGATCAGGAACGTCAGGTGCACGGCAGGCTTCTGATCATTGACGAGATGTCGATGGTAGATATTTGGCTTGCCAACCAGTTGTTCCGTGCCCTGCCGGATGACATCCAGATCGTGATGGTCGGCGATCCCGATCAACTGCCCTCAGTAGGACCGGGCCATGTGCTGCAGGACATGATCGATTCCGGCCTCATCCCGCAGGTTCACCTGCACGACATCTACCGTCAGGCGGAGCAATCCTCGATCATTCGGCTAGCCCATGACATTCGCGAGGGGAAGGTTCCGGAGGATCTGCTGTCCCCTGCCCCTGATCGCAGATTTTTCACAAGTTCGCCACAAGATCTTGTGCGAATCGTGAAACAAATCTGTGAGGGAGCCGTAAAAAAAGGGTACACACCAAAAGAGATTCAGGTTCTTTCCCCGATGTACAAGGGAAACGCGGGTGTCAACCAGCTAAATCAGGAACTGCAGGATTTGTTTAACCCAAAGACGGAGCAAAAGCGGGAAGTTTCGTATGGAGAGACTGTGTTCCGCACCGGTGACAAAGTGCTGCAGTTGGTCAACAACGCCGAGGAGCAGGTGTACAACGGTGACATTGGCGAAATCGTCGCTATTTTTCGCCCCAACGAAAATGAGCAGCAGGAGGAACTGCTGGTGGTTTTGTTTGACGGCAAAGAGGTGGCCTACAAACGTTCGCAGTACCATCAACTAACCTTGGCTTACTGCTGTTCTGTGCACAAGTCGCAGGGAAGCGAGTTCCCGATCGTGATCATGCCGTTTGTCCGTCAATACTACCGCATGCTTCGGCGTAAACTGGTATACACCGGGGTAACACGCAGCAAATCGTATCTTTTGCTCTGCGGGGACCCCGAGGCCTTTCGTCTGGCCGTTGAAAACGACGATGAAAGTGTACGCCACACCTATCTGCGACAGCGACTTGTAGGTCAGGAAACCGACTGATTGCCACAGTTTGCAGCGCATGGGAACCTCACGCTCGCCGGATACTAAGAGAGCGGAAGGGGGAAGGCACATGCAGAGAGGACTGGATGTGCTGGGATTGCCCGTCGTCTGTCTCGATTCCGGCGAGCAGATTGGCATTGTCCGCGACATTCTCTGCGACAAGACGTGGCGTACGCTGGGCATCGTACTGGAAGAAAAGAGCTGGTTTCAGCCGGGAACGTTCATCCCCTTCGAGTTGATTCATGCGGTAGGAGACGATTGTCTTACCGTGTCAAGCAGGGGCGCTGCTACCTCCATGGAGTCACTCGCCGATGTAGATGTACTGGGAGTCTTTACCGGAAAAGGCTGCTTACGCGGCAAAACGGTTTTGACGGAACGGGGAGAATCTCTGGGTAATGTGGAAGATGTTTACTTCTCATCCAACTGGGAGAAGCTAGTAGGGTACGAACTGTCAGACGGTTGGATTGCAGACCTGACAGAAGGGCGCAAACGTCTGCCCCTGGCATATTCACCAGTGGTCGGAAAGGAAGCCCTGATCATTCCCGAGTTCCCCCGTCACCAGGCCGAGAGTGTCCAATCATGAGGAGGTAGCACGCACATGCGGGTGATTTGCCCCAATTGTTCATCGAAAGATATTGGGAAAATTGGTACAAACCAGTACTACTGTTGGAACTGCTTTGTTGAGCTGAGTGTCGATGGCGACCAGGTCTCTTCCATTTACCAGGTGGAAGAAGACGGTTCCCTCCATTCCCTCAACGATCTGTTCCTGGAAGATCAATCGCTGTCAGCCCAGATCTAGCGGAGACAACTACGAAGGAGGAGTCAGCATGGTACGTGGTATACTGGGAATGATTGTGACAGGCATGGCTGTAACGGCAGTCAGTTTTTTGCTGCGTCCTAGGCGGCGCAGGTGGTTCCAGTTCGGTATGAACACGAGACGGCTCCCCTTTCTGCGCAACATGATGAATATGGGCCGCTTATTGACGAAAGTTGCCCGCTGATCTGTGGGCAGTTCCCCTCCATGGAGAGGGGATTTTTTTGTCCGCCTTCGTACATGCTAGTGATTAGCAACAGTGGAGGAGGGCAAAGGGACGATGCAGCGGAATCGTTTTTTCTCGATTGTCATCAACCTGATCGCGCTGCTGGTGTTGGCCAACCTGCTCTGGTGGCTTCGCCCCGTGCTGTCCTGTATCGCAGAGTGGACTGGAGAAATCCTGCTTCCCTTTCTGATCGGGCTGTTGGTAGCCTACCTCCTGCATCCCGTAGTCACCGCACTGGAAAAGCGGAAAGTGCCTCGTTCCGTAGCTGTCCTGCTCATTTACACCTCATTTATTCTGACGCTTGTGGTGATCCTGATCAATGCGATCCCCGTGTTCACCCGTCAGCTGATCGAACTCTCCGACGATCTGCCGCGATTGTCCAATTGGTATCATACCTGGATGACGGAATGGGAGTACCACAAATACATTTTGCCGGATACGATCCAGAGTGGCGTTGATAGGGTGATCATACAGTCCAAAGAACGAATGGCGCAGGGCATCAGTGATCTGGTGGAAAACGCAAGAGAAACGATCAGCAAACTTTTAGGGTATGCGGTGATCCCTTTTATCGCCTTTTACTTTTTAAAGGACATGAAGTTGATTCAGCGAGCCCTCATGCAGATCATACCTCGTGCCTACCGCCGCAAGACGATCGTTACGCTGCGCGATGTAAACGATGTGCTGGCCAAGTATCTGCACGGACAAATGGTGGTAGCACTGATCGTCGGCGGTTTGGCTTACGTGGGATACTGGCTGATCGATATGCCGTATCCATTCGTTCTGGCTGCGGTCGTCTGTCTGACCAACGTGATTCCTTACATCGGTCCCTTGATTGGCGCCACACCGGCCGCGGTTGTCGCTTTAACCATTTCCACCAAAACGGTGATTCTGGTATTGGTGATCAATCTCGTGATCCAGGTGATAGAGGGCAACATTTTGTCTCCCAATATCGTCGGCCGGTCGCTCAAGCTTCACCCGCTGCTCATCATATTGGCTCTGCTGGCAGGGGAAGCGCTTGGGGGGATCGTTGGACTCATCATCGCTGTACCTGCCTTGGCCGTGCTTAAAGTACTAATCAGTCGGATCGTGTTGATTTTGCGGGAAAGTTGACAGGCCGTTCAGCGACCCGATATAATACCCTATGAATGGAAAACAGTTGATCGATGATGGAACGAGTAGGTTGCAGTCCTTTTTACAGAGAGGGTGCTCCGTGGTTGAGAGGGTGCCTAAAAAGCAGCGCGACTGAAGGCTATTCCGAAGACCGGGCAAACCCGGCGTTCAGCCCACGTTACGGGCATCAAGAGCGACAGACTGTTGCGGCATGGGGCCGGCTGTCTGTAAGCAGGGTGGTACCGCGAGACAACAGTTCTCGTCCCTGATCGGGATGAGAGCTTTTTTCATATTGAGGAGGAAAAACGATGAAAAAGCTGACAGGCAATCAAATCCGCCAAATGTATCTCGACTTTTTCGTAACCAAAGGACACCGCATCGAGCCGAGTGCACCGCTGATTCCGCATGACGATCCATCGTTGCTGTGGATCAACAGCGGGGTGGCGACACTCAAGAAATACTTTGATGGACGGATTATCCCGGACAATCCGCGGATCACCAATTCCCAAAAGGCGATTCGTACCAATGACATCGAGAATGTCGGGCGTACAGCCCGCCACCATACGTTTTTTGAGATGCTGGGCAACTTCTCGATCGGGGATTACTTCAAGCGAGAGGCGATTCACTGGGCTTGGGAGTTTCTCACCAGTCCGGAGTGGATCGGCTTCGATCCGGAGAAGTTGTCGGTGACGATTCACCCGGAAGATGATGAAGCATTTGAGATTTGGCATCAAGAAGTAGGCATTCCAAAAGAACGGATTGTCCGGCTGGAGGAGAACTTCTGGGACATTGGGGAAGGCCCGTGCGGCCCCAACTCGGAGATCTTTTACGATCGCGGCGAACGGTTTGGCAGTGATCCCAATGATCCTGAATTGTACCCCGGCGGTGAAAACGAGCGTTACCTGGAAGTGTGGAATCTCGTCTTTTCTCAATATAACCACAATCCGGATGGTAGCTACACTCCGCTTCCAAAGAAGAACATCGATACCGGGATGGGATTGGAGCGGATGGCGTCGATCCTACAGGAGGTGGACAACAACTACGAAACAGATCTGCTGTTCCCGCTGATTGAAGCGACCAGCGCGATCACTGGCGTAGCCTACAGGGCCGGGGCTGAGACGGACGTGGCTCTGAAAGTGATCGCCGATCATACGCGGACGGTCGTCTTTGCGATTGGCGACGGAGCGCTTCCTTCCAATGAGGGGCGTGGTTACGTGATTCGTCGTCTGCTCCGTCGTGCGGTACGGATGGGGAAACTGCTCGGGATTGAAAAGCCGTTTTTGTATCAACTGACAGAAGTAGTCGGCCGCATGATGGGAGAGTTCTATCCAGAAGTGGTAGAGAAGCGTGCCTTCATTGAAAAAGTGATCCGCGCAGAAGAAGAGCGTTTCCACGAGACGCTGAATGAAGGATTAACCATCCTGGAGCAGATGGTTGAGCAGACCAAGGCAGCCGGGGAGATGAAGCTGTCCGGAGCGGATACGTTTAAACTGTACGATACGTACGGCTTCCCCGTCGACCTGACCGAAGACTTCGCTAGTGAACACGGATTATCCGTCGATCGGGAAGGGTTTGAGAGAGCGATGGATGAGCAGCGTGAACGGGCCCGTGCTGCACGCCAGGAAGTGGACAGCATGCAGACACAAGGCGGACCGCTGAGCGAGCTTGCGGTTAAGAGCGAGTTTATTGGGTATACTGATCTGGTAACAAATGCCAAGGTGGCTGCGATTATTGCCAACAACCAGTTGGTCGATCAAGTAGATGAAGGGGATGCTTGTCAGGTCGTACTGGACCGGACCCCATTTTATGCCGAGAGCGGCGGCCAGGTAAATGACGAAGGCGTACTTGCCTCCGACGTGGTCAAGGCACGGGTTGCCGATGTACAGAAGGGGCCGATGGGTCAACACGTCCACAGTGTGGTCGTGGAGGCAGGAACGCTGCGGGTAGGTGATACGGTGGAAGCGGTTGTCAATCGGGAAGCGCGGATTGACATCGTGAAAAACCATACTGCGACGCACCTGCTGCATCAGGCTCTCAAGGACGTATTGGGCACACACGTCAATCAGGCCGGTTCACTGGTTGCACCGGAACGACTGCGGTTTGACTTTACCCATATCAGTACGGTCAGTCCCGAAGAACTGGAGCAAATCGAGGCAATCGTCAACGAAAAAGTATGGGCCAATCTGGGTGTCGATGTGATGCAGAAACCGCTGGCCGAGGCGAAGGCGATGGGCGCGATGGCCCTGTTTGGCGAAAAATATGGCGAGATTGTGCGCCTGGTGCAGGTAGGAGACTACAGCCTGGAGCTTTGCGGTGGTTGTCATGTGAACAATACGGCGGAGATCGGATTGTTCAAGATTGTCAGCGAAAGCGGGATTGGTGCAGGAACCCGTCGGATCGAAGCCGTGACCGGACGTGGAGCCTATCAGTACCTCAA
Organism: Brevibacillus humidisoli; assembly: GCF_020923435.1. Classification (NCBI taxonomy): domain Bacteria; kingdom Bacillati; phylum Bacillota; class Bacilli; order Caryophanales; family Paenibacillaceae; genus Brevibacillus; species Brevibacillus humidisoli. Next base: position 2,598,496 of record NZ_CP087263.1, on the reverse strand, counting down.
CCAGCAGCTGAACACCTTGCGGGAAGTGGCCCATGCCGTCAAGGCGACACAACTGCAAGAGACGCCGGCTCGTGTGGAAGCGGTTTTGCAGCAGATCCGAGAGGTACAGCGGGAGAACGAGTCACTGCGGGCAAAACTAGGCAATATGGAAGCGGTGGGGCTGACGGAACAGGTAAAACAAGTAGGTGATGTACAGGTATTGAGCGCTCGCGTGTCGGCTGCCGACATGGATAGTTTGCGCGGCATGGTTGACGATCTGAAAGCGAAGCTGGGCTCGGCAGTCATCGTATTGGGAGCGGTTGACGGCGAGAAAGTACAGTTGGTCGCAGGAGTGACCAAAGATTTGATGGAGCAAGGATTCCATGCAGGAAAAATCGTCAAGGAAGTAGCGGGACGCTGTGGCGGCGGAGGCGGCGGGCGACCGGACATGGCTCAGGCGGGTGGAAAAGATCCGGCCAAACTGGGTGAAGCACTTGCAGTCGTGGAAGAACTGGTGCGCAAGCAGGCTGCCGTCAGCAACTAAAGCGGACAACCTGTGAAAAGAAAAGGATTCGGCAGCGCCGCAAGCGAATAGAGATGATAGTAGAGTGAAACAGGGAGAGCGATCTGAGCGTTCTCCAGAAAATCGAGGTGTATGTGATGAGTTCCATGGACAATACCATGAAGTATACGGTGCCCAGGGAAACAAATGAAGCGGAAGTGAAGGAGACATTGACTCTGGTGTATCAAGCGCTGCAGGAAAAAGGGTACAACCCGATTACCCAGATTGTCGGCTACCTGCTCTCGGGTGACCCTGCCTTTATTCCGCGGCACAACAACGCACGCAGCCTCATCGGGAAAATTGAGCGGGACAAACTGATTGAGGAACTAGTCCGGGAATATCTTTCGGGTAGCGAATCACACAACGAAGCGTAGGATAGGAGCAGGAAATGCGCATACTAGGATTGGACGTTGGGGAGCGAACCATCGGGGTCGCGGTAAGCGATGAGATGGGCTGGACCGCACAGGGTATCGAGACGATCCGGAGGACATCGCAAGAGCAGGATTACGCGCGACTGCTCCAGTTGATCAGTCAGTACCAGGTAGAGGAGATCGTCGTCGGTTTGCCCAAGAACATGAACGGCACAATTGGTCCCAGCGGTGAAAACTGTCAACGTTTTGCCAGGCAGTTGGCTGAGCGGACCAAGCTCCCTGTACATTTGTGGGATGAGCGGTTGACGACGATGGCAGCCGAAAAGATGCTGATCTCTGCTGATGTGAGCCGAAAAAAACGGAAGCAGGTGATCGACAAGATGGCAGCCGTGATCATCTTGCAGGGATATCTGGATGCGAAATCGAGGTGATAAGAATTGAGTCAGGATATTACGGAGCAGTTTGATGTGGGCGAGGTGATTTCGCTGGCCGAAGAAGAAGGCGGCACCACGCGTGATTTTCGGATCATGTACATCTTTGATATCCAGGATCGCAGCTATTTGGTTCTGGTTCCGGTTGAACAGGAGGACCAGGAGGAGTACGACGTCCATTTCCTCCGCTATGAAGGCGACGGTGTGTTGCAGGGGATCGAAAATGATGAAGAATGGCAGCAGGTAGAAGAAACGTTTGAGACACTGATCGCGGAGCTGGAAAACGAAGAGCTCTAACAGAGGTGGCGGACGGAACGGGCAGGGTCAATCTGCCCGTTCCGTTTTTAATGTATGGAGATCAGTTACTGAAACCTTTTTGCCTTCTCGACCGTATTTCTCATGTCGGAACCGATGCTTGTGGTGCAACGCTCTTCATTCTTCGGTATAATGGATGAGATTAGGGTAGAGGAGGATTTGCCTTGGAACAGACAAACAAAACCGGAGAGAGGCGGCGGGGAAGGCGGGGACGCCAAATCATTACGGTACTGCTCACGCTCTTGTTGCTGCTTGTCATGGCGGGAGGTGCGGCTGCCTATTACGTGTATCAGCAGCTGCAGCCGGTCAGCAGCGGAGAAGGGACAGCGGTCAAGCAGGTAAATGTCCCATCCGGCTCCTCCGTACGTGATATTGGTCAACTTCTGGAACAAGAAGGGTTGATTCGCGATGCTACTGTCTTCAGCTATTACGTCGGCGTCAAAGGCATGGGAAGTCGGCTGCAGGCTGGAGAGTACCGGTTTGAGACGGGGGCGACGATTGATCAACTGATATCCAAGATGGTCAGTGGTGACGTGATTATGGACACGGTACGCTTTACCATTCCAGAAGGGTGGAATGTAGAGCAGATTGCTGACTCGCTTGCAAAAGAAGGACTAGTGGACAAGCAGGCCTTTTTGCGGGAGGTAAACGAAGGGGACTTTTCGCAATTCCCGTTTCTGGCCAATATCCCGGAAGTAGAGGAACGCAAATATCGGCTGGAGGGGTACTTGTTCCCGGAAACGTACGAAGTGAAGAAGGGAGCAACCGAACGCGAGATTATCACTCGCATGCTTTCCCAGTTCGAGAAGGAGTTCAAGCCGGAATGGCGGGAGGAACTGCAGCGGCGGCAGATGAGTATCGATGAGGCTGTTACCCTCGCTTCGATCGTTGAGCGAGAGGTGGTAGTGGACAAGGAGCGCCCGATCGTTGCCGGGGTCTTCTTTAATCGACTGCGCGACGAATGGCTGCTGGAGTCTTGTGCCACGATTCAGTTCATCCTGGGAAAACAACGCGACCGGATCCTGCTGGAAGACTTAAAGGTGGAAAGCCCGTACAATACGTATCTTCACCCCGGTCTGCCCCCCGGCCCGATTGCCAGCCCGGGACGGGCCTCACTGCAAGCTGTTGTGCAGCCAGAGCAGCATGACTATTACTTTTTCGTGACCAAAAAAGACGGTACGTCTGAACACTACTTTTCAAGAACCTATGAGGAGCATTTAGCCAGAGACGCGAAAAGCCGCGGCAGCTGGTAGAAAGGTGTGATCCGCTTTGATAACAGGGCCAGAGGTCGACGCCTATGTTGCTTCGCTTATCCCTGCTCGCTCAGCACTGCTGACTAGACTGGAACAAGAAGCGGTAGATGAGCACATCCCGATCGTCCAGCTTGCCACGGCGCAGATGATCCGAATGTGGCTAATCGCCTACAAGCCGACCAGTATTTTGGAGGTTGGGACCGCGATCGGCTACTCTACGATCTGGCTGGCCGAAGCAGCACCGCAGGCACGAATTGTGACGCTGGAGATTGACGAGAACCGAGCAAGTCGGGCACGCGCCAACATTACCGAAGCCGGGGTTGACGATAGAGTGGAGGTCATCGTCGGCGACGCCACAGCGGGATTACCTGATCATGGTACCTTTGACTGCTTGTTTATCGATGCAGCCAAAGGACAGTACCGTACATTTCTCGATCAATACCTGCCCCTTGTAAATGAGGGCGGACTGCTCATCGTCGACAACGTGTTGTTTCGCGGACTGGTTACAGACCCCGATCAGGCGGGAAAACGACTGCGGCCAATGGTAGAGAAGATACGCGACTTCAACCGTTATCTGGCAGAACACCCTCAACTGGAGACGACGTTTGTCCCGATAGGCGATGGGGTTGCGGTCAGCATCAAAAAACACTCTGACCGGGACAGCTGACAGTCCATTTTACAGAGGCATCAGTGAGGAAGGAGATAGAAGAAGCATGGGTCACCCCGTGATGATTGGGGTAGCCGGAGGAAGCGGATCCGGCAAAACCACCGTAGCAAGAGAATTGTATCAGCGCTTTCAAGACGATAGTGTGATCATGATTGAGCAAGACTCGTATTATAAAGATCAGAGCCATCTGAGTATGAAAGAGAGAGTGCGTACCAATTACGACCATCCCTTCGCATTTGACAACGACCTGCTGTTGTTTCACCTGCAGGAGTTGCTGCAAGGACGACCTGTCTATAAACCGATCTACGATTTTACGCAGCACACGCGCTCAGCAGAGAGGGTGCTGGTAGAGCCGAAAAAAGTAATCATCTTGGAGGGCATGCTGATCCTGGAAGACGAGCGGGTTCGCGATCTGATGGATATCAAGGTGTTTGTCGACACAGATGCCGACGTCCGCATCCTGCGGAGGATTCAACGGGATTTGAGAGAGCGGGGACGAACCTTGGAGTCTGTGATCCATCAGTATCTGACGGTGGTTCGTCCGATGCATCTGCAGTTTATAGAACCGACCAAACGCTATGCAGATGTGATCGTTCCGGAAGGGGGCTACAATCAAGTGGCCCTCGATCTGCTCTCGACCAAGATCCGTGACATCTTAAAAGAGAAGCAGCGCATACAATCCTCAAGCCGCATCGGCCCCACGATCTGACGTGGGACCACTGAGCGGTCGGACAGCGCTGCCGATACATCTCCAACCCTGCAGATCATGGCAGGGTTTTTTTATTGGATGCAGGATCATTTGTTTCTCAACAACAGACCCATACTGTCACCTCGGTTGTCTCCGCCGCACGGTTTCCTCGTTTCGCTGAAAGGTTTTAACAACTCGGCATTTGGCAATACTGGGCAGCAAACGAAAGGGGAGGCGCGTACGGTGCGTCTGTTGCACAAGACGAAACAACGGACATTTTTGTTACTGCTGCTCTTTACCTTCATATGGTCTATCCTGCTTTTCCGATTGTGGTGGATTCAATTAGGCGCGGTCCACCACTTTTCCAGGCACGGAATCGATTTGGTGAAAAGTGCTGTCAAACAGCGTCAGCAGGTGATTACGTTGCATAGCGGTCGCGGCGACATTCTCGACAGGCACGGTTATTCGTTTACCGGGCAGGAACGACTTGCCTTGATCGTTTTCCCGCTTGCCCAGGGCAGCTTGCAGGACAGGGAGCAGATCAAGCAGGTGGCAACTGTGATCGGACGAAACGAAGAGGAAATCGAACGGCTGTTTTTACCGGGCAAAGAGCCTAACATGCTGCGGGATGCTGAGGGAGAACTGATTTCTTTGACCAAAGAGCAGGCAGAGCAGATCAACCAGATGCAGATCCCGGGAATCGTTGCACTCGCGGTAACAGAGCGGTATCGCGGCGACGGTTTGGCCCAGCATGCAGTTGGCTATGTCAGTCAGAATCCGTCCTATATCAAAACCGTTTATGAAGCAGAATGGCAAAACGGCAAAATGAACCTGGATAGAGCTGTCGGGGCAGCGGGACTAGAGCACAGTTTTGACCGGTTTTTGCAAGGAGTGGAACCGTCCACCTTGTCGTATGTAGTGGATGGTCAAGGCCATCCGTTGCGTGGGCTGGAGCTTCGTTATCAAAAGCAGGAGAACCATTTTTATCCGCTCTCACTCGTGACCACGCTTGATCACAAGATTCAGCGGGAGGTGGAGCGGGTGGCGGATCAGGCTGGAATCACCGAGGGGTCGATCGTCGTACTGGATGTGGAGACAGGGGACGTCTTGGCTATGCTGAGCCGCCCGACGTTTGATCAAACCCATGTGGATGTACAGGCGGCCGGATGGCAGAATCATGCCGTCAAACAGCTGCCGCCTGGTTCTGTATTTAAAACAGTAGTGGCAGCTGCCGCCCTCGCAGAGGGGGTTGTTCTGCCGACAGAGCGATTTGAATGCGAAGGGGAATACGGCAGGTACGGCTTTTCCTGCTGGAAGCACGGCGGCCATGGCAGCATCACGCTGGAGGAAGCGTTTGCCGATTCATGCAACATCGCCTTTGCCCAGATTGCCAACCGCCTGGGCGCAGAAAAAATCGAGCAGTATGCGCAGCGGATGGGACTGACGCAGCCGGTTGGATGGTCCACACCCCGTTTGTTCAAAATCGAACACTTTCGGCAGATCGATGGTGAACAACCGGGTAGAGTGTTTGTCAAAAACACCTCGTCTCGCGATGAAGGGGCGCTAATTCAAACGGCGATTGGCCAACGGGATGTCCGAATCACACCGCTTGCCGCCGCCAACCTGATGGTCACCTTGTTGCATGGAGGGCAGCCCCGGCAGGTACGCCTGGTAAAAGAGATCACGTACCAAAACGGAACCAGCTTCCATCGCTTTGCGTCGCAACCGCTATCGGTAGAGGGGATTGACAAAGTGACAGCCCACAAGTTGACCCGACTGCTGCGAGCAGTAGTGGAGGAGGGAACAGGTACCTCCCTCGCTGCGCTGCCCTGGCCAGCTGCAGGGAAGAGCGGCACAGCTGAAACAGAGACAGCGCAGGGGATGCGCAACCATCAGTGGTTCGTAGGGTATGCGCCCGCTGATCAGCCGCGCTATGCGATTGCCGTCGTTGCAGAAAATCAACCTGTCACCGCTTCCCATAAGGGGATGAAGGCTTTCGGTCTGGTTGTCGAGGCATTGGCTTCTCCGTGAGCAAAATCTCCTGGACCTCCCGAAGCGATTCATTGAGAATAAATCCTCGGGCCTGAATGTCATCTCGTTTGTCCACGCCAACGATCAGCATCAGTGGTGAGGGCGATGCGTATTTTTCCTGATACGCCTTCATGTAGACTGTTTGCCGATCTGCACGGCTCGGTGAAAGACGGCGGATGGTATGGCTGTGCCAGTCCCCGATGTAATGGACACGGCCGAATGTTTTTCGTCTTACCTTGCGAACCAACTGCCGCAAGTAGAGGTCGTCAAACATCACGGCATGCCGCAACTGCATCGCTCGCGGCCCGGGTCCACTGGCATAGGTGATCGCCCAATCGTCATCGTTGATCGGATATCCCATCAATACCCCGCCTGTTTCCACCTCGGGGTTGCTGCGCACGGCCTGTTCAATCTGTTTCCAGGCTTTTTGGGTCAGATACAGTTTGGTCATCGAGTCGGCTCCTTCCATAGCCATTTCCTAGGTGATAGTCGGTTGTTACCATCCTATGTGGATCGTGCCGCAGGGGTGTACATCCTCATCGTTTTTTCTACGTGACGCGGAGTTGGGCACATCGATCGCTTGACAAAAGAAAGCTCCTCAATGGATAATTCGGGTGAGATTACCCCCATAATAGCAGTGGCAGCTCTCGCCCGCTCAGACGGAGAATGCTTGTCTGGTCCAAAGTGAGCGGTATTCTGAAGGCTGCTGCCTTCACAAGTCAACTATAGGAAGAGGAGTTGGTGGAAGTGTACGATATCGTCATCGTTGGTGCCGGGCCGGCAGGAGCGAGTGCAGCGATCTTTACCGCCAAGGCTGGCAAAAAGACCTTGGTGATTGACAGCGACCAAAGCATCACCAAGCGAGCATGGGTGGAAAACCACTACGGCGTGATGGAAACAACCGGGCCTGATTTGGTAGAGTTGGGCAAGAAGCAAGCCAGCAAGTTTGGGGCCGAATTCGTTCAAGATAAAGTGGTGCAGGTGGCCAAGCAAGAAGAAGGCTTCAAGGTGCAAACGGAGAACAACGAGTATCAGGCGAAGCATGTGATTCTAGCAACAGGTCTATTGGTCGATCTGGCTGAAGCAATCGGCCTTGCCACCAAACCGGGAACCGAACCAAGGATCAAAACGGTGCTCCAGGTAGATGAGAACGGCAAGACGAGCATCGACGGGATCTGGGCAGCGGGTACTTGCGCCGGGGTAAGCGTACATACGATCATCACTGCTGGCGACGGCGCCAAAGTGGCGATTAACGTCATCAGCGAACTGAATGGTGAGCGGTACGTCGACCACGATGTATTGAAGTCCTGAGGATTACACGTGAATAGCGCACACTGGGGAGGAAGCTGCTTTCCCAGTGCTGCGCTTTTGCTGTTTTATTGAGCGTCATTTTGACAACCATCTAAAGTATGGTCAACTAGCACGAAAGTGGACAGGAGGGATTTGAGAGTGTCGGATGAAGCAATCATCGTGGAGCGGCATGAGACTTTGCGAGGTGACATCCAACTACAATATCGAAATGCACATTATGAGATTATTAGCAATGGCACGTTTCTGATGGCGACACACAATGGCGAATCGGAGCGATTTATGGTACAGGCCTCACTCGAACAGGCACCTCATCCGGAGAAAATCCTGATTGGCGGGCTTGGGGTCGGTTTTTCCCTGGCCGAGGCATTGCACGATCCCAGGGTGAAAGAGGTAGTAGTGGTCGAGGTGGAGGATCGCATCATCGAGTGGAATCGCAGCTATCTCGCTCCTTTCTCCAACCATGCTCTGTCCGATCATCGCACGCGTGTCGAGCATGCCGATCTAATCGAGTGGATGGAGACGACGGAAGAGACGTTTGATGCGATCTGTTTGGACATCGACAACGGACCGGATTGGACGGTGACCGAGTCTAATGGGACATTGTATGAGGAAGAAGGCTTGCACACCTTGTCCCGACTTGTACGGCCGCAGGGGATCGCTGCCTTCTGGAGTGCAAATGCGTCTCCTGCGTTCGTCGAGCGGATGGAGCGACATTTTAAGGAAGTAGAAGCATATGAGATCCCGGTACAGCGGGGCGAACCAGATATCGTCTACATTGGAAAAGCGTAATGAAGCGGCTAAAAGCGAACCGCTCAGGGAAGCCAGATTACTTGGCTTTCCAAAACATCAAGCGAGTGGAGGGAGGTCAAGCGCCGCAGTTTGCGTCAATCGAACCGAAGGAGCAAGAATCCTGGCGTAATCTGAAGCGCCTGGCGTAATCGCTGGATTTACGACGATTATTGACATGACGTAGGGGCATGATCGCGTCGGGTCGCGAGGAAAAGAGGGGAAGTGTATATGGAATTGAATCTGCATGGAAAAACAGCGCTTGTGGTGGCTTCCAGCCAAGGATTAGGCAAGGCGGTCGCAGCCGAACTGGTCAAAGAAGGAACCAACGTGATGCTCACCAGTCGTGACAAAGCAAAACTGGAAGTTGTTCGAGACGAACTTCGGCAGTTGGGCAAAGGAGAAGTGGCGTATTACCGAGCGGACATTACAAATCCAGATGAGATCAAAGGTTTGGTACAGGCAACACGCGACACTTTTGGCAAGATCGACATCCTTGTAAACAACGCGGGTGGCCCCCCGGGAGGCACGTTTGAGCAGTTGTCCGATCAAGACTGGCAAAAGGCCTTTGAACTCAACTTGCTCAGCTATATTCGCATCATTCGGGAAGTTCTGCCCGATCTGAAGAAAGCGGGGGGACGCATTGTCAATATCGCCTCGTCATCCATCAAGCAGCCAATCCCTGGGTTAATCTTGTCCAATACCTTTCGTCTCGGCATCGTCGGATTGACCAAGACGCTCGCGGAGGAATTGGCTCCCTACAACATTTTGATCAACACTGTGGCCCCGGGCCGCATTGCGACGGACCGGGTCGCTTATCTCGATCAGTTGAAAGCGGACAAACTGGGCACGAATAGGGAAGAGGTGGAGCAGCAGTCGAAAGAGCAAATCCCGTTAGGGCGTTATGGAACGCCGGAAGAGTTCGCAAAAGTGGTTGCTTTCCTGGTTTCCGGCGCAAGTACATACATGACGGGAAGTTCGTTCCTCGTAGACGGCGGGATGGTAAAATCGATTTAAGCAAAGCAAAATCCATGTCAGGCGAGGAGAGAACACCATGGAAACGATTCGCAATATTTACTGTGTGGGACGCAATTATGCCCTGCATGCCCACGAGTTGAACAATGAGATTCCGACTGCCCCCTTCCTGTTTGCCAAGCCGTCCCATGCGCTGGCGCAGGCGGATGGAGGAGAGATTCTCCTTCCCGCTGATCGCGGCCCTGTACACTTCGAAGTGGAACTGGTGATCCAAATAGCGAGGGATTACGAACAGGGAAAATCGGTAGATGAACTGGTCGAACGGATGGCGCTGGGCATCGACTTCACCTTGCGCGACGTGCAGAGCGAACTGAAAAGAAAGGGACTTCCTTGGCTGCTGGCAAAGGGATTTCCCAATTCTGCTGTGTTGACGAAGTTCGTGCCCTTTCCCGGTGTGGAGTCATGCAATGCGGTTGATTTCTCGCTCAAGAAAAATGGCGAACACGTGCAGCGTGGAAACATAAAGGATATGATTTTTGACCTGCAGACGATTGTCGATTTCTCGGCCAGACACTTCGGGCTGGGCAGGGGGGACATCATCTTTACAGGCACACCTGCCGGCGTCGGACCGGTTGAAAGCGGAGAGCGACTAGAGTTGCTATGGGGAGAAGAAGTGTTGGGAGCATGTACGATAAAACGAGGATAAGTCACGAGGATCATTCAACCGGAGAGAGAAACAGCCCGCTCTGCCCCTCGGCTAGAGCGGGCGTTTTTGCGGCGTACCGCCTGCCATCAGTACTTCCCAGTGCATCGCTGGGCAGGACAAGTTCATGATCGCCCCGTGTGCAGCCTCGATCGCCCTGCTATTGGCAGGCAACTTGCTGTTTTGGCTCCACTCGCAGGCTGCACGTCTCGAAGTGCCGCACGCCTTCGTTGACAGGCGAGACCACCAAGCCGGCATCGGACAACGACCGCATGTCGGCAAACTGTTCGCCATCCTAGCTGTCTTGGTGAGGGTCTCTTCTTCCAGGAACACGTTACCCACTGGCCGATGATGATCGCGGTCGTAATCTCCAACCTCACGCTCACCTTTGTCGGCATTCATCCGATCGTCATTGTTACCTTGCTTGCCAACCATCTGCAGTCGGAGGCATTTGGCACATCGGCAGAAGTGCTTGCCTTGTTATACCTGCTGTCGTGGGCGATGTTGGGAAGGGGAATTTTTTCGTCTTTTGGCAAGCCGTTTCGTCATACTTTCTGTCAGGAGGGGATACACGTCGCATCATAAACTGATGCCGGCGTTTCCACGCCAAAGTATCACCAAACGAGCATGGGTGGAAAACCACTACGGTGTGAAGGAAGCAACTGGGCTGTTGATGGATCTGGCTGCCAGATCCATTGGACGGCCGCACCAATAGCTTTCCTTTTCCGGTACAGGCACGGATGGGCGGATGCCTACATATGGATAAGAGTAGCTAGCATCCAGATACAGGAGGTGGCAGTCTTGTCCGGTATTCTTGTCGCCCTATCGCTTTTGTTCAAAGAACTGGTTACGTTTGTCGCCTATGTGAAGAACAATGCATTTCCACAGCCGTTGACGGATGTGGAAGAGGAAAAGTACCTGAAGCGGATGGCCGCCGGCGATCCCTTGGCGCGCAATAAACTGATCGAGCACAATCTACGGCTCGTGGCCCACATCGTCAAGAAATTCGAAAATACGGGAGAAGACAGCGAAGACCTCATCTCCATCGGAACGATAGGTCTGATCAAAGCGATTGAGAGCTATCAAGTGGACAAAGGGACAAAACTGGCAACGTATGCGGCTCGTTGTATCGAAAATGAGATTTTGATGCATTTGAGGAGCCTGAAGAAGACACGCAAGGATGTGTCACTGCATGACCCGATCGGTACCGACAAAGAAGGCAATGAAATTTCGCTGATAGATGTTCTGGGCACGGAGAACGATGAAGTAGTGGACGCCGTACAGCTGAAACTGGAGAGCAGCAAGATTTATCAGTACATCCACATCCTCGACGAACGGGAAAAAGAAGTGATTATCGGACGATTCGGCCTAGACAAGGACAAAGAAAAGACACAGCGAGAGATTGCGCGAGAGCTGGGGATCTCCCGCTCCTACGTGTCGCGAATAGAGAAGCGGGCATTGATGAAGCTGTTTCATGAGTTTTATCGGACGAAGCAGACCCAGGGGCGGTGAGCGGCTTGTCCGGTGGAGAAACCGGATGAGTGATGTGCGAGATCCATTGTATCAATTCAAGACGGCGAACGGCCAACCGGGATTCCGGATGGCCGTTTTGGTTGTGCGCCCAGCATGGGCGTTATCTTTAGGGTTAAAGTCCTGAATGGCGAAGGCAGTAGTAGCCATTAGCTTAAGACAGGGGTGTCCACCGTGAGGTGGAATCTGAAGGAAGTCGGCGGCAAACCTCCGGTCTGAGGGACACGAACCTCATATAAGGCTAGCATTCGTTGGATGAGCCTGCAACACAAGGCAAAGTCCATACTGCCGAAGGCGAATGAAAGTAAATGAGGCAGATAGATGGAGGGGAAGATAACGCTCTTACCTGGGGAGACCTGACCGAAACGCCATGCCCTCATGGTAACCTTCTTCGCAAGGAGAAGCTGAACGGTCAGGAGTCAGCAGAGGTCATAGTACCCTAGTAAAGGACGCTTGAACAGGGAAGGACCAAACAGCTAGGAAGAACGAGAATCTAGGCGTTCATTCTTATCAATGAAGCAGACAATCCGTAAGGACTTACTCAGTGGAGGAAGTGGTGAATCCCACAGGGGACTCTGAGAGGGCTGAGGTAAGAATGGCACAAGTAGAAAGAACGTTCACGCGAAAGGAATATCTCAATATGATGAAGCAACTCCTGTCACGGGAAAACCTTCTGACAGCGCTAAAAAGAGTGGAAAAGAATAAAGGAAGTCACGGTGTGGATGGTATGTCCGTTAAAACCCTACGTGAACATATCATGACCAATTGGGACTCCATCCGCCAGCAGTTAGAGGATGGTACCTACAAACCGTCACCAGTCCGAAGAGTCGAAATCCCGAAACCTAACGGAGGTGTTCGGTTATTAGGTATACCTACTGTGACAGATCGCTTCATTCAACAGGCAATCGCGCAAATTCTTACCCCAATTTTCGATCCGATGTTCTCCGAACATAGCTATGGTTTTCGTCCTAACAGACGAGGACATGATGCGGTTCGCAAGGCAAAAGGATTTATGAGAGAGGGAAAACGGTGGGTTGTTGATTTAGATTTAGAGAAATTCTTTGATAAAGTAAACCACGACAAACTAATGGGGCTTTTAGCCAAGGATGTCGAGGATAAAACCCTTCTCAAGCTTATTAGAAGTTACTTAGAGTCCGGCATCATGATTAACGGCCTTGAAACAATTAATGAACAAGGAGTACCGCAAGGTGGCCCTCTCAGTCCACTTCTATCTAACATCATGTTACATGAGCTAGACAAGGAACTGGAGAAGAGAAATCTTCACTTCGTCCGGTACGCAGACGACTGTAACATATATGTCTCCTCAAAGAAGGCTGGCCTACGGATAATGGAATCCATTACTAAGTTCATGGAAGAGAAGCTGAAACTTAAGGTCAACAAAGACAAAAGTACGGTGGATCGTCCATGGAGACGAAAGTTTCTTGGTTTCAGTTTTACCTCCCAATTCGAACCGAGAATTCGAGTAGCCAAAGAAAGCATGAAGAAGGTAAAACAGAGAATTCGGGAATTTACCTCAAGATCTAAACCATTACCTATGGAGTATCGGATTGAACAGCTAAACCAATACCTTATCGGCTGGGTTGGATCCTTCTCGCTTGCGGATACACCTTCGGTATTCTCCAGTTTAGATGAATGGATAAGAAGAAGACTCCGCATGTGCCTATGGAAACAGTGGAAGAAACCTCAAACAAAAGTAAAAAGGCTTTTAACGTTGGGAGCTCCCAAAGTAAAAGCCTATGAATGGGGTAATTCTCGTAAGAAATACTGGCGGATTGCTTGTAGTCCAATACTTCACAGAACTTTGGATAATGCCTATTGGCAGACCGAAGGTCTGAAAAGTCTTAAGGAGAGGTACTCTCTTTTACGTCATACTTAGCTGAACCGCCGTATACCGAACGGTACGTACGGTGGTGTGAGGAGACGGGGGTTAGCCGCCCCCTCTTACTCGATTGTCATTCTACTTTTCGCCATACATCAGCGTGCCCTGGCTCTTCCCCCAACGTCCACCAACGCGCTTCATAGATTGCTCCTTCGTGCTGCACCCGGTCACCGCCATGGTAGACGGTATTTGGATCCCAGACTGGCAGTTCGCTGCCATCGGCTGTCGTTTTAACCGTTAACGGCTGTGAGAAAGGCGAGGTGTTCCCAGCTACATCTACAGTGCGAACGGTGTAGGTATAAGAGGTTTGCGGGGTGAGTCCCGTATCGGTGTAGGTAGTTTCGCTGGTCGTACCGATCAACTGGGCATCGCGGTACACCTCGTATGCCTTCACGCCATTTGGCGCCGTTGCGGCGTCCCAGCTAAACGCAATAGAGGCGGAGGTTTGCGACAGGGAGACAAGGTTTGTGGGGGCAGCAGGTGCCTCCCCGCCAGAATCGTCGTTGACCAGATTGACGTCAATCACCTGATAGAAGGCATTGCCCGTGTCGGCGATCTCCCAGACACCTAAAATCAGGTGGTAGCCGCTGCGATCGGTCGGCACGCTGCACGTATGGGTGACGGTGGTTGGCGGTCTGGCACCACCGTCGTTGTCATAGCAGAATGGTTCCGGTTCTAAGTCGTCGCGAGTTAGCGGTTTGTTGGGATTCCAGTCCTTTTTGGTGATGTAGTATTTCCATTCGGTCGTCGCATGAGGTGCCGTCAGATGCCATGTGAAAGTCTGTTCGCCGCCTTGGATCGTCACTTTATGCCAGCGATCAGCGGTTTGCTCGTAAAGTTCGGGAAACACACCACCGCCCGTGATTTCCCCGTCAGCCGGACCGGACTGAGGGAACGATCCTTTGCCCTCGACGCTTTGTGGTTCATACTGCACCTGACCACAATCGGCATTCACCCCCTCGTGGCACAACAGGGCCCGACTGGCAGGCGATTCGATATAGCCGTGAGCAGAGGCGCCCTCGGCATGGATGAGCATCACACAGATGGCTGCCAGCACCATCATTGTGCAGGCAGCTAGCAAGCGCAAAACTTTTCCCAACAGTCTATCCAAATGTGGTTTCCCCATGGTACATTCCTCCTCACTTTTTCACTTGTACTTGTTAATGGTACTTGCTCGTATTTTTTCAGCAAAAAAAGGTCAGAGAGCTTCATAACAATCTTCAAGTGTTCTTGTTGCCTTCTTACGAATCGAAAAAGGGGAAATGGCGTTTCTCACCTCCTCTGCTTGTGTGTTTGTTCCTCTCCATGCGAGCAACGAACGGGGCTCCAATCGCTCAAAGGGGCAAGGTGTGTGACACACAGTGCAATAAGTGGTGGGTCTCATACTGGCATTGTAAAAGGATGGGCTGTCGGAGAGGAAAAGAAAGGCAGGTACTTTTATTACATCACAGAGGAAATGCCAAATATAAGGAGAGATCCCTTGATCCAGGGGGGAATTTTCTACAACGACGTTACGTAACCCTCCTCACCTAAAAGGGTCCCGTAGAACGACGAGGAATCGATGAAGAAAACCGGGGACTTCGCCATGAAAAAACCGGCCACTAGTTGGGCCGGTTATAGCGTGTAGACGGTGCGACTACGTTTGTCACTCTGGAGTATTGCATGATCGGATTATGTCTTAAAGAGTTGATACGCGCCTATGCCAGCCCAACTGAACATGTGTACCAGTAACAAAATCCCCAAACATTGCGGCGTACTGAGCGGGGCTCCGAACAACACGAGAGCAAACAAGATAAAGATCGCAAAGAGGGTAAAAAACCAACTGGTTGCGACCAAATCAGGTAGTGTCGTTCATCAAGACCACGCTGTTTCTTGGCAAAGTGTCGCCCTGCCCACAACCGATTATCCCCAAAATCGCTCCTCTCAAAAGTCCGATAAATGCACTGTAAGGCGCCATTATCTCTCCTCCTCAAACAAAAATACATCTTCAATGTTCAGATGAAAAGCTTTGGCAATCTTGTAGGCTAACTGCAGGGATGGATTGTAACGTCCTGATTCAATCGAAATGACTGTCTGACGGGAAACGCCAATAAGTTGGGAAAACTGCTCTTGCGTCCAACCGCATTTGTGCCTCAAATCCTTGATTCGGTTTCTCATAAGAACCTCCATAAGGGATGTAAAGCTAGCTTTACGTAAAGTGTACTTTACAATCAATAGAATGTCAAGGAAACTTTACGCCAATGATTCATCCATGGCAACGTATGGCATGCTCCTACCTATATAATGCTTACCTGTTGGTTTCTCTCCGCGTCGAGCCACAAACAGGGCACCAACCGCTGATAGGATAGGGGAAAGCGCATGGACCATAACTTGATCAAGGGTTAGAACCAGACAAGTATGCGGGGGCTGTTCGAACGTTCCTCATGAACGCCTGAATCTTTAAAGCAAGAAAGTAGATTTTTGCAATAGTTTGGTTTGACATGAGCTTTAATTGCGCAAGTGGTTGCACAGAACTTGAGGAGTTCGCCATGAAAAAACCGACCACTTGATGGCCGGTCAAAACCTAACTACATTTAGTGCAATGGCATACCTTCGTTTTGCGTTTCCTTGTATTCTTCTGCCATGTTATCAAACAACGGTCTCGTTTCTTCAAAGAATTGCTGTTGATTCTCTGGTGAAACATAGCCCAACTGAATGCCTGTGGCTTTGGAAATAAAGGGGTCTAACGTGCAAAGGTCAGATTTGCTGAGATCGGTCAACGCTGTTTTTCCCAGCGTGACGGCGACCAGCTCCATTTCATGAACACATGCGTTCAAGTATCTGACAAGGTTAAAGGCTGCCCGGTCCACATCCAACTGGTCGGTCATTTTTCCGGTATAGACAACCAAGCTTGTCGGTGGCTCAAACGGTAATGCCTCCACCATCTGGTCGCTGACCAGTGCCATCACTGCTGCCGTTCCAATGTAGACGCCGTCTGCCCCCAACGCGATCGCTTTCAGCATTTGGCCTGGGGTGACCAGCCCTCCGGTTGCTAGCAGGTTGATATCGCGCATGACACCTTTTCTCGCAAAGAATTCGGCCGCGCGGGTGATGGCAAAAAGGGTGGGAAGCCCCACATCATCCTGAAGAGTGGGGGCTCCGCCGTGTGTTCCGCCTTCTGCGCCGTCCAGCGTGACGAAATCCACTTCAGCTTCCACAGCGATTTGCAGTTCTTTCTCCAGATGGTGCGTGGCGGCAATTTTTAGCCCGATGGGTACGCCTGTTTCATCCCGGAGACGCCGCACCAGTTGAATAAAATCATCCTGCGTGTTTACGCCCGGAAGCCTGGAGTGAATCTGCGCTGCTTCTCCCTCCTTTAGATCAAAAACGTCTCTGAAATCCTCACCAATATTTTTGACCGCAGTACGCTGTGGGGTGGAGCCTTGTGCGCCCTGCCCCAACTGAATTTCGATGGCGTCCAACCGCTTGTATTTTTCAGGGGTGTTCATCCAGCCCCCACGATTGTATTGACCGATGAAAAGCTGAGCCGCCTCCCTTTCTTCTTCAAGCAGACCAGCCTCTCCAGAGTTGGTCGCCGTCCCGACGATACTTTCCGCTTTGGCTAAGGCGATTTTTGCCCTTTTACTGAGCGCTCCGCCAAACGACATGGCTGCAACCATAACTGGAATCGAGAGGGTCAGGGGTTTTCTGGCCCGGTGACCGATTGTGACAGAAGTGTTAATCCCTACATTTTCTGGTGTTGGGAAGCGATAGAGGTGAACCGGATTAAACAAAATCTTGTCCCATGGAGAGAAGTGGAGCGGACTGCCGAGGGGGCGGGCAACAGGAAGTCCTTGTGACGCCCGCATGGCGATCTCCATCAAGTTGATTGGGCCTACTTTATTCGACGTTGGTATCATCTCAGACAAGTTCTCGATGTACTGGTCTTTGACGATCCGCGTTAACGCCTTGTCCATTGTTTCATTAATCGAGGAGCGAATCCAGTTTTCAATGAGTCTCAGCATGCTCAGTGTTCTCCCCTAGTTGGCCACGGTCGACGGCGTTTTTGAGCTCTTCAATTTTTTGTGCCATTGCCAGACACATCTGTTTCATCGTTCCGAGCTGTCTTGCGGCACTTTGTTCTTCCACCGCGATATCCACTAATTCGCGTTGCTCAAAATTAGTCAGCTTGTTGTAATGATCTCGCTCAATGGCAGAGAGCGTGCCTGCCATCGTTTCCATTCGGTTCACTTCCGCGTGCAGGTAAGAAAGGGTATGCTTCAGATCTTGATAATCCATCTTTTTACACCTACCTTTTTACGCTTACTTTTTCCACTAATGGGGTTCCTATACGCCTAATTAATCAAACGGCTCATTCTGTACACTGTGACAGCCAGTTACTGCTTGAAATACGATTAAATCGCGGTTCTTCTGTGTTTGAGATGATCAATCTGGCAGCTGACGGGCAAGATCATATATGCAATAATGTTAGGAAATCGGTGAGTGCTTAGGAGGTAGAGAAGAATGAAAAAACCAAAAAGATTGAAACCAAGTTCCAGAATCGCCATCATATCGCCTTCTAGCGGGTTACCCTATTTATTCCCGGACAACTATGAGCTTGGCTTAAACAATCTGCAGGAATTCATAGGTTTTGAAGTTGTAGAAATGCCAACCGCTCGAATGTCTCCAGATGATTTGTACAGGAACCCCCAACTTCGTGCAAATGATATCAACCGATGCTTCGAAGATGATCAAATAGATGGCATCATCACTTCAATTGGTGGGTATGAGTCGATTCGAATTCTCCCTTTCCTGGATCTTGAGTTGATCATGGAACACCCTAAATTTTTGATGGGTCTCTCAGACGCCACTACCTTTTTGAGCTATTTGAATCAATTGGGGATGATTACATTCTATGAGCCTACCGTTATGGCTGGATTCGCACAGGTGAAGAGTCTTCCGCCGGAGTTTCTCCAACACTTGAAATCGATGTTCTTCTCAAACCAGTTCCCGTATCGGTATGCCCCCTACCCGAGGTGGACAAATGCATACAAAGACTGGAGCAATCTGGAAACCTTGGGTGAGTGTGAGGCATTTACTGAAAACGAGCAGGGATGGACGTTTTTGCAGGGAACATCCGTTGAACAAGGGTATTTGTGGGGAGGTTGCATGGAAGTATTAGAATTTATGAAATCAACAATCTATTGGCCCCATGAAACCTTTTGGGAGGACAAGGTTTTGTTTTTTGAAACTTCCGAGGAAAAACCGTCTCCCATGCAAGTTGGTTATATGCTGAGAAACTACGGTATGCAGGGCATATTCTCGAAAATAAAAGGGGTGATGATCGGAAGAGCAAAGGACTATACCGATGAAGAGAAGCAGAAGCTTAATGAGATCACCATCAATGTGATAAAAGGGGAGTTCGGTGCCGATCGGATACCCGTTGTGGTTGATGTTGACTTTGGTCATACAGATCCAAAACTGATTTTACCTCTTGGTGGCAAGGTGGAGTTAAACCCGATTACAAATGATATCATCCTTCTGGAAAGTCCGTTTACTGAATGATGCTCCCATCTATTCATATAGAAGAGAAAACGGGTTGAAAGACGGAGAGTATCATAGACTGATCCAGGCTGTTGCAGGTCGCTTATGCAGGTTGCTGAGTTTGTTCATCTTACCAGCGATCTGTTTTTTTTTATGGAACAACGGAAAAGGATTGTCGAAATCTGCATTTTTTTGTCGAACAGGTAAACTTTTCTTGTTGAAGGAAGGAGTTGGTTTTTTATACGTGGAATAGATTACCTAGTTTTTCTAGGAACCGACATGAGGGGGGCGCTGAATATGTCGAAAAGTGCAGTCGAGAAATCTGTCCCCTTTCATTCCCATGTACCGCCTTATACCGGTGCATGGGAGTACATAAGCGATGAATTGCAGCGTCTTGATCTGTTATTTCTCGCCCGGATGCGGCAGCAGCCCAGCAACATGGAACAGCAGCACTCCCCATGGCGGGGCCTTGTCGTGTCGGAGGCAGAGGTGGTAACGCTGCTGCAGGAGCGGACAGTCGACGATGAAGATCCCGTTGCGGGCCAACTATACGATGAGGCAGACGCCTGGGCAGCCTATATCGGTTCCAGATTGGCGGCTAGTGAGCAAGAGGGTATACGCCTTCCCCTTCCCGATTTGGTTCGCCGTTTTCGACTCTCTTCGTTTGAACGGCACTGTATCCTGCTCTGTCTGGCGCCGGAAGTAAACAGAAAGTACGAAAAATTGTTTGCTTTTCTGCAGGATGACATTACACAGAAAAAACCGACCATAGATCTGACACTGCAGCTCTTCTGCAAGAGTGAAGAGGAACGACTGACTGCGCGACACGCCTTTCTCGACGACGCAGCGCTGCCTCGTTATCTGTTGGAACCACGAGGAGATGGAGAGAGGGAAGCGTTGCTGACCCGGCCGTTGCAGCTGGATGAACGCATTGTTCGCCTGCTCCTCTATGGGGAGTATCAACGGATCGATGAGAAAATCCGTTCGTATGCTCGGCTGGTTCTGCCAACGGAAGAACCGCCGTCCCTGCTCTACGCCACGGGGTTGCAAGAGCGGCTGGGCGGATACATGGGCTCTTTGGTTCCACCAGAGCGTAGCGTGCCAATCAGGCGGAGTGTCTGGCTGTGGGGGCCGGCTGGTTCGGGAAAGAAGCTGCAGGTACAGCACCTTTGTCGGAAACTGCGGAGGCCGCTGCTCTTTGTAAACATTCAGCAGATGAAACAAGCGGAGCGGCCATTTGAGGAACTGTTGGATCGTGCCTTTCGCGAGGCGCGGCTCCTTGAGGCCATGATCTGTTTTACGCATTGTCAGGAGCTGCTCGGCGACGATGAGCATGCAAGCTCAAGAGCTCATCAACTGAACCAGCGTCTGCAGCAGTATCACGAACCCATCTTCTTGCTGGCAGATCGGCCGCCTGGACATCTGTTTGCCAGACGGTCTGTCCTGGAAGTGCCGCTGCCCGCGCCCGATCTAGAGGAGCGCCTGCTGCTCTGGCGGCACTTTGGCGAGCGATTGCCAGCTGTGGAGGTAAGCGATTGGAGCGGTCTGGCTGCCAAGTTTCGGTTTACCCCCGGCCAGATCATTCAGGCACTCGATGCAGCCTTTCATCTGGCTGAATGGCAGCAGCCAGGAGATGGGCAGGTAGATGAAGTTCTGCTGCACCAAGCGAGTTACACCCAGATTGAGCACAGATTGTCAGGCAAAGCGACTCGTATCCGCCCCGTGTACAGATGGAACGACGTGATTCTGCCTCCAGCGCAAAAAGAACTGCTGCGTCATGCCTGCAATCAGATGAAGTACCGTCGCACTGTATTGGGAAGCTGGGGGTTTTCCCGCAAACTGGCGTACGGTACCGGGCTTAGCATGCTGTTCTCCGGACCGCCGGGGACCGGCAAGACGATGTCGGCACAGGTTGTGGCCAACGAGCTGCAGTTGGAGTTGTATAAGATCGACCTGTCACAGGTGTTCAGCAAGTACATTGGGGAGACGGAAAAAAACCTGCGGGAGATCTTTCAGGAGGCTCAGGGAAGCAACGCGATTTTATTTTTTGATGAGTCGGATGCCTTATTTGGCAAACGTTCGGAAGTAAAAGATTCGCACGACAAATACGCCAACGTGGAGACAGCCTTTCTGCTGCAAAAAATGGAGGAGTACGAGGGGATCTCCATTCTCGCCACCAACTACCTGCAGAACATCGACGAAGCGTTTATGCGCAGGATTCAGTTCATTATCAAGTTTCCGTTTCCCGATGCCGCTCAGCGCGAGATGATTTGGCGATCGATGATTCCCGAGGAAGCGCCGCTTTCCGAGGAAGTGGATTTTCGATTCCTGGCCAACCAGCTCCCAGTGTCTGGAGGGAGCATCAAGAATATTGTGGTCTCCGCAGCCTTCCTGGCAGCGGAAGAGAAGCAGCCGATCAGTATGCCACACATTCTGCGTGCATGTCGGCACGAGATGGAGAAAACGGGAAAGATCATCCCGAAGAGCGAGTTGGGCGAGTACGAAGAGTTGTGGGAGGGATAAGGGTGACCGCGGAACTGTTGTCTGCCTTGCTCTCAGCTCGATGTCGCGCAAAAACGACTTGATGAAGAGAGGTAGGAAAAGTGGCCGATTATACCGTGATTGCCGATGTGGGGCGCAGCATCATGAAACTGCTGGGTGAACAGATGACTCCTGAGCCGATCGCTCGCCCAGAATTGATCGGTCTGTGCTCTCCAGCGGAAAAAGGGGATGTGAATCTGTCCATCTTTCTTTACAACATCCGCGAACTGGGATACCTGCGTCAGACAGAGTTGTTCGGAAGTGGAGCGACGCCTCCGCTTGCCGTCGAACTGTACTATCTGTTTACGGCCCACTCTACAGCAGAACTGCAGATGCGGGCGATTGACGAGCATCGGATCATGGGCAGGTTGATGCAAGTTATGTATGATCATGCGATCCTGCGCAATTCCTACCTGCAGGGGGCACTCGCCGGGCAGCGGGAGGAGCTTCGTTTTGTACTGCATGAACTGCCGACTGAAGACATGTCCAAGCTGTGGACCTTCCCCAACACACCGTATAAGCTGTCGGTGATTTACAGTGTGGGTCCCGTCTACATCGATTCACGGCGGGATGGGGCAGCGCCGCGTGTCTTTCAACAGGAGTTCGGCGATATCTGATCTTGCCGGAGGTGATCAGACTTGGAGACCGATTACACTATAACCGTCCGTTCACGGTTCTCACTGGCAATCTGCCTGGTGGATGCCTTTACCACTGGGCCACCGCTTGCTGCAGACATCCGTGTCCAGTTGGAAGGCGCTTTTCGACAGCCGATTCGCAAACCCGGCGGGACCTATGTGTTTAGCGATGTGCCGGATGGTCACTACCGTGTAAGGATTGATTCAAACGAGTACTTTCCCCAGATGCTGGACGTTCAGCTGGATTCATCAAATGAGAACAGACTGATTCTCCATGTGCCGTTAACGCCCCGTCCGTCCTATCCGTTTGCCGCCGGAACGAGTCTGATTCGAGCCGCTCTGCGCGACGAGCAGAATCAGCCGATTGCTGGTGCCAACGTGACGGCTGTCGCCCTGTTGGAAGATGTGGTCTGGGGCAGGTTGACTGACCCGGTGCAACAGGGGGACAGGTGGCTGCGGCTGCGCAAGGCGATGGGAAAACCCGCTGTTGGAGAGAGTTTTGCGATCAGGATGGGCGACACCAACGATTTCGATTACGGCCGAATCGCCGTCTTCGGTCAGGAGCCCGGACTGGTGCAATTGACCGCTCCACTGCAGAGGGAACATCCTAAAGGAGCATCCTGCCTGCCTGCGGTACAGACCATCAGCGATGAACGAGGGGAAGTGGTCGTCCCCTTTTACAGCAATGGAGCCAAACAATTCGTCGTCGTCCTAACCTTTCAACACCAGCATCTGGTGACCACGAAAGATATCCTGCTTCGGGAAGGGGAGATGAATTACCTGGGAACTGTCCGTATGTAAAGGAAGTGCGATGAGCCCAAGAGAGAAAGGAGGTAGCCGGTTTTAAACCGCGGACGCTGTTTGAAACCGGGACAATATGCCGGAATATTTATCGCCAGGAGTTTATGTAGAAGAGTTTGACAGCGGGTCAGTGCCGTTGGAGGGGGTTAGTACCAGTACAGCCGGTTTTCTCGGTGTTGCACAGCGAGGAGAGGTGGAGGGCGTTCCCAAACTGGTGACCAGTTTCGCTGACTTCCAGCGGATGTTTGGTGGTCATCTATCGGAAAACGCATTCGGCTCCTATCGTTATCTGGCCTATGCGGTGGAACACTTTTTTGTCAATGGGGGATCGCGCTGCTACGTGATGCGGGTGGCCCCTGCCGATGCCCGTCCGGCAGCAAACGCTGCCGAGGGCGAAGAGGTCGTTTTGCGGGTGGAAGCGAAAAACCCCGGCAGTTGGGGGAATCAGATCCGCGTGTTGTTTCTTCCTGACAGCAAGGCGAAGACGCAGATTTACGAAGTGATCGGAGATCCAGCAAGTTCACGGCATTATCGCGTCAAGAGTTCCGCCGGCTTCCAACCGGGTGATGTGGTCCTCTTTGCCGATGGAGAACAGAAACAGTACGCCAAGGTTGTGCACGCGCAGGATGACGTAATTGAGCTGTCCGTACACTTGGATGGCGATGAGTCGGTGGTGGACGACAATCTCATTCCGGAGAAAGTGCTGGCTACTTGTGAGTTCACGATGCAGGTGGTATACGGGGATGAGGTAGAGACGTTTGAAAAGCTGACACTCAATGCCGCTGCGGCCAATCATGTGGAAAAAATCACGGCAGGCTCCAATCTAATCAGAGTCATCGCGGCAGGCGCCGAACCGGAAGAGGTGAAGTCACCGTTCCAGCGAATCAGCGGTTTCGACCAGGAAGAGGGAGTGTTCAAGACGGCCCTCTCCAACGGAAGCGACGGTGCTGTATCGAGCCTGTCACCGGCTGATTTTATCGGAACAGATAAAGGGCCGGGCAGACGGACAGGGATTCAATCGTTCATCGACAACGACGAAGTGAGCATCATGGCGATTCCCGGCATCACCGATCCGAACGTGCAGTTGGCTTTGGTCGCTCATTGTGAGAACCTGAAGAGCCGTTTTGCGATCCTTGACTTTCCGCGGGAAAAAACCAGGGTGGAGGATGTCATCGCTCACCGCAATTACTTTGATTCCACGTATGCGGCCCTGTACAATCCCTGGCTGCAAGTATTTGACCCATTGGAGAAGCGGAATATCTTCATCCCGCCGTCCGGCTCCGTTGCCGGAGTGTATTCCCGTTCCGATCAGACGCGTGGAGTTCACAAAGCACCGGCCAATGAAGTGGTTCGCGGGGTGATCGGACTGGATTGTCAATATAACAAAGGTGAACAGGATATTTTGAACCCGAAAGGCATCAACCTGATTCGCTTCTTTACCGGACAAGGAATTCGCATCTGGGGGGCGCGTACCTGCTCTTCCAATTCATTGTGGAAATATGTAAACGTACGTCGACTGTTTATCTTCTTGGAGGAATCGATTAAAGCCGGCACCAACTGGGTGGTTTTTGAGCCCAACGATGAACGGCTCTGGGCACGTGTGCAGCGGACCATCGACGGATTTCTGACCAGGGTATGGCGGGACGGTGCACTGATGGGGGCCAGTCCGGCCGAGGCGTTCTACATCAACATCGGACGTTCGACGATGACCCAGGACGACATCGACAACGGTCGCTTGATCTGCATCATCGGTGTGGCACCAGTAAAGCCTGCTGAGTTTGTCATCTTCCGCATTACACAGAAAACGAGTGAACAGTAACCAATAGTTTGAAGCGCCGATTCGCGAGAAAGGAGACGTTATGGCAGGAGAACGGAAAGATCCGTATCGCAAGTTTCGATTCCGCGTCGAGGTGGACGGCATCCAGCAAGCCGGATTTAGTGAAGTGTCCGGTTTTGATGCCTCGATCGACGTGGTGGAATACCGGGAAGGCAATGAGCCCATCACCCCGCGCAAGTTGCCCGGATTGGCCAAGTACGGCAATGTTACGTTGAAGTGGGGAGTAACGGACTCGATGGATATGTACAACTGGATGCAGGAATGCATACAGGGAAAGGTACAGCGCAAAACCATAACCATTATTGCGATCAACGAAGAAGGCAGCGACGTCGCTACTTGGCAGGTGAGGGAAGCTTGGCCGGCCAAGTATACGGCTCCTGATTTCAACGGGACTGCCTCGGAGGTGGCAATCGAGCTGCTGGAGATGGCTCATGAAGGGATGACCCGTACGAAGTAAAGTCTTGGCCTAAAAACCGTTATGGTGGCCATCAGACCGTCATGGAAGGCCAGCGACGATGACAGCAGCGACTGAGACAGGAGGAGAAGCACATGGCATTTATGACAGAATACGAGTTTGAACTGCCCCGCGGCTACGTGGACGAGCACGGCAACCTGCACAAGCGGGGAACGATGCGCTTGGCTACGGCCGCAGATGAAATCTTGCCGATGCGCGATCCGCGTGTGCAGCAAAATCCCAGCTATCTGTCGATCATCCTGTTGGCCCGGGTGATCACCAAGCTGGGCGATCTGCAGGCAATCGATACCAAAGTAATCGAGAAACTGTTTACCGCCGACCTCACGTTTCTGCAAAACTTCTACCGGCAGATCAATGAAGTGGAGCATCTAAAGATACAGGCGGTTTGTCCCAAATGTGAGCATGAATACGAGATGGACATGCCTTTTTTAGGGGAGATGGGGGAGGTCTTGTAGGCTATCCGGTCGAGCGGATCTTTGAGGAGATCGGCTTTATCGCCTACTACTTCCACTGGTCGCACGCGGAAATCATGGCACTGGAACATCGGGACCGGCGTCGGTACTGCGAAGAGATCTCCAAGATCAATCGCAAACTGAACGATGAGCCGGAGAATCCATTTGACGTCTTTAACAAGGGGTGATGAGGCGTTTTGCAACAGCCATTTCGGTTTTGGGAAGTAACGGGCACGTTTCGCTACTGGGTGGAGATTGACGGCATCTTGACCGCCGGATTCACCCAGGTGTCCGGGTTGCAGGCGGATACGGAAGTAGAGGAATACGCAGAGGGTGGGGTCAACGAGTATGTACATATTTTGCCCAAGCGGACCAAGTACGGAAACATCACCCTCACCAAGGGGGTTACCAGTTCAGGGGAACTGTGGAATTGGTACAGGGATGTTGTCGTGGGAAAAGTGAGGAGGAAAAGCGGTTCCATCATTCTGCAGAACTACCGGGGCTATGAACTATGCAGGTGGAATTTCTTCGAAGCGTATCCGGTCAAATGGATCGGCCCCGATCTGAATGCCAGTGGCAATGAGATCGCTGTGGAGAAGCTGGAACTGGCGCATCACGGGTTGAAGGCTCTCCACAACCAGTTGGAGTTTGTAACGAGGATGTAAAGGGGTAGGATGGATGATCGGAAGCAGTAGAGTGAAACCAGGACAGCACAGGGGATCAGGACTGGCCGATTCGTTTAGCAAGCGGATCTTTGCCAAGTACAGATTCGGCCGTTCCTCCAAATGGGGGCGAGTCGCGCTTGTGCTGCGAGATCCCATCAGTGAGCAAACGCCGGAGATGATCCTGTTCCATCGGATCATGCTGAATATGGGCATCCATCATCCATACTATGCCAACCCCACTCAGTCAGTATTGCGAAGCCACAGCGGAGTGGAGCGGTTGCAGGTTTTGCTGCGAAATCATAGCGGAGTTGAACGGATTCAGTCTCTATTGCGAAGTCACAATGGAGTTGAACGGATTCAGTCTCTGTTGCGAAGTCATAGCAGCGTTGAACGGCTCCAGTCCCAGTTGCAAAGCGACAGCGGAAATGAACGACGGCAGGTTCTGTTCAGAAATCACAGCAGTGTTGAATGGCTCCAATCAGTATCGCTAAGCGACAGCAGAGCAGGGCGATTCCAGTCCGCTACGCCATTCAACAATGGGAACACTCCTGCTGTAGCTGCTCACTATCAAGGTCAACCATCTCTACCGCTGTCACCGGCTCAACCAAAAAGCGGACAAGCGAAACTGGTAAAAATCCAGATCACGCCGCAGCAGCAGTCGTTTTGGTCAGTGAATCTCAACGTTGCGGAAACGAAGCGACAGACAATCGCGCAACAGGGGGGGAGTCTGAAGGCAAACAGTGGAACAGCCCTTCACCCGTGGGGTTCCCAAGCTGGAATAAAGGATGGAGACACCAGACGAGAGAGGAAGTCGCATAACGCGTCTGCAACTTCTAAAGAGATGCTCTTGAGAACTACAGCACGTCCTTATTCATCGTTGATGACAGGGAACGTCGGTCCGGAGGGACGTGTTGCCTCGGCCACGCGGTCGTTGCTCTCTGGTCTGGTACTGTTGGCATATCCCCAGTGGCAGTGGCTCAATGCCACTGGCCGCGCATCGTTCAGCTCACCAGTTTTCGCCCGAGACCGAATGCAGCTTTCTCCTCTGCTGGAATGGCGGAAGGGCTTCCTCGATGGTCGCGCCTCTCCCCCGCATGCCGGACCAGCCGAAGAAGCCATTTTTCGTCTCTCTCCTGCCATTATTCAATGGAAGAAACAACAAGGAGAACGGCTGAGAGTTGAATCTCCTATCGTTTTACGCCAGGAGAAGGGGATAAGCTACAGGACCGAGCCAACGGTGCCAATACCATCACGATCCGTTCTACCTCAGCTCACGCGTGACAACACGGAGCAGAGGGTTTTGAACGGAGTGTTTTCTACCGTACTGCGGAAACAAGGAGAGCGGCCGAATGGGATGCAATCATCTGCCGACATGTTGCGGATCGTTCACCCGCACGTGCGATGGCCACTTGTAAGCGGGAAGCCAAGGACGGATCATGCAGAGCATGCTATTTCGTTGGTATCCCGCTTGGTCATGATGAGACAGGTCCTCTCCCCGAATTGGGGTTCATACAGGCCGCCGCTCTCTCTCCGGATGTCCGGGAACGACAACGTCTCTCCTTGGCAGGCTCGTTCTGTGAGGACGTTGCCGATCACCGAGGCGTTGTACGCTGTCAGCCCCTCTTCCTCTCCTCATCGCACCAGGGAAGAGATTTGGCAGCGCAGCGTGAGGGTGACCGTCCTAAGCTCGCCAACCGGCAAACAGAAGCTTGCAGGAAAAAGCGACGATAGCAGACGCAACGTGTCTTCCTCCCTCCGCTTGAGGCCAAGAGGAGTGCAGGAAAGGGAGGGGGCGTTAAGACCTGAGGTATCTCTGCTGTGGACACAGCATGGAGTCAAGCACGATCGCCTGTCCATGCCCGCATCTGTGTCCGGCTTGATCAGTCAGCATACGCCTGTGTACGGTGCTGAGCGGGTACACCTTGGTTTGCCCGACTTCAGACCTATCCTATCTAAAGGGGCTCTCCTTGCTCTGCGCGTCGGGAGGCAACCTCTCTTTTCGGTTCACGATCGCAGGGCGATAACAAAGGTTTTTCACTACGGAAATCAACCGCTCTATGGCGTAGATAGGGAAATGGAACCAACGCTCTCTTTGCCGCCGCGCGTTAAGACGAAATGGGTGAGAAAAGAATGGCTGATGCCGTCAAAGCTGTCGGCAAGCCATACTCTCAATGCAAGAGCTGGCGGGAGCGGGGGGACGGGGATTGGCTCGACCGATCCTGTGATTAATCTGATGTCGTCAGGACGCCGAGCTGAGCCAACCCGATTCCTGCGTGGACAAGGCGAACTGCAAGCTGCTCTGCAAGCTCCTATGCAGGCATCTTGGACTCGGATGGTCAGTACGTTGCTGGTGCATCACGTTGGCAGTTGGCCGGGATCTTGGGCTCATATGGCTCAATGGGTATCTCTTCTCCAACTGGCGCCGCAGCAGGCAGGGCATTCGCTCAACTCCATTGGTGATCGATTTTTCGTGCCACAGCCTAGGGAAGCAGCAACTGCCGGGAGTACACAGAAGAATGTGGTTAAACGGTTGCACCGGATACGGGAGATGATCAGATGGGGACAGGATAGTCTGTCCGTTTCTGTCTATGATGCGAACGGTCGGTTTTCGCGAGTCCCTTCTGCTGAGGGATTGGCTGCAACCATAGGGCTGTCTACAATCATTGGACGGCCTGCTTATCTCCTGCCTCTGTCCATAGGCTCGGCACGACCTGTAACGATGCTGTCCGACCGTTCTGAGGGAAAGCCTGCGTCGGTCAGCGGCAAAGCTGGTCGTCTGCATATCCTTCAGCCTGCTGCAGGTTCCCCCATCAACAGGATGATGACTAGCGGCAGCGCGCATCCGCTTGCTGGGATAACGCTCTGGCACATGTCACAGCGCGGTAGAACAACAGGGCAAGCAGAGCCCGTAATAGCTGCGGGAGGAGTTCGGCAACTGGTGCCTGATGTGCAGACAACCCCGCTGCCAAGATCACTGTACAGGTTCCAGCTGTACCGGAGTCGAACAGCATCCGCACGCGGGATGACAGAGCCCTTTCTTGGTCGAAGACCGCAGCGCACAGCAACAGCAGGGAGAGCGGCGTCATTATCGCCTCCTGCGTTATGGCGACGCACAATCTCAACGCGGATGCCGACAGATTTGAAGCAGACGATGCAATGGCGCTCCAGCATCTGGTCTCAGGTAGCTGCATGGAATGGGGAACTCTCCTATCTCCAATCGATACACCGAACTACGTGGTCTCAAGAGAGGCCGGACGACTCCCTATCTTTCGTCACAGATGCAGGGCGCCGGATGATGAGCGCTACTGGCATTCCGACGCAGCAGCCCCAGTGGCAGCAAACATCCGATTCATCGCCGCAGCTCTCCCTGGCAAGAGCGGGAGGATGGAGCAAGCCGCTTGGGGGGATCGACGTCATCTCCGCTCTTCCTGCGTCAACGCGGTCGATAGCATCTGGCAGCAGGGGCGAAGAAGGGTCTCCCCGCCTCTTTGGCCAAGAGCAGCGGTCAGCCGGACAGAGATGGCTGCACCGCTCGACCGCTTCAGAGCGGGATCGTTTTTCCCGTTTTTATCGCCCGGTTGGAGACCTACTGTGGGCAGGGCGACGTCCTTCCTTCCCTTCGCCTGAGCAGCCAGCCATTCATCTGCCAAGATCCAGGGGAATGACCAGCGAGCAGCTTGAGAGGCGGAGAGAGAATAGCTTGCAGCAGCGTCATTCCGTACCGCTCGCAGTGATGGAATATCTGCAGCCGAAAAAAACGGCTGCTGCAGATCAAAGAGAGCGACAGGCACAGCAAGTACAACAAGCAGCGATCCAGTTGACCGATCGCCCAGGCAGCACAGCAAACAAGGCAGCCGCGGCTTCCCTTGATGTGAACAGAATCGTCGAAAAAGTATACAAGGAAATCGAACGAAGGCTTTCCTGGGAGCGACAGCGAAGCGGGGTGTAATCAAGAGAGGGAATACAGGAAAGGGGGAGGATCATGGGACTGGCCAAAGCCAAAATCGTGATTGATGGCGAAGACATCGATGTGATGTTCAACCCGACCCAATATCAGTTGGACGCAAACAACAGGTACGAATGGCGCAATGTGGGCGGAGTCGGAAAAGAACAGTTTATCGGCGGCGATGAATCGCTCGCCATGACGCTGTTTTTCGACACATACGAGCAAGACGAGGACGTTCGCGATTACACATCGCGGATCACCAGAGTAGTGGAGCTTGAGCACAAATCAGTCGGTGACCCGGTACCCGTCTGTCAGTTTGTCTGGGGGTCGCTCAACTTTACCGGGCGGATTGAATCGATTTCCCAGCAGTTCACCATGTTCTCCCAATCCGGCTTTCCGGTCAGAGCTACACTCTCGCTGACAATCCGCAAGACCAAAGGGAAACCGAAAGAGAAAGAAAAAGGATCTGCCTCCTCAAGACGCAATCAAAAACAGCGGGTTCTCCAAGGGGATGAGGACTTGCAGTCGGTTGCCCAGCAGGAGTATCAGGACCCGGAGCGTTGGCGCGACATCGCCGAAGCCAGCGGCATTGACAATCCCCGTCGTCTGCAAGCAGGCATGGTTCTTAATGTCCCACGGTAAGGTGTGAAGGATGGCCGATTTAAAACTGGACAGCAAAACCTACGAATACAACGATCTGGAGAAAAAATACGCCAACTTTATCTGGCCCGCATTTGAAGTAAGCGTCGATGGACGCAACCTGGTTCAGGAAGAAGTGCCGATTGACAGTGTGACTGTTGATACCAGTGCTGATTCAAAAGCGGACGCCTTTTCATTTGTCGTCGCCAATGCTTTTGATCGGGGGAAACAAGAATTCCTGTATGTCGATCAGTACTTTTCACTAGGCAAGCATGTGGAGATCAAGATGGGATACGGTGAAAAGGTGGAGACGGTCTTTTACGGCATGATTACTTCTGTTACCTTTGATCTCCCCGACGACGGCAGTTCACGGATCATCGTCAAAGGAATGGACATGTCCTTTTTGATGATGAAGGGGAAGCATTCCGCTTTTTGGAAGGAGAAAAAGCACAGCGAGGTAGCTCGCGAGATCGGCTCCAAATACGTCTCGCAAGTGAAAGTGGACGATACGACAGAAGTACACAACCTCGTCGTCCAGAATGAACAAGAAGACTTCCACTTTTTATCCTGGTTGGCAGAGGCGAACGACTACGATTTTTTTGTTGTCGGCAAAACGATGTACTTCCGGAAACGCTCTTCCGATACATCTCCTGTGCTCACGTTGGAATGGGGGAAGAGTTTGCATGCGTTTTCCTTAGACGCCAATCTAACCTCGCAGATCAGTTCGGTCGTCGTGCGGGGATGGAATGAAAAGGAGTTCACGCACATCGAGGCGGAATCGCAATCCGTAACCAAACTGGGCTCCAACTCCAAGACCGGACCGGACCTGATCAAGGCGCTCGGCGAAGCAAAAGAATACGTCTACAATGACGTGGTATCGGCTGCCGAAGCTCAGCAGCAGGCAAACGCCATACTCAACAAGCGGGCGATGCAGTTGTTGACCGGGGAAGGAGAGACGGTGGGAATACCGGAGCTGCGAGCGGGCCGGTACGTGAAACTGGCAGGGTTGGGCAATAAGTTAAGCCAGCCCTTCTATCTGACGTCCGTGACCCACACGATTGACGATAGCGGCTACCTCACCAGGTTTCGCGTAGGAGGCAACGCCATATGACAATGAATAGACAGTATTCTCAGACTTATGCCGCCGGTCAACAGATCGATGGCGTGCTGGTCGGAACCGTGACAGACAACAAAGACCCGGAAGGCCTCGGTCGAGTGAAGCTGAAACTGCCTCTGCGAGAGGATGAATATGAGACAGACTGGGTGAGAATCGCCACTATGATGGCAGGCAACGACCGGGGGAGTCTGTTCATACCAGAGGTAGGGGATGAAGTGCTGGTTGCTTTTCATCTGGGAAAGATTCGCCAGCCATACGTCATCGGCATGCTATGGAACAGTCAGCAGGTAAACCCAACTGGTGACGAGGAGAACAATCTCCGTAAGATCAGGTCACGATCGGGTCACGAGATTACGCTGGACGACACCAAGGATAAGGAGAAGGTGACGATTCTAACCAGCAAAGGACAGAAAGTGGAGATGGACGACGCGGCCGAGACGATAACAATCGCTGGGATCAACTCTTATGAAATCGTCGGTTCTAAGGACAAGGTGGAAGTAAAAGCTCAGCAGTCGACCGTAACCATCACCACTCAGGGAGAAATCACGCTCTCAGCTGCCAAGTCGATCACGCTGAAATCGATGGATGTCAACATAGAGGCCAATGCCAATGTGAATATCAAAGGGGCCTTGATCAACGTCAAATCAGACAGCGGAGCGGTAACGATCAAGGGAACCGTTGTCAAAATCAATTAAACTGGAAGAAGGGAAGAGTCTGATGGGGAGAGATCTTCACGGAATCGGCTGGAAGTTTCCCGTTGTAGTGGATGCGGCGACCGGCCGGATCAAGATGGCGTCTTATGAGGACGACATCGCCGAAGCGATTCGCATCATCTTGTGGACGGAAAAAGGCGAACGGGTGATGCGCCCCCATTTCGGCACGACCATTCGACCGTTTGTTTTTGGCACGACCAACGAGACGTCGCTGCGGCTGCTGGAGGCAAACGTGAAGGAAGCGATTGAAGACTGGGAACCGCGGGTGGGAGACGTGGAAGTGAAGGCCGAAGTGAGGCATGGACAAGCCGGCAGTGTTTCGTTAAGCATTCGCTATCTTGTCAAGGCAACCAACCGCGTGGTGAATCTGGTGTATCCCTTTAATCTAAGCGAAGGAACGTACTAGTCATGAGTGATTGGAGCCAGCGAGACAGAGGGCAGATGGTCAATCCAGCGTCACCGCCTCCATTAGACCAGCGGGGAACAGCTGAATTGGTGGAGAAAATGAAGGAATTGGCACCGTACTACACGCCAGAATGGCGGTTCTCCCCTGAGGATCCCGATCCAGGGACGGTGTTGTTTTTGATGTTTTCCGAACTGTTTGCTGATAACATCAAACGGTTCAACCGTGTCCCACTGAAGAATTTTGTTGCCTATCTCAACATGTTGAATGTCAGTCTGCTTCCGGCCAAGCCAGCGCGTGCTTATGTGTCGTTTCAGCTCTCTCCCGGTGTCCAGGACACGGTGATGGTTCCGGAGGGGACGCCGTTATTTGCACAGCTTCCCGATGAGGACGATCCGGTTCCGTTTGAGACCGTACGTCCGCTGCTGCTCACTCCGGCTTCATTGACTGCTCTTTATAACGTTGATAATCGGTTTGACCGGATTGCCGAGGTGACGTCGCGGCTGACGGCCGAACATGCGGGGACAGTGCCGCTGTTTGCCGTGGAAGAGGAAGCAAACAGGCAGGAACACAGCTTGTTTATCGGTGACGGCGATCTGTTTTTGGTTCGTGACGGTGTGGTCGTCGAAATCACGTGGAGAGATGATCCCGCATCGGAACAAGAGTGGAGACGATGCGCCGAATTGGCGGATCCGGCTAATGCACAGTGGCTTTATCGAGGGGAGGACGACTGGCATCCGTTCGACCAGGTGACGGCGGAAGGACATCGTCTCTTATTGCACAAAAGGCAGATCGGACGTATCGGGGAAGCAGTTCTTGATGGTCTCGAGAGCCGCTGGATCAAGTGCAGGCTTAAACCCGGACGCCTGCGGCAGCTGAGTCATCCGCCAGTCGAGCAGATTCTGCTGCGAACCGCATACAGCAATGGCGAACAAGCGGGCGGTATGGCACCAGATCTGATGTTTCACAACGATCTGCAGTTGGACCAAAAGGAGCCGTTTTATCCGTTTGGCCAGCAGTTCGCCCCATACGATATCTTGTATCTGGCCAGTGAGGAAGCATTCAGCAAGCCGGGTGCCATCGTCTCACTCTCCTTTCTCCTGGACGCCGAAGAAGTGAAAGGACCAGCTGCTGCTACGCCGCCGATCCAATGGAAGTGGATTATGCGGCGGCAGCAGGTGGAACAACCAGAGCCGCACAAGATCAGGATCGAACGCGTCATTTGGGAGTACTGGAACGGACAGGGATGGATGCGCCTGGAGGAGGCAGAAAGCGAAGGCGAACTTTTCTTTTCACAACCGACGGGTCAGAAGCATACACTGCGGTTTGTCTGTCCGACAGATATGGAGCAGACCTATGTCAACGCTCAGTCTAACTACTGGATTCGGGCCCGTATCCTTTCCATTTCCAATCTCTACGCACCCAACGGCATTTATGTGACGCCGGTGATGAAGCAGGTTCGCTTGCGCTATCACTATCAGAAGGCCCGTCCTCCACGGCATGTTCTCACCTTGAACAACCTGGCCTATCGGAGACACGCTCCGTCTGTCCACACGGGGCAGTCTCCCTTTTTCCTGTTCGATCAGCAAGATGGGGATCATCCCAGCTTGTACATGGGATTTGACAGAGCCTTGCGTCAGGGACCGCTCAGCCTGTTGTTTGACCTGGTGCAGCCAAGACAATTGCCAGGACATCAGCCTGTGGTTGATTGGGAGTACAGGCGCAGAACGCCGGAAGGAGTAGAGTGGCATCCGCTCAAGGTATCAGATGATACGAACGGATTTACCCGCACAGGCACGGTGCAATTCGCCGTTCCGTCTGATATGGCGAGCGATTTGCTGTTTGGCCAATCCCTCTACTGGCTGCGTGCGGTCAATCGTGATGATGCGTACGGTTCAGACAAGCCGGTTCCTGGTCTGAACGGAATGTACCTCAATACGACTATAGCTGTTCAGCAGGAGGATATCGTCGGTGAAATGCCAGAAGAGGTCCCGGGTATAAGTGCTGCCGCTGCCGAGTACAGGCTGGCTCGAACTCCCGTCTTGTCGGAAGAGGTCTGGGTGGATGAGACCGGACACGTCAACGAGGAAGAACTGCTGCAACTCGCAGATTGGACACAGACGCAAGTGATTCGTGATTCAGACGGACAGGTGCTGAGAGCATGGATCCGCTGGCAGCGGGTCGACGACTTCTTTCACTCTCGCGAAGCGGACCGCCACTATGTGATCGATCGAGCTTCTGGAAGGCTGCGTTTTGGCGATGGGCGGCGTGGCATGTCCATTCCCAACGCAGGCGGCGACAAGATCAAGGTTAACTACAAAACCGGAGGCGGGGGCAGAGGCAACGTCGAGGCCGGACATATCAACAGACTGGACAAACCGATTCCATTTGTCAAAGGCCTCACCAACCCACTGCCCGCCAGCGGTGGATGTGAATCGGAGATGTTGGAGCAAGCTTTGGCACGGGGACCTCAGCTGATCAAGCATCGGGATCGGGCCGTAACGGCAGAAGATTTCGAATGGCTGACAAGACAGGCGTTTCATGAGATTGCCAAGGTGAAGTGCCTGCCTAACTACAATGCACAGATGGAGAGGGAAAGCGGAGCGGTTACGATCGTGATTTTACCCAAAGGAGGCAAGGCTCGGCAGCAGATGTTTTTCCCTGAATTGAAACAGCAGGTACAGCGGTACTTGCTGAAAAGAGCACCTGCGGCGATGTCGATTTCCCAGCGGCTTCACGTGATCGAACCAGCTTACCTAGAGATCTCCGTCAGTGCCGTTCTGGCTGTAAAGTCGATGGAGGCGATCATTCCAACGGAACGGGAGGCATTGGCAAAACTGGATCGCTTTTTCGACCCTTATGTTGGCAACGTGGACGGTTTGGGTTGGGGAATCGGCCAGCAGCTTCATATCTCTGTTGTCTACCCGCTTTTGAATGGAATCGACACAGTGAATCATGTGGAAAAGCTCTCACTGACCGTCCATGTGGTGGAGGAGGGAGAACGGACTGAGATTCATCCCGAGCGCCTGGGCAGCATGCTTCACGGCGTCATTGTGAACGGTACCCATCGTGTCGCTGTCAACCTTGTGTAAACGGAAAGGAGGGAGAAGATGCTCCCGCTGCCTGATCTAGACGACCGACGCTTCGCGGAGATGGTCGAAAAGGCCAAAAAGATGATGCCCCGTCTGCTGCCGGAATGGACGGACGACCTGCAGCATGATCCCGGCATCACGTTTCTCGAGATGTTCGCCTGGCTGGTAGAGATGCAGCAGTACTACCTAAACCGAGTGACGACAAAAAATCAGCTAAAGTTTTACAAGTTGCTGGGAGAGCGCCAGAGAACAGCAGGACAAGCACGCACAGATGTTACCTTCAGCGGGGTGAAGTCGGCGGGAATCCTGCCCCGTGGGACAAAACTGCTCGCTCTTGATCAGCCGTTTGAAACGGAAGAATCGCTTTGGCTGGTTCCGGCAAAGATTGAGAAACTGATCCTGCATGCAGGATCAGACATGCACGACTTGTCAGCAGCCAACGGTAATGTGGGAGCCTCTTTTCATCCTTTTGGCACAGAAGCGTTGGAGGGAGCACGTCTGCACATCGGATTTGACCATCCATTGCCAAAAGAAACAGAGGTTTCCTTAACGATCAGGGGATGGAGGGATCTCCTGCCGGGACAGGACGAACCGGAAGTAATCCCTTCAGCCAACGTCTCCTGGCAGTACTATGGCTGTGAGGAACGTACGGCTGAGCAGTCGGCGAAGTGGCTGCCACTGTCAGTTAAACGGGATGAGACGCTGCACCTGTCACGTGGCGGCCGCA